>JAAUUM010000104.1 GCA_012031565.1 Synechococcaceae cyanobacterium SM2_3_2
CTTTTTGACCTGGACTTTGAGATTGCTCGGGGGAGAAGTGGTGGCTTTGATGGGGCGCAATGGGGCGGGCAAATCCACCACCCTGAAAAGCTTAATCAATATCGTCCCCCCAACAGCAGGAAAGATTTCTTTCTTAGGGCAGTCCATTACCCATTGGCCCACCCATCGCATTGCCAAAATGGGGATCGGCTATGTGCCGGAGGAGCGACGTATTTTTGGGGATTTGACTGTGCTGGAAAATTTGGAAGTGGGTCGTCAAAAACCTCACTCGGGATCCCCCACGTGGACGGTGGAGAGACTGTTTGAGCTGTTTCCCAATCTGGCTCAGATGGGATCCCGATTAGGCAGTCGCATGAGTGGGGGCGAGCAACAAATGTTGGCCTTGGCCCGGACACTGATCGGCAACCCTGCCCTGCTTCTGTTGGATGAACCGTCGGAAGGATTGGCTCCCCTGATCGTGGCCCAGATGGCAACGGCAATCCAATCTCTTAAACAGGAGGGACTAACCATCCTTATCTCTGAGCAAAACCACCACTTTGCCTCCGCTGTGGCAGATCGTGCCCTGATCTTGGAAAAAGGCCAGATTTGTTATCAGGGATCCATGCAAGAAATTGCCCAAAATGAAGGGATCCGAGCCGCTTATCTCAGCGTTTAAAAATGTTTAATAACTGGTTTTCTTACAAAATTCGTAAGGGATCCACGTCTAGGCTTAACCGGATGCCGGTGGGCACCACCAAGGCTCTTAAATCCTGGTTCAATTGCTGCCGATCCCATGAGGCATGGCTGGGTTCTTTGAGCAAAATCTGCCAGCGATAGACCCCACTGACCCGCTGCACTTGGGCAGGGCATGGCCCCAAGATCTCCCCAGGGATCCCGATGGTATCGAGGTGATGGCGCAGATCGTGGGCAAAGCTTTCCAGGGCTGGCAGATCAGAGCTACTGAGTCTAATTAAGACCATCGATCGCCAGGGGGGAAAGCCCGCCTCTTGCCGTTGCTGCCGCTCGGCCTGGATAAAGCCACCGTAGTCATAGTGTTGGATGGCTTGCAGGGTGGGGTGATCGGGGAGATAGGTTTGGATGATGGCTCGTCCCGGCAGGGATCCCCGTCCGGCTCGACCTGCCACCTGCGTGATCAGCTGAAATGTCCGTTCTGAGGCGCGAAAGTCCGCCATATTGAGGATGCCATCGGCAGCAATCACCCCCACCAGGGTCACTTGGGGCACATCCAACCCCTTGGTTAACATTTGGGTGCCCACCAAGATGTCCGCCCCCCCATCCCGAAACTGTTGCAAAAGTAGACGATGGGATCCCTTGCGTTGGGTGGAGTCGCTGTCAAACCGCAGAATGCGCCAAGTGGGATCCAATCCTGCCAGGGCTTCCACCACCTTTTGGGTGCCGCTGCCAAAGTGTTTGAGAATAGGGGATCCACAGGCGGGACACTGGTCGGGATGATCCTGTTGGTAGCCGCAATAGTGACAGCGCAACCGTTCGCTGATGCTGTGAAAGGTGAGAGATACATCACAGTCGGGACAGGTGAGGGGTTCGCCACAGCTGCGACAGGAGACAAAGGTACTATGGCCGCGCCGAGGCACAAACAAGATCGCCTGTTGGCCTTGGGCAATGGTCTCCTCTAGGGCTTGGCGGAGATAGCCGCTGAAGATGTTGAAATTGCGTTTGTGCAACTCCTCCCGCATATCCACCAGCGTGATCTGGGGCATGGGCAAGGGATCCCCCCCCAGCCGAATGCGATGGGGCATCTCAACGATCTGAATCTGCTGCTGCTGGGCGGCATGATAGGTTTCCACTGCTGGGGTGGCGGATCCTAAAACGATGGGACAGCCCTCTAACTCGGAGCGCCAAAAGGCCACCTGGCGGGCGTGATAGCAGGGTTGGGGCTGATCTTGCTTGTAGCTGTCATCGTGCTCCTCATCCAGGATGATCAGGCCCAACTGCGGGAAGGGGGCAAACACGGCTGAGCGGGTGCCGATCACCACCTGCGGGATCGGGGTCAACATCTGCCGCCAACTGTCAAATCGCTCCCCCACCGACAGCCCACTGTGATAGACCAACACCTGGGATCCAAATCGGGCTCGAAACCGATCCAGCAGTTGGGGGGTGAGGCCAATTTCCGGCACCAGCACCAGGGCCGAGGATCCCTGGGCCAGAACCTTGGCAATCACCTGGAGATAAACCTCCGTTTTGCCCGATCCGGTGACACCATACAGCAGCCAGCGGTGGGATCCCTTCAGCGATTGTTGGATCTCGGCGACAGCCGTCTGTTGTTCTGGAGTGAGAACTTTGGCCTGATCTCGACTTATGGGCGAATCGGAGCTGGTGCGGAGCCAGTGCCGTTTGGTGATGCGGACGATGCCCTTGCGGGCCAGACTTTGGGCCACACTCCGACTCACCGCCGCCTGACTGAGCAAATCGCTCAACCACAGGTCACCGCCATTTTGTCTGAGCACAGTGAGGAGGGTTTGCTGAGTGGGGGAGAGGGGCTGATCAGGCTCCTGGCAGAGGGTGATGGCCTGCTGAAATTTGGGCTGAGTGCTGTGCTGCGGCTGCCAATAGCTGCTGACTAGCCCCTGCTGTTGCAAGTATTTAAGACTGGCCGCTGCCCCAGGGATCCGTTGCTGAACAAATCGCCAAGCCAGATCCCCTCGCTTTGAGGCCAGCAGATCTAAGACCTCCTGAGCTGGGCCTGATTGAGCCGCAATCACCGCCCCAGTCTGCTCCAGTAGTTTGACCCGTCGCTGGGAGCGAGCCAGGATCCCTGGTGGCAAAACGGTTTTCAAGACCGCTGCCAGTGGGGTGAGATAGTAGTCTGCCACCCGCTCTAGCAAGGGCCAGAAAGTAGGGGGCAATAGGCCGGATCCCACCACATCGGCAATGGGGCGAACTCGCTCGGGCGACATCCCCTCCGGCAACTGTTCCACCCGTCGCAGGGCCACCCCCCCCACCATCTGGGATCCAAAGGGCACTGTGACAATATCTCCGGGCTGAACCTCCGAGAACTCACCCAGGCCATAGGTGTAGCATCCTCCCCCCTGCGGCGCATCCACCCAGACTTCTAGCCAAGGGGATCCCTCAGCACTAGGCGCACAAAACAGCGGCATGGTGACGAATATGGTCGGCCATAAAGGTGGCGATGAAGAAATAGCTGTGGTCATAGCCCGCTTGCCGGCGCAAAGTCAGGGGTTGACCTGCCGCCTGACAAGCCTGCTCAAACACCTGAGGCATCAGCTGAGTTTCCAAAAAAGAATCCGCTGTGCCCTGATCGATCAGGATGGGACGACGGGGATCCGCATGGGTTTTGACCAGTTGGCTGGCATCGTAGGCTTGCCACTGCTCACGGTCGGATCCCAAATAGTGAGTGAAGGCTTTGGTGCCCCAAGGACACTGCATGGGAGCCACAATCGGGGCAAAAGCGGACATAGATTGAAATAGCTCCGGGTTACGGAGGCCCATCACCAGCGCCCCATGTCCCCCCATCGAATGCCCGAGGATCCCTTGTCGATGGGTTAAAACAGCAAAATTGGCGGCGATCAGTGCAGGCAGCTCCTCCACGATGTAGGTGTACATGCGATAGTGCTGGCTCCAGGGATCCTGAGTGGCATCGACATAAAAGCCCGCCCCACTGCCAAAATCCCAGTCATCCTCTTCTCCCGGCAGGTTCACCCCCCGAGGGCTGGTATCGGGTGCCACCAACATCAGGCCATGTTCGGCAGCATAGCGTTGGGCACCGGCTTTGGTGGTGACATTATCTTCGGTACAGGTCAACCCGGACAAGAAATAGAGCACCGGAACGGATCCCTGTTGGGCTTGGGGGGGAATGAAGACCGCAAACCGCATCTCACAGGCGCAGGCGGTGGAGGGATGGCTATAGTAGGCCACCGTTCCGCCAAAGCAAGCGAATTGTTTGGTCAGGGTGGGTGCGGTCATGGCCGGTGCAAAAGAGCCTGGTGGGTTGCCCCAGTTACTGTAGCTCATTGACCAATCGCTGGGCATGGGGCTGGGCATGGGTGAGACAAAGCCGTGATGTGTTGTCCTCTACCTCGGCATCGGCGGTTGAGGGATCAAGACCACCCAAGAGCACTGCGGGCAGACTGGGATCCCATTCGGAGATACCGCTAGGGGCAAACTGTGGGCTGAATCCAGTTGCCATCCCAGTGGCGAAATTGCTTTGAACGGCCAGACCAACATCTACCTTTCAAATATCCTTCAAAAGCCTTAGTCTTCCTCGACCTCTAGAACCGTCCCTGTGGTGGCGTCGATTTCAACTGCCACATCGTTGGCAAACTCAACCTCCCACACCAAAAGCCCATCTTCGATATCCAAATCAATATCTTTGATATGGGAGCTAGAGCCTAGGGGACGAGCAATGGCAACAGCTTCTTCGAGACTAATGGTGGGGTCGAGTCTTGGATCTGGCCGCTCATTTTTGTAGTCGACCTCAATCACCTGCCCGGTACTAGCATCGATCTCCATATCAGTATTGTTGGTAAAATCCACTTCCCAACGATCCTCATCGTCGTCTAATCCAATTTCTTCGATGACTCCTTCAGTGTAGGTGAAGCGAGCGATCTGGGCAGCTTGTTCAACACTAACCCGAGGCATGGCTGCGACCCCTAAGACCATCAGGGCGGTGCCAATCACAGGGATCCCCGTGACCACGAGCAGTGTGTTGAAAGAATGGGATAGATGAAGCATGGCTCAAAAAAACGAATTTACGTATCGACTCTATGAAGACTAGGGGCGCTTTCATCAGGGAATCAGGGGCAGGATGGATTGCCAATCGTTGTAGTCTCGGGTGAGGTTGTTGGCTTACCAATTCCAGCGCAGGCCCAAGGATTGCAGATGTTGGCGAACCGCTTGTTTTTGCTCATGGGTCATCAGGGCAGGCAAGGGATCCCCTGGTTGACGGGCCAGCCACCCCGCGATCCCCCCGGCTGCCTCACCGATGCTCCATTCCCCATGATGGACACGGGTGGCAGCATTGACGATATGGGTGACGGCGATGCCTTTGTTGCCAATCAGTAGGTTGTCGATTTCTTGGGGGATTAGGGCTTCTAGGGGGATGACAATGGGGCGGACGGCATATTCGTTGATGGGGGCAGCACTGGCGGAAAAGGAGGGTTCCCAGTTGCGGTAGCGACAGCCGTGCATATCGATGGCGTAGTGGGTGATGCCGATAGCGGTGGGGGCAAAGTTACGGGCTGCCCAGGTGCCCACCCGGATATCCTGCTCCCGCATCATAAAGACGGGATCCCCATAAGCTGCACGGCCCAAAATCCGCCGTCCCTCCCGAATATAGGGATACATGCTCAGCCCAGACAGGGTGCCCATGGGGGACTCGGATCCATCCATCAGTGCCAAAGGAAATCCAGGCTGTGCTTGCGTCTCCATCAACCATTCGGCAAATAAAAGGGCATGATTTTCCCCATCTTTGAGGGCCCCAAAGTTAACTCCCCCCTGCCAGTTGTGGTGTTGACCAGAGTTGCGGATCTCCTCTGGGGTCATCAGCAGAGCCGGATTCATCAAGCCCCAGTCATTGCCCCGATTCCAGTTGACCAGGGTCATATCTCCCCGAGCTGGGGTGCCATAAAAAGGATCGCTGCCAGTCAGGCTCACCGCCCGCCGATAGTTAAAGACACTCTGGCCAGCAAACATCGGGAAGCCTTCCAAGTCGTATTCCTTGCGATGTTCTGCGCGGGTTAGACCGGTTGGGATCTGGGCAATGCGACTGCGAGATTGTCCCTGATCATCGTGGATGGCCATGACGAAAGGGAAGGTGAACGCTTGGGTGCATTCAGGATTATCCTGCTCTGCCGGATTGACCTCGCCTGTGGTGGCATAGCTTTCGGAGCCGACTCGATAAGGGATCCCGGCCCAGGCCACCAACTCGCCCGTATCGGTGGCGTCGATCACCAAGAGTTGTCTCCCCTCGGGAGCCTGAATTCGCAGGGGAATCTTATTGAAGAGGGCATTATTTGACCAGCCATACCAATCGCCATACTCCCGCGAGAGATGTCCTAACGGGCGATAGGCGGGATCCACCGGGATCCTCTGGACGCCATAGATAGCGGTGATAAGGCGACCGCTGGCATCAAACTCGGCACCCTTAAATGCCGTGGAGGTCTGCCAACGACTGGCGGGGGCAGCGGGCAATGCCTGCTCTAGCCATTGTTCTGCCGCTCGTGCGCCTGCGGTGGGTAAAAAGCAGAGGGCACCCACCCAACAACGATTGGCATCAGCCACTAAAAGGGGATCCCGTCGGCCTGTCCATGCGGGCAAATCGAGCCAATCGGGCAAATCGAGAGGCTGTTGCTCGATCAGGGCTTTGAAGGCTTCCCAACTGGGGGCAAAGTTATCTCGTCGCCTCATCGGCAGGGATTCGTCAATAGCGGAGACCCCCTGGGAACTCAGTTGTCCCCCCAGCCACGGGGTCAGCTCAATCAAACAAGTGGTGGCTCCTGATTGCATGGCCTGATGGGCAGCGGCAACCCCGCCCAAGGATCCCCCCACAATGGCCACATCACACTCCCAAACCGCCTCAGGTTCTGGCATGGGATTGAGCAACGGTCGTCCCGCTTCTGTCCAGAGAAGGGGAACTTCCGGCTGGGCTGCGGCAAGGGGGATCTGGGGGGAACGGGATCCCAGAATGGCAAACAAGCCCCCAGCAGCAAAGGCTATGAGGGGCAGGATCAACCCAAGAGGAATAGCTGCCCGCCCACGACGAGATCGAATGCGACGCACCATAATTCAACGTTCTCAGACTCGACACACCTAGCTATGAGGTTACGCGATCCTGTCCAGGTTGGTGGCAGTGCTGGTGGTTTGAAGGTCTGATGACAGGCACCCCTTTTTTGTTTTGTGGGACAAGTAGGTCATACTAGAGAAAGCCGGTGTAAACATTAGTTACAACACAACCACTTCAGATCAACCATTCCAGATAACTCGATTAGAGGGGATCCCGTGCTGACATTCAAATTGGTTCTATTGGTCATTACTGTGGGCGTTTCCTTGGGCGCTCTCTATTTCGGCACTCGCAATGGTTTTTACAACACTGACAAGTACCACGGCAATGGCTCGGCCCACTAGCCTCCTGCCCAAGGCTGCGGCCACCCGATGATCTACCCTACCGTTTAGGAGTTTGTTCTATGGCGCTTCATGCAGAACTCCATCGACATTTAGGGGGATCCGTCGTTCCTCGGATTCTGTGGGGCTATTTCCATCGCCATCAGTTGCCTTTGGCAGATCAGTATCCCACCTACAATTCCTTCGAGGACTTTTATACCCGCCCCCGCAACACGCTGGAAGAATATCTGGAGCTGCATACGCTGGTGGAAAAAGTCCAGACGATGGAGGCCCTGCCCTACTTCATCTATCGGCTTTTGCGCGGCGCTTATATCTTCGAGGATTTAGCCTATCTGGAGATCCGCTATACCCCTTACTTGAGGACAGATCACAGCTTGGACGAGCCGGCCCGCCTCCGACAGATGCGTGAGGTGATCGCGTTGGTGGGAGAGGTGACCAGCCATGTGGAATACCCCATCGTCACCACCCAGATCTTGTGTATGCACTCGCGGTTACCCAGTCATATCAATCAAGCGATTGTGGAGGCTGCTGCCGAATCTCCCTATGTGTCGGGCATCGATCTGGCGGGAGGAGATCGCAATTATGGGGAGCGGATGGAGGACTGGATCCGTCTTTACCAATATGCTTTGGCCAGAGGGCTAAAAACCACAGCGCACCTCTATGAAACGGTGGATGGCTGTCACCCTCAACTGCTGCCCTATGTGATGCGGATCGGACATGGGATCCAGATTCCGCTGCTTCATCCTGAGTTGTTGCCGCAGTTGGCTCAGCGAGGCCAATGTCTGGAGGTCTGCCCCACCACCTATGTCAAGACGGGGACGCTCGATAGCCTGGATCCCCTCAAGCTGGTGTTTGATCGGTGTTTTGAGGTTGGGGTCGATATCGCCATCTGTACCGATAATGCTGGGTTGCACAATGTGCGACTGCCGTTTGAGTATGAGAATCTACTGACATTGGACATCATCGACTTTGAGCAATTGCAAGCCTGTCAAGAGGCAGCTTTTCGCCATGCCTTTGCTTGGCCTCATGCCAATCGTCCCGCCTCTCTCCTGTCTGGGTTACAGATGAGTTCCCTCAGTAAATCTTGACTTTTATGGTGGGCTGACCTGTTTTTGCTAGTCTAGGAATTGGGTAAGGGGTTGTCGATGTCATTTATTGAAGCTGTGCTGACTACCAGTTTGGAGATATTCAACTAACCAACAATTCAGACCTTTCTGCTGGTTTGATCCAAAGTGTAGTGAGTCTTGAACTGAAGTGTTGTCAATTGTTTTTAGTGACATTATTCACGGTTAATAGTTGAGTTTTTGCCCCTCTTTTGGGATCTGTTGAATGCGCTATCTTTCTTCACCCCTCCGCCGTCTTCATCCTAATAGCTCGATCTATGCCAAACGATTGACCGGATATGTTGTGGCATTGGTGTCTCTGACGGCTATCCACAGTTTGCGATATTTTGACGAGCCCCAATTGACAATCGGTAGCCGCTCTCCCCAGACCATTTCGGCCCCCTTCACCGATCAAGTGTTGGATCCCAGGGCGACGGAGGAACGGCAGAATCAAGCCCGCAGTGGCACCCCAGATATTTTGCAGGTGGATATGGCCGCTAACCAAGCCATGCGGGATCAATTGCAAGCTCTCTTGGCTCAGATTGAGGGATTGCGGCAGCAGGCGGGGGTGGTGCCATTTTTAGGGCTGGATCGCCTGTCTCTGCTGGCTCAGTTGGGATTGCGGCAGCTTACCCCTGAGGCATGGCTGGCACTCAAAACCCAGATCCAGACGGCACCTGGATCCTTAAATAGTGTCACCGATACGCTGGATCTCGCCCCTGGGATCCCCGGTGAGTTGATTCAGGCTTGGCAGGCTGAGGCCCGAGAGCAGGATCCACAATTTCGAGCCTTCCGGGATTCCTTGCCGGGAGAGCTACCTTTATTGCGGCAAATTGAACAGGCCCAGAGCCGCTATCAGGAGGTGCGACTGACATGGGATCAGGAGCTAGATAGCATTTCTCCCCTCTTGCTGGATCTGACCCAAGAGGAGTGGTTGGTGGTGCAGCAGGCCAGCCGTCGCGCCCTCAACCGGATGCAGGCGGTGGGTCTTTCACCGGGGTTGCCAGCAGCTCTGCGTCTGCAAGGGATCCAGGTGCAATTTGAGGATATGGCCTTGCCGGGGATTGTCAGTCAGGAGAACCAGGCGGCAATCAGAACTGCAATGACCCAACTGTTGGATCAGGTGATCCGGCCCAATTTGTTGGTGGACAGAGATCTCACCCGTGCCCAAGTTGACTTGGCGGTGGGAGCGGTGCAACCTGCTTTAATCCCTGTGGAGGCGGGCCAGCCCATTGTGCGGGCCGGACAGGAAATTACGCCTGAAATCTTCTTGATCTTGGATCACTACGAGTTGACCCAACGGGGGATCAATGTCTGGGGCATCCTCGGGGTGGGGGGATTGATGAGCATTGTGTTGATCCTATTGATCCCAGTCCAGCAGCGGCTATATCCCCGCTTGCGGGGACGAGATCGGATGTTGACGCTGTTGCTAGTCTCGACTGTCGCTCCGTTGGCATCGGCTTTTGGCATTCAGTTTTCCTCCTTACCTGCGGTCGGGCTACTGGTCAGTAGTTTCTTTGGCACCGGCTTGGGGGTGCTGGTGGTGGCGGCTCAGGCGCTTTTGTTGCCGTTGGTGGCTGAGGCGTCGGTGATCACCTGGATCCCTTTGGTGGCAGGCAGTTTGGTGGCCTGTGTAGGTGCCCGACGCTTGCGATCTCGGGAGGAACTTGCCCTGTTGGGGGGCGGGGCGGCACTAACTCAAATGGTGGTGCAGGGATCCCTGAGTTTGGTGTTGGGTAATGGGCTGGGCTGGATGGGTATCGCCTTGGCGGGGGTGATGGGCTTGGGCTGGAGCATCATTGCTCTGGGGGCCAGTCCCTATTTGGAGCGGTTATTTGATTTGGTGACACCGGTACGATTGCTGGAACTGTCGAACCCCAATCGACCCTTATTGCGACGGTTGGCCACTGAGGCACCTGGAACTTTTCAACACACATTGTTTGTGACCACTTTGGCGGAGCGGGCGGCGCAACGACTCAACCTCAATGCTGAATTGGTGCGGGCAGGAACGCTTTACCATGACATTGGTAAGATGCTGCAAGCTCAGTATTTCATCGAAAACCAGATGGGTGGCCCTAACCCTCACACCGCCCTCAACGATCCGTATCACAGTGCTCAGATTATCAAAGCTCATGTCAGTGATGGGCTGAAAATGGCCCGCCAGTATCAATTGCCCACGGCGTTGCGGGCTTTTATTCCTGAGCATCAGGGCACGATTCGGATCGCCTATTTTCATCATCAGGCTCAACAGCAAGCGGATGGACAGCCGGTGCCAGAGGCAGCCTTTCGCTATGATGGCCCGATCCCTCAGACGCCGGAAACGGGGGTGGTGATGTTGGCGGATGCTTGTGAGGCGGCTCTGCGAAGCATGGTTGTAAAGGAATGCCCGGAAGGAGATGTGGCGGCTGAGGCCCGAGCTACGGTGCAGCGGATCTTTCGGTCACGCTGGGAAGATGGGCAACTGTTGGACTCCAACTTGACCTTAGCGGATCTCGATATTGTGGCGGAAGCCTTTTTGGAGGTTTGGCGGCAATCCAACCACGAACGGATCCCGTATCCCAAAGCGGCTTTACAGGGGCCGGGATCCTCTGCGGAAACCCCCGGCATTGGCCGAGTTATGGAGACGATGGGGGACAAACCACAACCAATTCCGTCCTTGATGAGGATTCGGTCTTGAGGGGGAGACACTTTTTTATCTTTTTTATAAATAAGGGGAACTAGATCTAGAGAGACTGTTGATGGATCTGTTGTGCCAAGGCAAGATCAAAATAGGTGGCGGAGCCGGGATCCCCTGTGAGGGTTTGAAAGGGTTGATCAGGTTCCCCCAACTGATCGAGCACTAGCGCAGCACCTGAGAAATCGTGGTCACGGGTGTAGTCATTCACAGTAATCACCGTTGGGATCCCGATAGAGGAAGAGGAGATCACACCGTTGTAGGAATCCTCAAAAGCCAAGCATTGATTAGCCTGAAGATTCATGGTTTCGAGGGTGTAAATATAGATATCTGGCGCTGGTTTTTTGGCAGGCACGACATCACCCGCTGCAATTAATTCAAACCAACTGAGACTATCTTTCCCCAAAGTGTTTTCCAGAAGAGCCGTCACATTGGCGGGAGTGGTTGTGGTGACAATGGCCAAGCGGATCCCAGCTTCACGGGCCTCTTGAATCAACCGATTTACACCAGGGCGAAGAGGGATCCCACCCTCAGCTAATAATTGGGTATAATGACTGGTTTTCGATTTATGGAGTTTGGCAATAAAGGTATTGAGATCTTCGGATGGTTCAAAATCCGGTAATTCCGTGGAGAGGAAATGTAGAATCCGTTCTTTACCACCCGCTACTGATAACAGGGATCCATAGAGTTCAACCGTCCAATTCCAATCCAGACCCGCCTCTTGAAAAGCAAGATTGAACCCTACCCGATGCCCATCCCGCTCTGTATCGGCTAGGGTGCCATCGACATCAAAGAGAAGAGCTTGCAGGTCGGACATAACAGTGGGGATCCCGGGGGCTAAAGGACAAACTTCTGCCATCGTCAGGCTACCATGACGGATCCCTTGGCAGGATAGAAGATCGGCTTATCTCGCCCGTCGCGGATCACCTCTGAGTCTGACGGTAGCACTAGTTATAGCTTGCTCACAAAATACATAAAACGTTTTTATGGTAAGCTCTTTGTCTTAAGTCTCTTATTAACCTGAGTTGTTATTCCCTAGATATTCTTCGCAAAGTCGTCACTGCCTATCTTTTCAGTAATTCCTCAATCCGTAAACCACCTCAACAATTTATGATGAGTTCTATCATCATTCAGAAATACCTCAGTCAGTACCGAGATACTCAAGACCTAACACCCCTCAAAGCCAGCCCCACTAAACCTGAAAAACTTTTTCTTCATCGAGACTTTATCATTCAAATGGTGGGAGGGCATCCTGAGTGGAGGCTTCGTCAATACTGTGACTACCTACTAGAGTATCTTGAAATCCATTTTAGAATTAGTGGGATGTGTCAATTCCTGAAAAAGGAAAACTTCACTCTTAAAAAAAGATCTATCGTCGAGAAAAGTTTGCCTCAGTAGAAGGGCAGAAACAAAGATTAGATTATTGGGATAGAATTAGAAATACTCCGGATAATACAATGATATTTATCGAGGAAATAGCTTTCTGAATTGCGATGAGTCGGGATGCAGCAAAAATTTATCTGGCAAAAAGCACTGTGTCTCAGGCAATTCTATAAAGGTCGAAAGATGACATTAATAGGAGCTATCAACAAGGAAAGA
>JAAUUM010000105.1 GCA_012031565.1 Synechococcaceae cyanobacterium SM2_3_2
AGCTTCGCCTTGCGAGGTATTCACCGGCAAAGAACCACCCTCTCGATTGTGAGCAGCATAAAAGCGAAACTGTTCTGGTTTCGGTTGCCCCAGAATTGCCAGTGGAAAACCATTGTCACCAAACGGTAGTTCTACTGGGTCTAGAGTCGTACAGATGGCAGGACTAATCCGCAGATTACCCTTATATGCACCCCGCTTTGAGTATTGAGACTTGTTATCTTGCTTGTCTTGCCGTACCCAACCAAAGACCCTATCTGCAGGAGAAAGATCATCTATTCGAGTTGCTGGCTTAAGGCTTTCATCTAGAAGTTCACTGGGAGCATTCTTGTATAATCTTCGAGAGATTGTTACAGGTTGTACAGCACTTACTTTTGTCCCAGATAGCTCTACATAACAAAGTGTTCCTTCAACTAGTTTTGACTCTGATTTAACATAGATATGCCGAGACCATGCTGTTTTTCCAGGCTCATGACCCAGATATTCATTTGGGTTTTGATTGTTTTTCTTTCGGATTTCTAAGTCTTTCTCATGAGTTGACTGATAGTTTTTTATCAATTCTTCCCAGAGAGATCGGATTTCATCAGTCACCTTGATTAGTTGATTATTATTATTTACAACAAACACTCGCTCATTCTTCTTACCCCTAATGTTAGCTCCTGTGATGCAAACCCACCCTTCTTTCCAGCCACTTCCCGTTGGTTGTTGTTTTGTCCATCGGATAATCTGACTAACTTTGCTCTTAGTGACTTGTACCCAAACATGATCGCCATGTTGAGGTAGTTCTTTGCTTGCGTCTTTATATCTCAAAGCGGCTGTACTTTCACCCTTATCCGGTGGCTTATCAGAACTTGCATATCGAGGTAGTTTTGCAGCATTCCCAATAATTGAGGAGTCTGTCATTACTCTCAAACATAATTCGCCCTTATTGTTCAATTCAACTCGTGCTGGAATGGGGCCAAGTTTAGCAGGCATTCGATAGGCAAGACGATCTTCATGGCTTTCAAAAATAGCTAGCCGAGAATTAGTAACAGCTTCATAGGCTGATCGTAAGATTCCCTTGATTGAAGTTGGGGGCAGATAAGGCTTGCCATCAGATCCCATTCGCACATCAAAAAGTTTATGATCTGTTACAATTTCTGTAGCTGTAGCAGCGTCAGGGATCAGTAATGGGGTGATAGTTTTGAGCGTAACCTCAATGCGACCAGAGAAGTGATCTAGATGATACGATCCATGTCCAACAGGGTGATGATCTCCTAAGTGGGGATCCTCTACATTTCGAGGTGGAGCAGGGATGAAGTTGTAGGGATTATGGAAATCTCCTTCTGGTAATTCTATCCAAGCTTTTCCTCTTTCTCTCACCTGCTTAGGTTGACCGTTTTCTTCATCTAGCTCAACCTCCAGGTCTGCAAGCGATTTAATATCTTTCTTTTTAATGGCTCTAAGTGAAACAGATAATTGTTCATCGGGAACAAGCATTTGAACATTATTTTTTATTTTTTGTTCGTAAATGACACTTGAACCGAATTCTTCTTCCCAACTAATTTCAAAATTCCATAAGTAGTCATTTTGTTACCTCTAGTTTGATCATTCTTTCTTCGACGACGGCTACATTGCCAAATTCATCCACTTCTGCCAAATATTCTCGGCTATGCAAATATACATAGCTATCCTGCTGGATCTCTCCTATTGGAACGGCCAGGGATCCCACCCGAGCAGAGGCAATGGATCCCCACTGGGAGGCGTCAACAGAATCAACCCCCTTTCCCCAGAGCAGATACTTTTGGGGCAAGACTTCAATAGCTTCCAGATTCTCTACCTTAGTTTCCAGCACATCAACCAAGGACTCCTCCGAGAGAATCACTGCCCGACCGGATCCCCGATTTTGATTAAGCCATCGCAGTTCATGGGTTTCATTGAAGATCTTCGCCTCAAAGACCTTGGCCAAATCAACTGGGGATCCCGATGAGTCTCTTAAATTGCCATCAGAGAACTGAACTAAGTGGCAGGCATCGGGTGCATAGAGTAATCCAATCGCTTCTGAAAGATGTTTGGCACAGATTTCTAGTGCTGTCGTTAATGGGATCCCATTGCTAGCTCGCCCGTAGAGGGTAGTTGGATTACTCATGAATGCACCTCCTGTTGCCATGCGTTTTGCAACGTCTCTAATACATTTTTCGGTATTGCAGAGATATCCCCCTCAGCAAGCTTCATGCCATTCAAATCTTTGAGAATATCCAATGTTTTAGGATCCCCTTGCACTTTTAACTCAACCTGAGTGATTTCAATAGCTCCATAGCCTCGATTCACGCCAAACCCGATGGGGATCCTACCCTTGGCCAGATCTTGAATCAGGAATAGTAAGAGCGCCACAATGGATAAACGTGACTCACCGGCACGATCCAAATCCAAACGGAGTTGAATGGGATCCCATTGAATTCCCATTGGCTCCAGAGTGCTGTAAAGAAAACCGTCTGCGGCTCCACCTGTCCAGCGGTCAATGGCCACATGAAAAGCCTGTTGGGTTTGATTGAGTTTGGTTTGATTGAGTTTGGCTTGATTGAGAGCTGCGACTAGGTGCTGAGAATCTTCCGCTGTCGATATCTCTTGCCACTGCTCTGTGGAAAGACGTACCGATTGAGCGTAACAATCATCACTTTTGAGGGATCCCAAATATCCCAACTGTTCTCGGCTCCCATTTTCATTCTTTCCCATTCGGGCCGCTTCCCCAAACAGTTCTCGAATGATGGGTAATCCCTTGGTTTGGTCAAGAAAACGCTGCTTGGGATCTTCATCATTGGGAATATCCTGCTTCAGCAAGGTTCGTATGATCCGCTCAGCTTGGGAGCGAAGGGATCCTTTCAGAGAACTGCCAGGAATCACAAATGATAAGGATCCCCCTTCCACACGGCTGGTGAGGGGCAGCATATCTACGGCATTTCCCTCCACTTCGGCTTTGACCATGACAGGGCCAACCGGTTGCCAATGGATGCAAATCCCCATTCGGGAGCGACTAGCTGAGGATCCCGTGCGGTCAAGCTCGACAGGATCCCCTTGCCCGCGCAAGGTTTTTAGGATCCCGTTGAAAGAAGAAAAATCCTGCTCGATAACGGTGCAGCTTTTGAGTGTGACCCTCCCCCAGCCCCCTTGTTTTCGCCCCACCTAAGGAGATTTCCCCCTTGCTCCAAAGCCAAGAGAGTATCCAAAGCCAGCTCAGAGCTAGCCATGTGTCGATCGGGATCCTCAATGGTCAACTCTAAGGGGATCTCGGTGCCTTTGGGCAAGACAGCTCTGTCAAACTTGATGCCCTCAGCCGCTGTCCCAGAGATGCGGTCAATCCCGACACCATCTCGGATTTCAGTAAAGCGAGTTTTGATGTGAGCATCTTCTACAACAATAAAACTGGCATGACCGCCATCTCCTTTAGCATCTTGAAAACCCCACAGAAGATCTCCTTCAGATTGTCCAGACTGAGAACTTTTGGATCCCGTTCCTGTCATCCATCCCCGTAAAGCTCCGGCCAAACTGGTGCCAGGGATGTAATAATTTCCCTGCCCATCCACAGCGAGGGACAAGTCTACAATGGGATCCTGTCCGATGCCTCCCACATGAAGGGGTGTCTCTGCAACAAGGGTACCTTTGACGAGCCAGCGAGAATTAATTTTTCGTGCCATAACTTATACTCCTACAGTCTCAGGTTCTGGACTCAATTCGGTATCCCGACGGCGGGCACGAATACACCCATCGACCAAGGTTTTGACAGCCTCAGCCCAAAGTTCGCTTCTTAAAGCTTGGGATCCCCCTTCAGTTAGGGTGATTTCAGCTTCTTGGAGTTGCAACATATTCCAAATATGGTTGGCATTGCTGACCAAGTTACGGATTTGGGTGCGACACCCATCAGGCCATTTTTCTTTGCGATTGGGTACATGTTCTAGATGGGTCAGCCAATTTAACACTCCTCCAACTGTGGCAGGGGTCTCAAGTGCTTCAAGACGATTGATTACAGAGCGCAGGGATCCCAACTGACTCATGGAAGGAGAGCTATCAGAGATCCCTAAACATTCTTGCCGCCCTGCTGGTGTTTTGACCAATTCCAGGACTCGTCGTTGAATAACCCTTCGCCAAGCGGCTTTCTCGATGATCCGGGCATACTCTTGTCTTGCTTGCTGATTCAATAATTGCCCCTTTTTGCTCTGCTTGGAGTCACCTTCGGGGTCTCTGGTCAAGAGTGAGGTGGGTTGTGTCAGTAATGGATGATTAAAACACATCTGCCCAAAGCCCTCAGCTCGGCGCTCGCCAATACCTGTGATCTCCAGTTGATGAAGTTTTTCTGGATCAACAGGAAGATTTCCTTTGACCTCAAACACAAAGCAACTGCCAGCCCCTAACCCGACTAGAGATGGACGGGGTAAGCCCCAGCGTGACTGCCACGATTCATGGCGATGAGTACGAGTGCCGGAGGACATCAACCCCTTTGCTTCCCTTAGGGTTAAACAGGATCCCAAAGCTGCCTCTAATTGGCGAATCAACACGGGGATATCTGTGCTGGGGCGTAGCCGCTCATCCCGCATCAATAAATCTGATAGGAGCCACACGGTTAAAGTTGATGGTGCTTGGTCAGAAGTTATGTGGTCAGGGGGGGTGATCGTCTCTTGCTTGCCCCAGCTCACACTCACTTGGCCGTAATCATCTTTTTTGGAGCGGCCAAAGCTATAGGATGTACCTAGATGAGCAATCCAGCTTGGATCCTCCTGATTAAGGGCTGAGGCCATAGCCTGAGGCATCCGTAATTCAGCTTGCAGTTGAGTTTTGGGTGGGATCGCTTGATAGCTATAGACTCCTCCAACTTCTTCAGTGGGTCGCTGAACGTCATCATCAATAGTGTTGTGGGTATAGAGGCTCGTGTTGAGCGTGATGTAATCGGGCAGATGATCCGTTAGGGGAATAATGTAGCCTCTTCGCTCACCCTTGAGCTGACCCATCTCTTCGGTTTCTGCCTCTACCAGCCGGTTATAGACTTTTCGACCCTTCTCTAATCCACCATCTAGCTTTTCACCAAATAGGGCAAAGGGAACTGGCAATGACTTCTGCCCTGCTTTGGCCGGTGTGGCGTTGGTCAAAATGATCAGACCGTCTGCGATAGCTTGATGAATCCAAGGGGCATGGGGTAGACGCTTGCTCACCAAAGGCACTAAGTGCGATCCCGGCACATAATCCAGGGTCTCAACAATGTTGCCAATGGTCTTTTGGGCGACGATCAGGGGTGTCTTTGTGGTGAGGGTAATTGGGATCCGGATCCACTCGTCATTCGGGCTTAGCTCAAGGGGGGTATCAAAATCAATCAGTTTGGGCTTGACTGTCTCAGGAGCGGACGGACAGGCGTTAGAGTTCTCCAGCCAGTCGATAATCGAATCAATGCCGACCTCACCCTTGGCAGTTTGAAGACTGACCTCACATCGTCCTGACCCTCGACGCCGCTTACCCCCTAACCGTTCTAAAAGACGGGTTGAAGTCCACAACAAGGCTTGAGCAGTGGCATTTTGCTGAGCATCAAAGGCACCCCAAACGGCGGGATCAAGCTGACAGTCAGCCTCCAGAACGGCCCTGCTCGCACCATCTCTTCAAATCTGAGAAAGTCTTCGCGAGCACATCCACTCACCGGATCAATGCTGACCCCTGGCTTGATAAAGGTGATGGCTTCTTGCAACAAAGTCCTTCCCTGCATAGCTTCCCGCAAGGCTTGGGGCAAGCGGGCGGCACGGATCCCAACGGCTGCCGCGCGGGGTGCTTGGCTTATTGGGCCTTTGGCCAAGGAGGGCTGATCTCCAAACAGGACGTTGACCCAGTTTGACCAGGCTCCTTCAGTTCCTCCATCCAGTCCATAGGCCACTTTTTCACAGGCATCTCGCCAGATCCCGGTCAAGGTTTTTGCGGGAATATAGGGCAAGCCATCAGGATCCCGAATCACCAAGCTATCAATATCGCCCGAGCGACCGGATCCCGTGCCAATGTGCCAGTCACTGAGCATCTTGATTCGTAACGTGAATGTCTCAGGAGGAGAACTGGGATCCCAGGGGATAGAATTACCTCCCGTTGCAGTGGCAGGAGTGTTGGACTTTGGGCCAGGATTAAGGCTACTGCTCTGGATATTTTTCTGTGGGCTGCTTAGAGTTTGCTCCGAAGCTTTTTGCTGTTTTGGATTATTGTTTTTCGGTTTTATTCTTCTTTGACTTATTTTTCTTCGACATCATTCCGCCTCCACACTACCTTCTGAGGATCCAATCAATTCAGCAGAGTCAACGGTATCGAGCAAAGCTGTCAACCAGAGAGGATTTTTCTTTCGATCTGCCTTTAGAGCCTCAATGAACAATGAATTGGGATCCCCGACTAATTCCTTCAATTCAGGATATCGATCCCGAATCAGACGATAGCGGGCATCGGCTGCTTCTTTGCCTTGAAATAACCCTGCTCTCAAGTCATGGGCTTGACTATTGGGAAGGATTCGTCGTCCTTCATCATCTCGGTGTAGCAAGATATCAATGCGACTTTGCAGGTGATCCCAGTGATGAAACTCTGCCCAATCCTTGCCGCCTGCACCTGACAAATCTTCTAGAGCACTGGTCACATAGGGTCGATTGTAAAGCTTGATATCCCAGTCTTTATCGTTCACTTTCTCGACAAAATCTAGTTTACGGCGAATGGATCCCAAAGCAACATCACTAGAGTCAAGCACGATATGGAAATCCAGTGCTGAACAGGGATATGGCTTATCTTCTTTCTGGACATGGGTTTTCACTGTCTTTGCCACTTTGATCAAACCCTCCGCCAATTCATAGCCTACAGAGAAGGGGAAATGAGGTTTGACGACCGCTACCCCAGCACAGGCTGATAGCCGCCTTACCCCAAAAGCTTTTTCTGCAACATCTGCGATGATGTCTCCGACATCCTCATGGGTATTTTGAGTCTCTTTCTCAAACTCTTGCAGAAACTTGCGGGTGAACGGGATCCCATACCTTCCATCGCAGACCACTGTAAGGTCATCTCCACCCAAGATTAAGGGGACTAGGGGGATAACATTATCATTCTTAGGTATCACGGGGAATAACAGTTTTAAGGCTGTTAAGAATGCCTTCTCAGTGCAGACATCCAGAGCTAAAGAAAACTTGCGCAGCTGATCCACATAATCACGGTTTTTCTGGGCCGTAGTGTGGGTCTGATCTACTTCTGTTGTGCCAATATGGTCGTGGAATTTGAGGAAAATTTCTCCTAATCCATTGCCGTCGGCATGGACAATGGCTAGCCAGCCTTTTCTTGATCAAGAGCTTTTTCTAAGTCGTTATTGTCTCCTGCTAATTCATAGCCTTTGAAATCAGGATGTTTTTGAACTAGCTGGTTGACCCGTCTTTTGCCTTCTTCTTGCTTTATCTGCTTGACATAGCTGAGCTGTGAAATGGGCATCAACTCTCTAGATCCTGGCTGCCGACTCAACAGCTGAGCAGGCAGGCCACTAGTCTGACATTCATCTTCTAGGGGAAGTCGAGAAAACCGCGTGAGACCACTAGGCTTGGCTGCTCGTACTGCCTCATATTGCTGGTGAACTGTCTTATTGATAGGGCCAAGCAGATCTTGATTCCAGTCAAACTCTTGGTAGACCCCCGTCAACTCAAGCCCAGGGGCCTCTTTGAGAGATCGTTGAGTGAGGGTGCGAATAATGGCTTGGGCATCTTCTTTTTTCTCGACCAGTAGTAGAGCTTTACCAGAAGCCGCCAAAATAATCTCGACCGAGGTTTCACCCTCGTTGATCGGGGGATTCAAGTCTGGATTGAGCAAGTCTTGCCGCAATTTTGCCCCGTTCTGCCATACCTCTAATCTTGTTTTGCCGGTGACAGCGGCTACTGCTTCTAGTACCCATTGAGTTCCGGCTCGATAGGTGATCTCTGAGGCACCGACATTCTCTCGGAGCTTGTTGGTGGCAAAAATATAGCTTTGGTTACCAGATGTTTCTATGAGAACCAGATACATGATTGACCTCAGGTGTTTTGATGGATCCATTCAGCAATATGGCGATCAAGGGTGCCCCACTGAGGGATCCCGAAGACTTTGAGTTTGCGGTTGCGGGTGACCAGTTCCAGCTCCGACTGAAGCAGTTGGGGGCGACGGCTAGCACAGACTAGCCCGATACGAGCTTCGGCTCCCCCCAGTTGTCGGGCGCGTTGGGTGGCCTCAAACAACTTTTTCTTACAGGTGGCTTTGTCTTGGGCGGTGGTACAGGAGATGGCAAACAATTGGTAGCCCCTGGTGAAGGCAACATCCAGCTCAAATTGGGGAAACCGATCCTGCCGCTGTTGCGGATTTTGGATCTGGAGGGAGAGGCCATAGTCGTGGATGCCGTATTGAGGGGCAAGGGCTTGAATTGAGGCCAGAACAAAGTCCTCCAGCCAAAGGCCGTGGAGCCAGCCGAGAAGCTGACAGGGGTGGTCAAAGGAGGGGGCACAGGAGTTGGATAAGTGTAGATGGTTATTTTTAACGTTGAGATGCTGGGCTAAGGTGGCCTGTAGGGGTTCAGCGAGGGGAGCCAAGGATACCGACTGAACAGACAGCGTTTTTTGGTTGTCACAGGCTGTTTTTAAGGGATCCACCCTTTTCCTACGCCAATCCTGCCAACTCTTGCTGTGTTCTAAATTAACCAGCAGGGCAGCTAGTTGAGTGGCTAACTCAGGATGAATGGGATCCCGGTGGGGGGTGGTTCCGGTATGCCACGTTAGGCCATGCAGCATCAGGATATCCTCCAACTGGAGGGGCAAATCCACTGCGAATTGGAGGGGAGGAGCATCAAGCTGGTCGATAATCATCTTGAGCAGATGGGGATCCAGGTAGCTGAATACGACCTGGGGTCGCAGTTGCTCAAGGGCACTGTGGGCATGGACGGCCATGGCTTTGGTGCCGCCAGTGTAGTTCATGCCAATGGATCCTTTGAGTGTTCGGACGGATGCTTGGATGGTCTGACGGATTTTGAAACCATTGGCTTGTCCATCGCCAAGGGGTAAAAAACGGTGCTTGACAGATGCCTCAGGATTTTTGGATAGAAGTGATGCGAGGGCTTTGGCCATGGGGGTGGTATGGGTGGTGTGAACCAGAATAACGGTTCCCTCTGGGTGAACAAGGGTACGAGCTGCTACAAGGTTGGGAAGGGGGTTTTCTCCAATCAGCAGGTATAAATTATCGACTTGAAAGGATTGTAGACTGTCCGCAGGCATGTTTGACAAAGCACAATGCAAGTACGATATCTGGCTCTTGGGGCTTTGTGGAGTATTTTTTGTTTTTCTTTGGATTGGTTTAACGATTGATTTGAATCTGTGTACACCATACACAGACTTTGAAGGGTGGCTTCTAAACTATTGGCGCGGTGTGGGGATAGGGTATGTCAACCAAATTAGAACCTTTGGTCTGGGAGGGTGAGTTGATATCGCCTGGGGAGGAAAAGCACTGGCCAGCCGGGGCGGAGGTGGTGGGGATTCGGCTGGTGGTGCGGGCGCTGGAGAGCTATCAGCTGGATCCCCACTATGCCAAAGGGTTACACGCTTGGTTTTTGGATCAGGTGCGGCGGACGGATCCGGCTTTGTCGGCCTATCTGCATGATGGGGAGGCAGAGAAGGCTTTTACGTTGTCCAGATTGACGGGATCCCTGCGGGAACAGGGGGGGCAGGAGGTGGTGCCTGCTCAGCAGATCTTTCGGGTGCAGATCACGGGGTTGACGGGGGAGGTGGTGGAGTGGCTACGGCGCTGGGTGGAGCATTTGCCCGCTTGGTTGGAGTTGCGGGGATCCCCCTTGCAGATCGTGGGGTGGGAGATGGCCTTACCGCCGACCACCTATGAAGAGTTGGCTAAGATTCCCCAGACGGGGACGTTGAGCTTGAGTTTTGTCTCACCCACCAGCTTTCGCCATCGGGGGCACCATGTGCCTTTGCCGATTCCGAGAAATCTGTTTCAGAGTTATTTGCGGCGGTGGAATGATTTTTCGGGGTTGGGGGTGGATGGCGATTGGTTTTTGGAGGCGGTGGAGGGGCATGTGGTGATTTTGCGGCACCGGCTGGAGTCGGTTAAAACGACGGCGGGACGGCAGGGATCCGTGACGGGGTTTGTGGGGTGTGTGCAGTTGGGTTTGGTGGGAACAGTGGAAGCGGATGTGCGGCAAGGGATCCATGCGTTGGTGCGTTTTGCCCCATATTGCGGCACAGGGCACAAGACGACATTTGGGCTGGGACAGACTCGGGGGGGGGTGGGTAGCCCAGGGGATTGAGGTGAGTGGGACGGAGGAGAAGCTAGCCGAGCGTGTGGAGGAGTTGACCGCGTGGTTTCGGCACCAGCGTGTGCGACAGGGGGGATCCCGGACGGAGCGGACGGCGACGCTGTGGGCGACGTTATTGGCTCGGCGGGAGTCTGGGGAAGGGATACGCTCCATTGCAGAAGATCTGGAGATCCCCTATGAGACGGCAAAAACCTATGTGAAGCTGGCGCGGCGGGCGTTACAGGGGGTGGAGGGCTGATTGGAGGCCGAGATGGGTGACAAAGGGATCAAAGTCTCGGTCGCTGTAGAGGAGGCTGAGATGATTGACAAGGCAATAGGTGGCGATGAGGGTGTCTATTGTTTTGCGGACAGTGATGCCTTTGGAGCTTAAGAAGCGGAAGTTTTGGGCGGATTGGACGGCTACATCTACCCCCACGAGGTTGAGGGTGACCAGGGGAGCAAAAAGCTGCTGGGCTTGGTTAAAGTCTGCTTGGTGAGAAAACCCTTGCAAGACCTCGGCCAAGATGAGATTGCCTATGGCCAGAATGTCTTGAGTTAAGAGGGTATCGAGCCGATTGGTTTGAGGGGTGATGGTACCCCGAAAGTAGTCGATCCAGACGCTGGAATCCACCAAGATCATGAGTCGTTTCTCATGGTTTCTAGATCCCCTTCCCAGGGGAGTTGGCCCCTATACTGGCGGATTTGTTCTTGTTGATGCAGTTTGAGAAGGGTACGGAGTCCCAGCTCCACCACCTCGCGCTTAGTTTTGAGGCCAGTGGCTTCTAGGGTTGATTGCATGAGTTGGTCATCAATCTCAATGTTGGTTCGCATAGATGTGTAGGGCTTTGAGAGTTGTTACACAACGTAGCCCTCTCGAATGAGATGTTGGATCTGCCTTTCAGTTCCCTTACGGGGAAATGGTCGGGAGCAACGCCCCAGCCGCCAGCTCGCCATCGTGGCCCTGGTCACCAGGTTTCCGTCCCCTTGCGGGGAAATGGTCGGGAGCAACCCTATACCAAAAGGATCCGCTCCCAGAGCGCCTTTCAGGCATGTTCAGCGCGAACATACGTAGAAAACGCTTAACAAAACTTTACGGAATATTCGGGATGTCAATGTGCTGTGGTGACTTAATTTTACTAGCCCTGAGAAATGCCGTCAACCGATATCAACCCAAAAATCCCTCAACAGCACCCATTTACTTGCGATTACTCACCACACCTACATTAGTGATAACCCAAACAATACTTTACACTGCTTAACAACCCCCAAGCCCTCTCCTGGACAAGGTTTCCCGCCAAAATAAAGCAAAGGGATCCTCTGGATCTCCCTTTTGTCCCTATCTATGAAGCCCGCCTTCCAATAGCGTCAATACTACCAACAGTTTCCCAGGATCCCCCATGAGTCGACTGGCGGTCGTAGCCGATGCCACAGCAGGTCATACCCTCAAAACCACCCTACTGCTCAAAGTCCTCAGCCACCTCACCCCCGAAACCCGCTGGACTAGCGATTGGCTCCACACCAACATTCGAGAATCCCGCCGTCCCTTCGCCTTTGGCCCCTACCAGATCTGCTATGGAGGTCAACCCGGCGGACGCGGCAGCGAGCACCAATGGCAGATCATCTCTGACCAGCCCCAAGCCGCCGCCCACCTAGATGCCATTTTGAGCGCCATCCGCACTCGCAGCCAACTGCCGGTACTGGCCACCCCGCCCCGGCGTGCCACTGGCCAGACCCAACCGGGATCCTACCGATCCGAAGCTGAGGCAACCCTCGGTGATGTTTTAGAGGCCCGAGGGATCCTGTTCTATGCCAATAGCCGCTGCCGCATCCGCAATCGAGCCGGTATCACCCTGACCCAAGAGCCTGATTTTTTGGTGATAGTAGGCGGCAAAGCCCGGATCTTGGAAGTGGATGGCCGCGAGTACCACCAGGATGCGGGCAAAGACCACCAACGGGATCGACTATTTGACCGCTATGGCCTGCGGTGCAGCCGCTTTAGCGCCAAAGAGTGCCTTCAGGATCCCGAGGCAGTGGTGGACGAATTTATGGACTTGTTTGGTGGAGGTCACTGATACCAGCTCAGCTCCTGTTGGGCCTCCCGCTTCATCTGCTGCCGCAGGACTAGGGGGGCCAAGATCTCGCCATTGGGCCGCCAATCCCGTAGGCGACATGGTCAAGTTGGTAT
>JAAUUM010000106.1 GCA_012031565.1 Synechococcaceae cyanobacterium SM2_3_2
AACAGGGCATCCAGATTGACTGGCAATTCTCGATTGATAGTGCACGGACAAAATTCCAGCGACATTACCAAGCCATTCGGGCTGATGGCCCTATCCAAGAAGAACCGAAAACTTAGTTTACTGAGTAATTACTTTGTGGGCTAAAATATTTTGACGACACCCTCTAGAGAAACTGATAAAAATAGGCTTGTATTTGATTGAGGATTTATCCTTCAGTAACTAGTTTACAAAGTGCTGTTACAGTAACAGCTAATAAATAAACAGGTTGCAAGTCAAAGTATTCTCCAACCTAAGATTTGAGTACGCCTGACCAATTGCTAAACGGCCAGCGTTCCGGGAGCGTATACTCCTGGCTCCAATCTGCGGTTGATCCAGCTGCATCGGCAGACCAAGGTGCCCGCTGGCAATACCGCCTCCGCCCCGATCTTGGCCTGGGATCCCACATAACAGGGAGATTCCAACAGAGCGGCGGGATCCACCTCAGCGGTACGATGCACCCAGATCCCCGGTTTGATCTGCTCCACCTCGGGCAGCGGGTAGTCAGACATCGCTCCCGTTAAGATATCCAGCTGGCCGTCATAATAGCTGGCTGGTTTGCCCAGATCGCGCCAATAGCCTTCATGCACATGAGCCACCATCGGATACCCTGCTGCCAACAGATCAGGAAACACCTGCCGCTCGTAGCTGAGGGGATCCCCGACAACATAGGCTTCAAACACCGCAGGATCCACCACATAGGTGCCCGCATTGATGGTGTCGGTGGTGATGGTGGCGGCCTCTTCAGCACTGGGCTTTCTCGAAAGGAAACGATTCGGCCTTGAGCGTCGGTCTCCACCAATCCAAAAGCGGTGATGTCCTCCACCCGCGTGAGGGTCAAGGTGGCGGTGGCTCCACTGCTGCGATGCCGCTCCAGCAGAGCCTTCAGATCCAGATCGGTCAAGATATCGGCATTGAACACCAGCAAGGGATCCCCGTTGTAGTAGGGCTTGGCCAGCAGCATACCTCCAGCCGTATCCAGCGGGATGGTCTCCTGGACAAAGTGCAGGGTCATATCGCCCGCCTCGTAGGCTTTGAAGAAGCTCTCGATCCGATCCCCGAGGTAGCCAAGGCTGAAGATCACATCGGTGATGCCTGTCTGTCGGCATCGCTCCACCATCCACACCAAAAAGGGAATATCCAACAGCGGCAACAGCGGCTTGGGTTGTAACAGGGTAAAGGGGCGTAATCGAGTACCTTTTCCACCCGCCAGAATCACAGCTTGCATAGGGATCCTTACTCTGGTCAGAGATGTTGGGAACAGGATAAGTGGTTGAGAACCGAGATGTCCTAGATATAAATCGCTATGAATCTTTAGCAGAGACGCCTCTCAACAGGGGGCAATCTGTGATCAAAGGGACTTGATCAGTCCGTGATCGACCCTGCCCACATCACCTCTAGACTACGGGATCCCACCGAAAAGGTCGAACCGCATTGGTTTTCGGGTCTGGGTAGATTAATCTTGGTGGGAAGTCTTGTTCCTAATAGCCCTTCATCTCAGGCCTTTCAGCCTCATGGCATCTCCTTCTCGCCCTTCCCATACTCGGCAGTCTGCCTCTCGCAATGGATCAAGATCATGGCTGATGTGGATGATGGTGGGCTTCACGGCGGTGACCGCAGGGGCAGCAGGGGCACTGATGGCCTACCTATTGCCCCAGCCGATCCTGGCCACGGATCCATCGGTGGCTGGGGATAATTTTTTTCGGGCCAACCAAGCTGCTAACCTGACCCAGGTTTTGCACATCTTGATCATGGGAGCAGATGACTTCGACACCACCGGGGATGGGTCTGAGGCACCCGATCTGCAATTGGGTACCCGCACCGATACGTTGGTATTGGCCCGGTTTGACCCTGAGGATAGACGGGTGACCTTGTTATCGATCCCACGGGATACGCAAGTCACCATTCCTGGGTACGGCATTGCCAAGATCAATTCTGCCAATGTGTTGGGGGGCCCAGTCCTCACCGCCCAGATGGTCAGTGAACTGGTGGGGGGCATTCCCATCGACCGCTATGTCCGCCTCAACGTCAACGGATTGGAATCCCTGGTGGATGCCATGGGAGGGGTGGAGGTGTTTGTGCCCTACCCCATGATCTATCAGGATGTGACGCAAGATCTCGATATCAACCTAGAGGAAGGCTTACAGCGGTTGACGGGAGAAGAAGCCCATCATTTTGCCCGCTTTCGGCAGGATGAACTGGGGGATATAGGTCGCGTGCAGCGTCAGCAAGCCTTGATTCGCGCTCTCAGTCGTGAGTTCTTGCGGCCCGGTACCTGGACACGGATCCCACAGATACTCCAGGCCATCCGCGACAATCTCGATACCAACTTGACCTGGGAGGAGCTGCTGTCATTGTCCAAGTTTTTAATGGGATCCAGTTCTGAACGGCTGGATATGGTGCTGTTGCCTGGACGGTTTAGTCAGCCGCAGGAGTTTGCCACCAGCTATTGGATCCCGGATCCCCAAGGCACCTATCAGGTCGCTGTCAACCACTTTGGGGCTTTGCCCACACAAGGAGGGGTCGAGTCACCACCACCGTCTCGGCTGCGGATCGCGGTGCAAAATGCCACGGGAGAAGTGGGCATGGCCCGTCGGTTTAGCCAAACGTTGGTGGGCCAGGGATTTGGCTATGTCTTCCCGATTGTGGATGATCCTCGGGTGCTGCCCACCACCCAGATCATTGCTCAGCAGGGGGATAGCCGTAGCGCCTATGAGATGCAGGCTCTGCTGGGGTTTGGGGAGGTCAAGGTGGAATCCACTGGGGCGCTAGAGTCGGATATCACGGTTCGGGTGGGTCGAGATTGGGTGGACTATTGGCAACATCAACCGGTCCCCACCGGTGATCCCACCTCATAAGGGCTGGCTATAAGGGCTGGCTTGTGGCAGGGGATCCCTCAGAATCTGCCGTCTGCCCAGGGTTAGACCAAAGGCAATCCAGATTGAAAGCAAGATTCGCTAAACTATGAACAGTAAAATCTCTCTTCATTGAAGATATTTTTTTTGCAGTACCTATCAGTCGTTAGATATCACGTTAGATATCACGTTTAGACATCACCTGCAGCCATTGGAGGAACTATGCCGACCTTAGTGGGTATTTTAGTTGTCATCTTGGTGGGCTATATGCTCAACTCCATCAAAATCATTAATCAGGGCTACGAAGCACTGGTGGAGCGATTGGGAAAATATCAGGGCAAACTCAGTCCTGGATTACATTTTTTGGTGCCCTTTCTAGATCAAATCGTCTTCCGGGAGACCATACGAGAGAAGGTCTTGGATGTGCAGCCCCAGCAGTGCATCACCAGCGACAATGTCACGTTGACTGCTGATGCGGTGGTGTTTTGGCGGATCACCGATATGGTTAAGGCGCGCTATGCGGTCGAGGATGTCCAACGAGCCCTCACCAATCTGGTGCTGACCACCCTGCGATCGGCGGTGGGTCGCATGGAGTTAGATCAGACTTTTTCTTCACGGGCTGAGATCAATGCACGGCTGCTGTCTGAATTGGATGAAGCCACCGATCCCTGGGGCATTAAGGTGACACGGGTGGAGGTCAAAGATATTCAGCCTTCCAAAACCGTGCAGGATTCGATGGAAACCCAAATGGCTGCCGAGCGGCAAAAGCGGGCTGCTATTCTCAAATCTGAAGGTGAGCAACAGGCTAATATCAACCAAGCCACTGGAGCGGCCAAAGCGTTGATCTTGCGGGCAGAAGCGGACAAGCGTGAACGGCTGTTGCGGGCAGAGGGTACCTCAGAGGCCCTGCGGGTGATTGCCACGACCCTTGACTCCAGTCCTCAGGCAACTAATGCGCTGCAATTTCTGATGGCTCAAAGCTACATCGATATGGGGCAGAAGGTGGGTAACAGCCCCAGCGCCAAAGTGATCTTTATGGATCCCAATTCTGTACCCGGCACCTTGCAGGGCATGTTGTCGATGCTGGATACCAATGCCAATCAAGGATCCGGCAAGTCCACCGGTCAATCGCGGCCCCGCAGTATTGGACAACTGGGATCCCCGTCGATGGAGTCATCCCTTGCCTTTATGCCGCCAACTAACATCACCGAAGACTTGCCTCAACTCGAATGACCTCTCCTCCCTGATGCGATGAAACCGGCCCAGCCCCCCTATTCTCTTTCCCGTGATGCCCAGCAAGTCTATTTGGTTTACCAAAATGGCATCCTGATGTTGATGGGCTGGGTCTGGCTTTTGATCGGGATCCCCAGCTTGTGGGCACTACGGCAAGATGTGGTGCGCTTGATTCAGCATTTTACGTGGACGGGGCTGCGGTTTAGCCTGCTCTACAAGCCCGGTCTGCCCAGCTTTGGCCTTTTGTTTTGTCTTGTGTTGACGCTTTATGTGCTGTTGAGTCAGAGCCGCTATGAGTTGGTGGGACTGATTGAATCGGAACGCCACCTCCTAGAGCTGACCGCTCAACGGCTACGCAAACTGCCCAGCCACCATTTTTTGCACCGCTTCTTTTTGGCTCAACTACCTCCTGTCCCTGAAGCTCCTCCCCTTCTGCCCGCCAACCCTGAGTCCACCCAGGCTCAAGATGATTCCTAGAGGTGGATCACCCTCGAGATCGGGGCTAGGAAAACGCAAGTCTGTACTTTCAGCCCATCAGTAGGGTTTGTGCCTAGTTGTCTATTGATTGTGAGTGATTGTGAGTGTTCGAGATCCGACTGTCCTGGATAATGGGCTGGGTCAAGTCTTCTGACGGAGCTGGCAGTAAACCTTCCACTGAGGGGATCGTGGCTGGAGTGGACTGGAGCAAGACAACATAGTTATCGGGGCTACCCAAATAAATGATGTCGCCCAACTGGATCTGTTTGCGCTGAACGGGATCCTGATTGAGCCAGGTACCATTCAAAGATGCGTTGCCGGAGAGACTGCCATCTTGCAGGATCCAGGTTGGCTGGGCATCACCAGTGCCAATGGGCAGGTGCAACAGAGTACATTGCTTGCGACTGACATGGCTGCCCCGGATGACGATCTGACAGTGACCCGAGCGACCAATTTCCCACCACCGTCGGTCGGCTCCCAACGGGATCAGGCGAGTTCCCAATGAATCCGTAACTTTCAGCAGGTAATCCATAAGACATGACCTAATGCATAAGGTTAGTGTCGCCCTTTCCCCTTTTGATCGCCGTGATCCAGCCAATAGGGAGCCTGAGATCTGGAGCACATTTTGAGGTGATCTACTTCACTTGCAAGTGGTTCCCTTGACAACACACACTGTATAAATTAGAAAATTACTGGACAAAATGTCAACACAACTGAGCAGATCGTTATGAAACAAGCCTATTTTGGGCTGTCAGGATTCAACCCTCTGATCTGCGCCACGATCAAACCGCCGGGATCACCACTGGGATCCCCAGGAAGTTCAGGCTACTATCTGTTTGAGCTACTGAAACCCTAACCCGAGATGACGGCAAATCCCCTGGGATCCCTGGGTTGGATTGAGATAGAACTGTGGCATCATTTCAGCCTCTCATCGTTATGTCAACGTTATCAGGACGTTTTGCCGCTCTCTTGATCCTCTGTCCTGGACTGCTGTGGGGTTTCGGAACTAGCACTCAGGCCCAAGGCTTTTTGCCGGGGGATATCAATGGCGATGCTCAGGTGACCCAAACGGATCTCAACCTGTTGCGGGCATACTTGCAGGGGACTCAGCCTCTGGTGGGATCCCAGATTCGGGCGGCGGATATCACCCAGGATGGTCAGGTAACGGAGGCCGATCTGGCTCTGTTAGAGCAGCAGGTGCAAGCTCAGGCCAATGCGCCGGACTCGCAAGTGCGATTAAATTCTGCCTATTCGGGCCAGGTGATCGACCAACAAACAGGCCAGCCCCTCAGCGATGTGGAGGTGGCGGTGCCCGGTGCGGGCATCTCGGTGCGGACGGATGCCCAGGGGCGATTTCAGTTGCCCCAAGATGTGCCGAATGACCAGATTTTGACGGTTCGGGTGGAAAACTATCTGCCTTTTTCTCAGACCACGGATCAGCGACCATCTGCCCCCATGCAGGTACAGTTGGAGCGGTTTAATCCCACCACGACTTTGATCTTGGAGAGCGATGTGGTTCGGTTGGGGGATAACCAGTATTCTCAACAGTCTGCCGCTGCGGGGCAATTTCAACTGGCGGCTCAAGGAATCGAGATCACCCGCTCCTTTACGTTGAACCAGAGTCCCAACCAGTCCCCTATTTTGCAGATTGGATCCCTGATTGGGCTAGACACCGCTGAGGCTTATCGGGCTGGTCAGAGCAGGATCCCCAGTGCAGACATGTCGCCTTTGGAGGTGATTGTCAACGGCACCCCAGTCCAGACGGTTGCTTTGGGGGGCAATAATATTCGGATCCCGCTGCCTCTATCTGCATTGCGGTCTGGGCTGAATACAGTGGTGTTACGCACTGGCAGGACTCGTCAGATGGCTCAGGCAGGGGGAGTCCCGGTCAGTATCCCGATCTTTGGGGGCAATCTGCGGGTCAATGTCAATGTGGGGGGAGGACAAGGGGGATCCTGGGTAGATCATGACGATATCCAGCTGGCCAATGTGGTGGTGGATCTGCCGGAGTTCTAGAGGATGTACGAGAAGTTCAAGCTAACCTTCTGAGCATCAATCTCACCATGCCCAAATAGACCCAAGCTTCCGTGGTTGCCTCCAGTTGTTCATAATCTCGACTCAAGCGCCGGTTCATACTCAGCCAAGCAAATGTCCGCTCCACCACCCACCGTCTTGGCAACACCTTAAACCCGCTCCCCTGTCGTCGGACTATCTCTAAATCCAGGTCGTAGAGCTGAGCCACCTCCTCCACATACGTTCCCGTATATCCCTGGTCAGCCCACACTTTCATCTAGTCTAGCTTGACCCCACCCAAATGGGCATCCGTTAACAACCACCCCGCTGCCTGCCGGTCTTGGATATTGGCGGCTGTCACCACTACGGTCAATAACAGCCCCAACGTATCCACTAAGATAGGCCGCTTGCGACCGTTGACCTTCTTACCCCCATCAAAGCCTCGTTCCCCCCTTTTTCTGTGGTCTTGGCACTCTGAGAGTCCATGGAACCACCTGTGGGCTGAGATTGACGGCCAGCTTGGCGTCTGACGCGTTCCCGTAGGGTGTGATTCATTTGCTCAATCACCCCTGCATCTCGCCACAAACGAAAGTAATGGTAGACCGTTGACCAAGCGGGGAAGTCATGGGGCAGGTAGCGCCAGGGATGGCCAGGACATAGAAGATGGCATTACAGATCTGGCGCATATCAGTGGTGCGAGGACGTCCCCCCGGTTTGGGAGCGGGAATCAAGGGTTCCAGAAGACACCACTCTGCATCAGTTAAGTCACTAGGGTATGACTGAATGGTTCATTGAAGGTCTCATCTCTCTTAAACTACTACTTCTCGTACATCCTCTAGTCTCCAGTAATTTCCACCAACATTTCACCAGAACGTAGTAGCTCTAGTGCTTCTGGCAAAACCAAACTCAAAATCTCTCGCAACCGAGTATTTGACGTATTTCCGCAGGTTAATTAAATGATTTGCGGTGGTGCTCCCAAGCGATCGACCAAATCCACAAAATCACTATCTTTGGTCATAAAAATAACTCTTTGAGCTTTTGCAGCTTCAAAGATTTCCGGATCCTCGGCATCTCGCAACCCAAGATCCCGTAGAGCTTGTGCCGTCACTCCAAATGTATCTGTTACCCAAGTTGCAATGGCGGGTGATAAGTGTGGATCAATCCAAATGGTTGTCATGCAACTAAAATAGGATGATTGAGCTTACGTGAAGCGTAGACAAGGGATGCCCTCAAATCATCCATTTCTAGATCGGGCAATTCCTCCAAAATCTGTTCGGAACTTAGCCCTGCTGCGAATAAATCCAAAACATCGGATACTCGAATTCTCATGCCCCGAATACAGGGTCGACCACCGCATTGTTTAGGATTTACGGTAATTCGTTCAAGTAGATTTGACATCTGAATCAAGCCCCATAAAATCAGTTCAGGATCAAATCCTTACGAGCGAATCTTGACGGGCATCACTAGATAGCGCATTTGCATAGCCCCTAGAGGCTCCCACACCACCGGCTGCTGTTCACTGTTGGATTGAAACTTGACATCTTGCGTGTTGAACACTTTGAGAGCATCCAGCAGATATTTCACATTGAAAGCAATTTCTAGGGCTTCTCCACTCATCTGCATAGCCAGAGACTCTTTGCCATCCCCCACATCCGGCGCTTCGGCACTGATCAAAATAGTCTGAGCTTCGGGATCCAGCTCCATTTTGACGATATCGTTTTTCTGAGCTGCTAAAATCGCAATTCGCTCCAGCGCCTCAATCAGAGGCTTGCGCTCGATTGTGACCACACGGACAAACTGGCTGGGCAGCAGGCGATTGTAATCGGGATATTGACCATCCAACAGGCGGCTGGTGATCAAGTGCCCTTCCATGCCAAATTGCGCTTGGCTGGGATCAAACTTGAGGCTAAGGGTAGCGGCGGTCTGATGGCCCAAAATCCGCTCCAGCTCCTTCACCGTCCGCAACGGAATCGTGAAATCCAGCGTCTCAGGACGAGGGGATCCCTCATCCACCAACAGCGGGATGGAGGCGGTGGCCAAACGGTGGCCATCGGTGGCGGCAAACTCCAACAGGGGTTCGGCATTGTCTCCCCCCACCAAGCGCACATGCACTCCGGTCAGAACCTGCTTAGTCTCATCATGGGAAGCAGCAAACAGGGTCTGGCTGATGCCTTGCAACAGGCTTTCCACCCCCACTTCCAAGTGTTCAGCAGCCATCAACTCTGGCAGAGCAGGGTAGTCATCAGCGGCCATGCCTCGAATCTGGTACTGACCAACTCGGGAGGAGAGCTGGATTGGGCTGTCCTCGGTGGCCTGTTCCAGGGTAACTTCGCCCGCAGGCAGGCGACTGACGATATCCCCCAATAACCGGGCCGGGATGGTACTCCGCCCTGACTGAAACACGGTGGCCTCAAACTCGCTGCGGATGCCCAGGTTGAGGTCAAACGCGGTTAAGGCAACCCGGCCTGACTCCGCATCAGCCTCCAGCAAAACGTTGGATAGCACCGGCAATGCGGGTTTAGAGGCCACAGCTCGCCCCACTGAAGCCAAGTGCTGGTTCAAGTCTGACTGAGCACACACCAGCTTGAAACCCACTCCAGCAGTAGATTCGGCAGGATCTGGATTTTCGAGCACATCGGCAACCATGACGGGCAACCAGCAGGACAACAACATCGACATCCTACACCCCCCAATTGTGCTGGGATCCCTCCTCTCGACTGTTCATCCTCAAAAAAATTTTCTGCTGGTCTAAACAGGATTTGGATCAAACAGCCTTTATAAAAAAATAGATCTAGTAGTAGTAGGGGCTGTGGAAACTGTGGAAAACGATCCTGAAACCTTGATGGGGTATGACTTTGATCCCGCTGCTCGCCTGTGGAAAAACTGTGGAAAACTTGGCCACTTTTCCACAGGGTATAAATACCTGTTAATAAGTCGGGGATCTTTTCCACAGGTTTTCCACAGAAAATCGGGTTTTTCCACAGTTTTTCCACAGGCTGAATGTCAGGGAATTATGACGATTTAATAAAACTTAACACAGGGGCAGTGTTGTATTCGCTTGAATAGAAACTCTGACTCTACATATCCACTCTGTCTCCCCGAGTAATCATGGGGACGGATGTTATCTTTGTTCAAGTTTTCCACAGAATGAATGTTGGAGGTATACCTCCACACATTTGATACTTTTCATTCATGGCTGTCATATTTATAACTAGCAATCAACTGTCAATAGACTGTGGAGGCTGGTCTAACTAGGGCTTCTGGCTGGGGCTTCAGCGAGGCAATTTTGCAGAGATAGCGTCATCCCGATCAACAGATCTCCATTCGGGAGTCGCCCGCATCTCATCAAGATCTAACAGCGAGATCAAGACGCCTGTGATGGGGATGGCCAAAAAGACCCCTAATATGCCAGCCACCGTCAAGCCCACAAATAAGGCTAAGAACATCACCACCGGATTGATATTGAGGGATCCCTTCATGATCCGGGGTAGCAGAATATTCTCCTCCACCTGTTGAAGCGTGATGCAGATCACCACCACTTGCAACGACATCCACACGCTTTGGGGCAAGAGCAGCAAGGCGATTAGCCCCACCCCCAAGGTGGCTCCGATGCCAGGAATCAGATCAAAAAAGCCTGCTACCAGGGCCAAGGTTAAGGCTGATGGGGTGCCGACCAACAAAAAAATGATGAAAGAGGAGCCTGCGAAAAAGACTGACAGCAGAAAGCGGCCCCAAAAAAATCCTAGAAAATTTCGTCTCACTGCTACCGTGATCGGCTCTCGCCAATGGGATGGAAAGGGTTTGAGACACAGAGCCCACAGCCTTTTACCATCCAACAAATAAAGAAGGCGATCACCACAATCAGCAATAGTTGCAGCAATCCCCCCAGCAGACTGCCCAGTGTCAGCACACCGGATCCCACCCAAGAGAGAACCTGTCCCCGCAGTTGTTGCTCTAAATCTTCTAGGTTGATCTCAATGTTGAGGGCGCTGAGGTTGCGTTCTCCCTGCTGAATGAACCCCACGACTGACGTTAAAAAATCCGCCACGCTGAGGGTGACTTGGGGCGCTTGGGTCAATACCGTCAGACCAATGCCCACCAAGAGAGCAGCCATGACGATCAAGGTTCCTGCCACTACCCCATAGACCGCCACTATATAAGGCATCGATCGACTCAGCCAACGGGCCGGGTAGCTAAGCAAAAAGGCCAGGATCCCCGCAAATGAAAAGATGGCCAGAATCAGCTCAAAATAATGGAGAATTTGCAGAACCGCCCAGCCTGCTGCCACCATCAGCAAAAAGCGTACCAGCTGAGAATTGTCCAGAGAACTCCACCAAAGGGGTGGCTTAGGCATAACAATGGCCGCGATAGAGGGCTGACGACGAGAAACAGGACAAAAATATCATTCAAAAACATCATTGAGCTATGACTATTATCGGCAAGGATTGCCAAGTCCTATGCCCAGCCAGATCCTATCTTGAGCAGAACTGAGAACTAAAACTGGCTGCGAATGGTGAAGGAATAATTGCTGCCCGGTTCCAGTTGGTAGTCTGAGTTTTCGAGGAATCGGCTGAGGGGTTCTCGGATCAAAGCTCGCCCTCGGGAGGGATCCACTTGAAGTTCACCTTTTTGGAAGCACCAGCGAAAGCTCCACACCCAAGAACTAGCCTTGACCTCCCCTTCGATCAGACCCTCGTGCCAAGAGGAGCGGGTCACGGAAACAAAAGCAGTGGTTTGAGGGAGACGAGCCATAGCGGGATCCAGGGAAAAACGACTCGGGGTCAGGTAGCCACACATTTCGTCCCATGTGTGAATGTGTGTGAATGATAAGTGGATGGAAGCACTGGCTCACGGGAGCAGCTAACTAGAAATCCGTCCCAAACAAACCCATAATAAGAGGGTTGAACGTTCAAGGATATGGGATCCCGATGGCTACAGTTCCCCAGATGCCTGCCATTCTGCCCGGAATGGCTGTAAAAGTGATCAACTCTGAAGATACCTATTTTGGTTATGAAGGCCAAGTGCAACGGGTGGCGGATGACCGGATAGGTGTGCTGTTTGAGGGCGGCAATTGGGACAAATTGGTCTCTTTTCGTCCCCGCGACTTGGAAATGGTGGATAAATCCAAGGGCAAGCGTTGAGGGATCCCGGCGAACAGCTATTCTAGCGGCAGTATTGGGAGAGGGATCTGTGAGCCGACATCACCTTTGGGCTGAGCCATTTTTATGGATCCATGCGGCAGGCATTGCGACAGTGCCGTTGTGGGTGTTGGTGGTGCTGGTGGGATTGGCCACCGGGGATCCGCTCTTGCCAGTGGGGCTAGAGAAACTGCTGGTGGAATTGGCGGTGCTGCCGGTGGTGTGGATGCAGGCATGGCGACCCTTCTACATCTTTAGTCTTGTGGCTGTATCTGTCCCTTCTGAGCAATTGGACGAGCGACGGCGGCAGGTGTTGGCGGGCTTTCAGCAGCCCCTCTATCGCTTTGTGGTATTGCCTCTTGTGTCGGTGCTGGTGGTGGGCTATGTGGGCTGGAGCTATGATGTCGCCCCTTTGTTTGCCAGCCTCAGCCCGATTCATCAGGCTCCTGGATCCCGTGTCATGGGACTCTTGATTGCGGTGGTGGGGGTGTTGGGCCTGACCCTGTTTGCCCAAGTTCCCGCAGCAGTGGGTCTTTTGTTGATGCACTCGGATGATGAGGCTCAATCTTGGCTTCCGGTGCCGACTGATCGGATCCCCTCGGAGTTCAGTGGGGTGGGTCGCCCCCTAGAGAAATTTGGGGATATGGTTGCCCCGTTGGCAGCAGGGATCCCCGCTAGGATCCCCCAATGCTAAAACCAATGCTGAGACG
>JAAUUM010000107.1 GCA_012031565.1 Synechococcaceae cyanobacterium SM2_3_2
CCTGCGAGGTTTGGTGGTGCCAGCTTCCCGCAGGGTATCCAAGGTGGCGTTACCCGTTAGCTCATTGGTGCCCGAGGCTCGATCAATCAGAGAAAAGCGTTGTTCTTCGCTCATGCGAGCTTTAGAAAAGTCGGCTCCCTCGATCTGGATCCCGTTCAAGTCTGCCCCCGACAAATTAGCTTCGCAGAGGTTGGATTGCCTCAGATCCGCTGCTGATAGGTTGACGCTGACCAAAGAAGTCTGAGCCAAATTGGCCCGTTGCAGATTGACACCCTGAAAAGAGGACTCAAAAAAATTACAGTCGGTCAATTTGGTCGCTATCAGGGAAGCATGGTCAAAAGTAGCACCATTAAACCGTCCGCCTTGCAGTGAGGCTTTGTCCAGTTTGGCTTGGCAAAATGTCGCATAGTCGCCCACCGCCATTGATAGGTTGGCCCCTCGTAGGTCGGCACCCGCAAATACAGCCCGCTCAATATCAACTCGTCGCAGATTGGCCATCCGCAGATCAGCATTGCGGAAACTAACAGAATGAAGGGTGCCCCGATAAAAACAAGCCTTGGGCATTTTGGCATTGTCAAAGAGACCCCGCGATAAAATCGCCTTCGTTAAATCAGCCCCCATTAAATCGGTGCCAACACGCAGCGCATCCAACAGTTCACGGGTGGTTTCAATCCGGATCCCGATGGGCAAAGGCTGGGATGTGGTTGAATCAGTGGCCATCATCCTAATCACCTTAATAAGTGCAAGAGTAATGCAATAAGCAAGAAAACAGAGTCATGTATGAGAAAGTGGTCTTACTTATCAAGTTAACGGTTTTGACTTGGGCTGTGGTTAACCTAACGTTAAGGTTTGCTTATGCAGATTGCCTTCATTGTCGATCCATTGGCTACACTTCAGGCCCATCACGATACCAGTGTTGCCATGATGCAAGCTCTCGAAAGCCGAGGCCATAGGGTCTATGGGTTAGAGCTGGCCGATCTGTGGGTTCAGGACGGACAAGCTCATGGTCAATTGCAGCAGCTCGATCTGTCCCCCCGTCAAGGCAGCTGGTATCGGGTGATTCAAACCACTGCTGGTGCCCTCAGCCAGATGGATGTGGTGTGGATGCGAAAGGATCCCCCGGTGGATACGGCCTATCTCTACGCCACCCATATCTTGGACTTGATCGATCCCGCTGGCACCTTGGTGCTTAACCATCCCGCTGGATTGCGCTCTGCCAACGAAAAGGTCTATGCCCTACAATTCTCGGCATGGACACCGCGCACAGTGGTCAGCAGTCAGGCTGCTATCCTCAAAGCCTTTATCGAAGAGGAACAGAAGGCCGTCCTCAAACCCTTGGGGGGCAAGGGAGGCGAAGGGATCCTGATCTGCAACCACGGGGATCCCAACATCAATTCTCTGATCGAGATCAGCACTCAGTCAGGCCGGATCCCGGTCATGGTGCAGGAGTATCTACCCCAGGCCAAAGAGGGGGACAAACGGATCCTGCTGCTAGAAGGGGATCCCATTGGAGCTGTCAATCGCGTCCCAGGCCAGGGAGATTTTCGGGGCAATATCGCGGCGGGCGGCAGTGTGCAAAAGACGGTGATCACAGACCGGGAGAAAGCCATGTGTGCCGACCTGGCTCCCGTACTCAAAGCAGCCCAGCTCTATTTTGTCGGCATCGATGTGATTGGCGAAAAGCTGACGGAGATCAATGTCACCAGCCCCACCATGATCCAGGAGATTAGCCAGTTGGCCGGGATCCCGTTGGCGGATCATGTGGCTGCATGGCTGGAGACAAAAGTGGCCGCGCTGCCCCGCCATAGTGCTGCTGTCTGAATCCAGTCAGGCTGAAACAATCTCAGTTAGGTTGTTCTAGGTTGTTCGTTGGGACTATTTCAGCTATCCAGTTGCGTCTTGTCCCCACAACGTACCCTTTAGGTCATTCAGGGCAGAGAGCTTGGATCTCAGGATACAGTAGCTCCCTGAGGGGTATGCTCTCGCCACTCCACCCCATCCGTACGGGGATCCACTTTCAGTAACTCAAGATCCACCCACTCCCCGGGCTGAATCTGCCGCTCAAAGCGCACTGGGCAGCGAAAGGCAATCTCATCGAGCATGACCAAGGCCAAATTCTCGTGCTCCCGCAGAAACCCCAAAATCAAGGAGCGCCATACCTGCTGGGTTTGCAGTTTGAGGAACTCTAGCGTCCAATAGCGTTTGCGTTTACGCTCCACCTGCACCGCCTCATAGGTGATGGGATCCAGTCCTGTGATCACCTGCCGGAGATCATCCAGCGAATAGGGCAAGGGATCCCCGGCCAAATGAGCCTTGAGTTGGCGGTGGGCCACCAGATCTGCGTAGCGACGAATGGGGGATGTGACTTGGCTGTAGGCATCCAAAGCTAGGCCCGCATGACCAGAGGCGGTGGTGGTCATCTCTGCTCTGGGCATACAGCGGATCAGAGCAAAATCTCGCACAGGGCCAGGGGGGAGCTGAGCCAAAAGATCAGGGGGGGGGAAGATCGGGATCCATCTGGAACCGATAGAGAAACGGAATCTCATGATCGCGGGCATAGGCAGCCACCGCCTCACCCGTCAACACCATCAGCTCCGCCACCAATTGACGGGCCGGAGTATCCTCAATCACCCGCAGATGGGGCACCTCGTCGATGACTTTAATATCTTGTTCTGGCAGATTGATCGAGATGGCTCCCCGTCCTAACCGCCACTGATAGCGAGTTTGAGCCGCTGCCGCCAAAGCCGTCAATTCCCGCTCCGCCCCCAATTCCAACATCTCATCGGCATCTTCATAGGTAAGCCGATAGGTCACCTTGATCAGGCTGGGCTGGATCAGGGTCTCAGCAATAGAGCCATCCCCATGCAGACGAATGCCAAAACTGAGGGCACAACGCACCTCCCCCTGCACCAAACTCATCGGCCCCGTGGTCAAATCGCGGGGAAACATCGGGATCACCTGCTCCGGCAGGTAGACGCTGGTGCCCCGTTTGCGGGCTTCCAACTCTAAGGGGTGATCGAGAGATACCCAGCGACTGGGATCCGCGATATGGATCCAGATTCGCTCTCCACCCTCGGCTAGCTCCTCCACACTGAGGGCATCATCAATGTCGCGGGTGCTGGCATCGTCGATGGTGTAGGTATGGAGGTGGGTCAGATCGACTCGATCGGTCAAATCCGCAGGGGCCTCTTGCATCAAGTCAGCCGCAGCAGCTTCCAGTTCAGCACTAAAACGGATCGGGATCCCAGACTGGCGCAGGTCGATATTTTCATGCCGACTCCATAATTTCAGATCCACCAGTAGGCTAATGGCCGCATCGGGATGGGTGTCTCGACCAGCTAATTTGAGCAATTGGATCCCTTGCTCTCGATCAGTTGCAGCCTCTCCATGCAGAGCCAGCCGTTCCAAGGACTCCAGCCGCAACCGCTCTGCCGCGGTCCACTCCACAGGGATCCGATCTTGCAAGGCGGATCTGAGGCGGGCTTCAAACTCGGCTTGTTCCCGCTGTCGTTGCTCTGCGATGGTTTTTTGGTGCAGCAGATCTTGGACTTGGGCAGCGGGTCGAGGCTCGTACAGATCCGCTTTTTGCTTGAAGTAGAGGCTGTCTTCACTCAAGAGGCGATAGGTGGCATAGAGGGCGACCGGAGAATCTTGGGAGAATAAAATTTGGGCAATATCTGCCACGGATAGAGGCTGTCGATCCTCCATCAACAGTTCCCACGCCACTGCCAATCCCTCGGGATCCAGCAGAGACTCCACTTGGCGCATGAAAGCTGGGATCCGGTCGGCACTGGTCGGGGATCCCTCCGCTTTGAGGCTGTAGTCGATTTGGCGGGGATGAACGCTATAGGTTTGGCCAGAAGCTACCCCTAAAACCAGGTTCTTTTTGCCCTCGGTGCCCTGCACCACCGCCAGCAGCTTGTCATTATTATGACGAAACTCCACCAGCGTTCCAATCTCCACGCCTGCTCCTTTTGGGCTTGTACAGTTTGGGCTTCTACAGGATATCTGCTCAGATATTGGGCCAGGGTTGCCGGTAGGGCAAGCGGGATCCCAGCCCCAGCAACTCAACTTCAACTGCTTGGTGAAAAACTCAAGGCTGATCCTATCGTCCCATCACTTTGACAAACAAGATGCCCAACAGATAGAGAAAAGTCACCGCTCCCGCCAGCAAACTCTGGGTCAAGGGATCCGTAGAAGGGGTCAAGATAGCTCCAGCCACCACTGCCCCCAGCACCACAAACCGCCATGCCTTAAACATCTGCTCGGAGGTGACAATCCCCAACGCCCCCAGCAATGCCTGCAATACTGGCACCTGAAACGCTAAGCCAGTGCTGAACAATAGCAGCAAAATGAACTCAAAATACTTGTCGATTGACCACGCCTGATCCACCACTCCTTCCCCAAAGCTGATGAAGAAATTGAGAGCTGCTGGGATCATCAGGTAGTAGGAGAAAACCAACCCCCCCAGAAACAAGACGCCGGATCCCAGCACCACGGGGGCAAAAAAGCGGGATTCTTTGACGCTGAGGCCGGGGGTGACAAAACGGGCGATCTGATAAATCAAGAACGGGGTGGCCAGCAGCAGGCCCGAGTAAGCCGCCACCTTCATGGATACAAAGAAATACTCACCGGGCGACAGCTGCAAAAAGGTGACCGGGCCAGCCGGGATCTCCAGCACCTCCACGATGCGGTTGACCACCGTAAAGCAGCCTGCGACGCAAATCACCACCGCGATCACAGAGTAGAACAGTCTATTCCGCAGTTCATCTAGGTGATCCATCAAGGACATTTCCACTTCATTGGGAAAGTCGGGATCCTTGTCAGGATCAGGAGCCGAGGCTTGGGGATTGGGTTTGGAGGCTACGGTCATGGCAGCTTAAAACACCTAGTAACTGAGGTGGAATGAGTAATGATCGCTGGCAGAGTCTAACTGCTCTCCCAAGATCCCCACCCATAATAGCAACGAGAGTCCCTGGGTTTGGTACATCCGGCACACCACAGCCCCAGGATAGGGGATCCCAGGGCTGTGGAAGAAAATTCATAGAGTTAGCAAGTCGTTAGCGAGGGCGACCTAGCCAATGCCAGAGCCAGAGGGTTAACCCATCGCCTCTAGGTAGTCCCGGACACGATTGCGACGCTTGGGCTGGCGCAGTTTTTGCAAGGCCTTGGCCTCAATCTGGCGTACCCGCTCCCGCGACAGGTCAAGGGCGCGACCGATCTCCGCCAAGGAGTAAGTGCGACCATCCCCAAGGCCAAACCGCATCCGAATCACATCCCGCTCCCGCGAAGTTAGATCCGCCAACAGATGTTGCAGATCCCGATGCAGGGCTTCCCGCATCATGGTCTCTTCAGGAGAGATATCGTCGGTTTCTAGCAGGTCACCCAGTTCGGTGTCCTTGTCCTTGCCCACTTTGGTCTCTAGCGAAACGGAGCGTGGCACCCGCACCAACAGCTCCCGCACCTGGGGTGGGGTCATGTCCAGCTCAGCAGCAATATCCTCAATGGTGGGGGTGCGCCCCTTTTCCTGCGAGATCTTGCGCTGGGCTTTTTTGATCTTGTTCAGTTTTTCGGTGATGTGTACCGGCAGGCGAATGGTGCGACTCTGGGTGGCGATGGCACGGGTGATCCCCTGCCGGATCCACCAGTAGGCGTAGGTGCTAAAGCGATAGCCCTTTTTGGGGTCAAACTTTTCCACCGCTCGTTCGAGGCCAAGGGTGCCCTCCTGGATCAAGTCCAGCAGCTCTAGGCCACGGTTCTGGTACTTTTTGGCCACCGACACCACCAACCGCAGGTTGGCTTTGATCATGTGGTCTTTGGAGCGGTCGCCGGTACGCTGGAGCAACTGCACCTTTTCAGGGGTCATGTCGGCCCACTCAGGCTCCAACTTGGCCCGTTCGGCCCATTCAGCCACAGTGGGATCCCGACCGAGTTCTAGATGCAGGGCGGCGCGGGTTTCCAGGAGTCTCATGTAGTCCTGAACTTTTTGGGCCAGGGAGACTTCTTCATCACGACCCAGTAAGGGAACGCGACCAATTTCTTGTAAATAAAGCCGCACCAAATCGGTGGAACGGCGGCTGGGTTCCTCCTCGACATACTCACTTTCGCCGAAGTCAACAGCAACCCCAGTGGGATCCTGATCTTCAGCGGATACTATTTCGTTAGGATCGATCGGGTAGGTAGGCATGTAGGGCGTTGTGGTCTAGGGGTGGACGCTAAGGGACAGACGATGGATATGTCCCTGAGGTTTTCACATAAGCCTGCAAAAATCCAAAATCCATTGGATCAGTACAGATTTTGGGTTAGGATCCTTCAGGCGAAGCCTAGGAAACATCTAGGGTTGGAATGACATAGGGTTGAAACGACAGGCTTGAGGAGACAGGCCCATCTCAGATTGCAGGTAATGTTAGAGAAACGCTCAAGTAATTGAAACGCTCAAGTAATTGAAACGCTCAAGTAATTGAAACGCTCAATTGGCTGGGACTGGACTACTAATGGGTAAGAGTAATGGGTAAGAGGGCTTTTAGCTGTGTTGAGTGCAAGTTTATCCTGTGAAGGGCGATTGCACTCATTTACCTGCTGCTTCTAACTAGTGTTCCCAAGAGTATTGGTAAGTTGGCCATAACAGCAGCATTTCTAGCTAGCGCCCTATCAGGGTTTTGGTCTTACTGTTTCAATCTTGATGATTGGCGAGCAGGCCACAACCGTGAGGCACCTTCAAAAACAACTCACCGCGGCCTGAGTAACTGATCAGTGAAATCAATTGATAAAGGAATCAACTGATAAATCAATTAAGCTGAGGCTGTACAGCGTGTTGACCAAAGAACTTTTGATAGGCTCTTGGTGGTGTCACCACTAACAACAAGCCAGCCCAGATGAGACATCGGGCTGTGATCTTGCTTAGCGGCACATGGATTACATAACTTAATTATAGACTGGCTTTGAGACGATGGGGTGAGATCTTGGGTAGTAGCCTCAGGGGACAGCCGTTGCTCAATCTGCGCTTGAGAGCAGATACTGTCCGAACCGGATGGTCAAGTCTGACTGCCTTATCTTCTCTACCCCCTAGACAGCTCTTTACTTTTTTCAGTCAACTGTTTGTAGGTTGCCCGCAGATCCGCCAGAGTAAAAACGGCTTGAAACGGGATCCCTGCTGCGGCATAAGACTCGCTGGCCCCTTCCTGGCGATCCACCAGTGACAAGATGCCGTCCACGCAGTAGCCTGCTTCTCGAACCCGCTCGGCTGCTTGTAATGCGGATCCCCCTGTGGTCACCACGTCCTCAAGGATCCAAGTGTGCGTCTCTGGCGGCAGAGTCATCCCCTCCAGCCAAGCTTGGGTGCCGTGACCTTTGGCCTGCTTGCGGACAATCAGCGCGGGAAGATTGTGGGGCACACCCGGATCGTAATCCAAAATGGAGACCAAACTGACGGCAGAGACGATGGGATCTGCTCCCAATGTCATGCCTGCCACTGCTTCTGTCTGAGGGGGCAAACAACGCAGCATCGCCCAGCCCACCAGATAAGCTCCCTGGGGATGAAGGGTGACGGGCTTGCAGTTGATGTAGTAGCTGCTGCGGCGACCCGAACTCAGGGTAAAGTCTCCTTCTCGGTAGGCCAAGTGGCAGATCAGACCCAACAGAGCCTGTCGTTGTGCATCGGGATCGAGGTGGAGAGGCGAGGGATCCAAAAGGTGAATGACAGAGGAAGTCAGCATGGCAAGGAGAGGGGCAGATGCAGGGTTTTGGTCGGTATCGGCAACTGAGCGCTAAGTTAGAGTAGCAGGCTTTTGAGTCAGGAACATTTGCACAAAACTTCCTATCTCTTAGCCCAAGCAGTTTGGAGAAGTGGCTAGCGAGTGGAATGGGATCCCGTGGCTGACCAGCTCGTGCAATAAACCAACCAGTAGCCAAACCAACCAGTAGCCAAACCAACGAGAGGGCTGGTAGTAAAGTCTGATAGACCTAGTTTTTCAATAACCCCTTTGTAGCAAACCAATTGCTCTATCCTGTTAATAATCTGATTAACTTCCCTTCAGCCTAGAGATCTGACTCCACACAAGTCTTAAAAAGCCTTTATCTTAGAAAAATCTTAGAAGCGATGCCGATGCAGTGGTCTAATGCACTTTCCACCGAACCTTCTCTAGAAGCTGCCCTGCGACAGGTGGTACAAGAAGCCCGCAGTCGTTTGGAAGCAGCCCAATTTCAGGCGGCTTTGGTGGGTCAGATGCAGGGATCCTTTAGCTTCGAGAGTTTGCCCAATGTGCTCTATGCCCCGGCTGAGTCGATCAAGCCGGATTTAGCGGTTCTCTTTGTGTCGGCAGCGTTTGCCAGCGAATTTCCCCGCGTTTTGCCTTTGTTGCAATCGTGGCTCGATGTCAAAGTGCTGGTGGGTTGCTCTGGGGGTGGCATTGTCGGGGGCAATGAGGAAATAGAAGATGATCAGCCCGCTGTGTCATTGTCGTTGGCGGTGATGCCGGGGGTGGACTTGCATCCCTTTTATCTGGAATCCGATCAGCTACCGGACTTGGATGCCTCCCCCCAGACTTGGCAGCAGGTGATCGGGGTGGATGCCAACCGGGATCCCGATTTTATTGTGCTGGCGGATGGGTTCACCTCAAACGTGACCGATCTGTTGCAGGGGCTGGATTTTGCCTATCCTCAGGCGGTCAAGGTGGGGGGGCTGGCCAGTGGTGCCCGTACACCGGGGGGCAATGCCCTGTTTTTGGTGACGGATGGATCCCCTGGCCTGCTTTATCGAGAAGGGGCGATTGGGTTGGCTCTCTGGGGCAATGTGGTGGTGGATGCGGTGGTGGCCCAAGGCTGTCGGCCCATTGGCAAGCCATTACAAGTCACGGAATCCCAACGCAATGTCATCCTTAGCCTAGATGGGGATCCCCCTCTGCAAGTGCTGCAAAGTTTGGTCAGCCATTTGAGCGGTGCCGATCAGGCATTGGTGCGGCATTCCCTGTTTATTGGCGTGTTGATGGACGAGTTTAAGAGCACGCCTGAGCCAGGGGATTTTTTGATTCGGGTGATTATGGGAGTGGATCCCCGCTTGGGGGCTGTGGCCATTGGGGATCGGATCCGGGCGGGTCAGACGGTGCAATTCCATCTGCGGGATGCCGCCACCTCTGAGCTGGATTTGCGATCGGTGTTGGAACGTTATCGTGACCGCGCCATGCCAAGCGGTGGCTCCTCATCGGGAGCGTTGATGTTCTCTTGCTTGGGCCGAGGGGAGCAGCTCTACGATGAGCCCAATTTTGACACCAGTGTGTTTCGAGAAATTGTCGGCGATCTACCGATGGGGGGCTTTTTTTGTAACGGCGAGATTGGCCCGGTGGGGAAAACCACATTTCTGCACGGTTATACCAGCTCTTTCGCCATCTTTCGGTCGGCTGAGGATTGAGTTCTCCGTCCCTGAACAGCCCCTATTAAATTTCTAATTACTCTAATCAAGGGTAATTAAGGGGGTGCTCTGGCGTCTCGGCGGGGATCCCAATCCTGCTTGGCGCATCAACATTTCTGCCACGCTTGGATCCTCATCATTGAGGCTGCGGGCTGCTACAGGGTCACAGTCATAGAGAGCGGTAGAGAATCGGTAGGTGCGGGGGGGCGCTCCGGCGACACGGATACCGCTGATCTCAAAGTCATAATCTCGATTGGGCAGGATCCCCGCCACCGAATAGGAAATAGTCTCTAGACCAAAAGCAGGATCCCCAACTTGAATGTCTCGCACAGAGGCGAACTCGCCAGTTTCTGCATCCGTAATTTGGATCTGGGCTTGGCTGAGATCAGATTGGCCGCCCACCGTTGGGACTGAAAATGACCAGCGATAGGCCGTCAGCGGTTGGCGGGAAAACCCTTCAAGACGATAGAGATAACCATCCCGTTCTGGAAAAGAGATGTACTCAGGGTTGGGGATGCTGTCATCAAAGCTGAACAGCCAGTTGGAGTTGGCTTGTGTCACAGCCCGTGGGTCAAACACCAGACCATAGGCTCCCTGGGCGTAAGGGGGAAACAGATTCCAGCGGCGGTGCCCCACATCTACAAAGTTCTCTTGCCCTGGCTCTGCAAAGTAGATATCCACCTGTCGGGCCAGCAATTGCCCTAGATCCTCTTGTCGATCTAATCCCAAAATGGGCCCAATTGCTAAGCTGCCCATCTGGGATCCCAGGGCACCAGCCTCGCTGTAACATCGCCAGCTTTCAGGGGGATTGTGACTGAGGGCATTATTGGCTACCTGCATCAAGGCAGCGGCTTGGGCTCGTCTCAGCAGCTCAGGATCCAGGCTGACGGCTGGCAAAAGATGAAGACTTCGCAAAAAATTGAGCCGATCCATCATCTGTTGGGCTGCTTCTGGAGTCAGGCGACCAGGATTGCAGGTAGCCACCTCCGGTTGTTCCAGATAGAGTTGCCCGCTAAAGGTGCGGGTCTGTCGGTCAAGATCACACAAGAGCTGGGCTGTGGGGACTTCTCCGGCGGCAGGGGGGGCAAAAGCAGCGGGGGATCCCCCACTTCCACCACATCCCACCAGAAATAATCCCATGAGAAATAACAGACAACAGAGCCTTAAGAGCAGTTGCTTTTTCATTGACAGCTCCTCGCTTGTTGGCAATGCTAACGTTCAGCCCCCACAAAAGAGTCTGCAATCTCACTCGCTGACAGGCGTCGGAGTAGATGAAGGAGGACTCACAGTGCTAGTGCTACCCCCATCATCGCAGGCGGGCAAAACCAGCAGAATAGCCATCAGGAACAGAGATGAAAATAAAGATGTGAGAGTCATAGTTCGGTTCTTGAAAAAGTTTAGTTTATCCCTTCCTTCCCTCTAAATTTTGAGTGGCTGCCGTTTTTGATCCACCCACGCCAGCAATAATAAGGGTCAATAGGCACCAGCTCTATGGCTAATAAAATTACAGAGCACTGCCACTAGTGTGAGGTAAGCTTCCCCGCAAGGATGATTGCGTACTTGAGCTGATTTGGATTTAGCTAAATAGTGAGGCTGAAAGGTGGGTCAAATTGTCAGGTGTGAGCTTCTCCATCATCCCGATAGGTTTGAGGCCCGATAGGTTTGAGGCCCGATAGGTTTGAGGTTCGTAGCCCATCACTTCGACCGTGATCTGCCGCTGCGGGGGTGTCCAGTCCCCTTGTCGGGATCCCACCTCCACCACATAGCCCGTCACCATCTCCAGGATCCGCACTGGAGTTTTGGCCCAAGCTCGGCTTTGATAGGCAAAACTATGGCCATCGTCTTGATAGAAGCTAAAGTCGCCATTGCCGGGAGCGATGTTGAGAGGCAAGGGATCCCAGCCCGTTCACCCGTGTATTGCATGACAGGAGCCAGCGGGATCATCCCTCCAGCCCGAACATAGAGGGGCAATCGGTCGGGGGGAGCCGCCGCCAAGATATGGGTTGGGCCGGTGTACTGACTATCTATCCACCAGTCATACCACTCCCCCGCTGGCAGATAGACCACTCGCTTGGTGATCCCAGGCCGGAGCACCGGAGCCACTAACAGATGAGATCCCAGCATCACCTGATCCACCAGATGGTAGGTGGCCACATCGTCAAGGAATTCGTAGAGCATAGGGCGCAAGATGGGATCCCCATTCATCACATCATCGGAGGGAAAGAGCTGCCCCTATTGTGGATCCCTGAGTCAGGGTGGCAAGGGTGATCAGGGGTAGGATGCTGCCGGATGAGCGGGTTGAGTCAACTTAGGGGCGATAGGATCTGGGATCCTGGTTAGGGCCAGAGGGGGGGCGGCGGGAAGGAGGCTGATTGTAAGGGGGTTGTTGGTTGTAGGGAGGCTGATAAGGGGGTTGATAGGGAGGTTGATTGGAGGCGGGGGGAGCCTGATCGCCACGATTTTTGTATTTGGGGTTGATGGCCAGGGATCCCGTTCCCAGTCCGCGCTGGGCCAAAAATTCCAGATTGCGGCGGCGCATGGTGGTGTCGTAGTCCTCTTTTTCCGAGACTCTGTCTTCCAGCACTGCAATTTGTTGGATGGCACTCAGCAGTGTAGAGGCTGCTTGTTCGGGGCGGTAGCCATTTTGGGCAGCATAGCGAACCGCAAACTCATCGGCGGCAATCTGAGGCTTTTGACCTTTTTCGGCTTTGCGAAGCAAAAACACCGCTGTCGCCGCCAAGCCTGTTGCCAAGCCGATGCCTAAGTTATCACCCATTTGCAGCTCCACAATCACCCCCATCGTGCCCGCCCCAATCAAAGCGGGATAGAGCAGCAATGCCGACCAGTTATCCCCCAAGGCCAATTCTGTGGCCATCACCGCTTCCCGCATAAAAAAGAGCTTCTGTTGGTCAGCAGTCAGGCGCTGCCACCGGTTCATATCGATGGCAAAACGGGAGTATTTTTGCCAAGGGAACCGCCACAGAGCTTGCACCACGCGAGATTGATCAGGTCGTCCCAATCTCGATCT
>JAAUUM010000010.1 GCA_012031565.1 Synechococcaceae cyanobacterium SM2_3_2
GCCAAAGAAGCGGTGGAAAATCGGGTCTTAGATCGGATCACCGCCGAACTCAAAAGTGGTGATGTCAGAGCTGCTTGGTCAGAGGGCGAGGCCGGTCGCCTAGCACTGGAGGCACTGGATCCCGACCAGCCTTCCGTGAATCTGGGCAATCTCAATCCAGCATCCCTCAATCCAGCGTCCATTAACCCAGCCCTGTGATGCGGTCGAGTTTGCCCCCCGATTGCCTCACCAGTCACCCTAGCTCTCTCACTGCCTCCTCCCATGATCACACCAGAGTCTGCCCGCATCCTTCAGACGGTGCATCTAACTGGCGTAGGTTCGGCCCTGCCGGAGCCCACCCTGACCAATGAGCAACTCAGCCGTCTGGTGGATACCTCTGATGAGTGGGTCTGGCCTCGCACTGGCATCCGTGAGCGGCGGATTGCCCCACCCGAGATGACGCTGGTGGATCTGACCGCTCAAGCGGCGGAGCGAGCTTTGCAACAGGCGGGCCTGAGCGCGGCGGATGTGGACTTGATCATTTTGGCCACCTCCACCAATGGCGATCGATTTGGCTCTGCCCCTCATCTGCAACATCGCTTGGGGGCCAGTCGGGCGGTGGCCTTTGACCTCTCAGCCGCCTGCACGGGTTTTGTCTATGCCGTCAGCACCGCCAGTCAGTTTTTGCGGACGGGTCTGTATCGGCGAGCCTTGGTGGTGGCTGGAGACCTGCTCTCCCGCACCGTGGATTGGACGGATCGCACCACCTGCATTTTGTTTGGGGATGGAGCGGGGGCGGTGGTGCTAGAGGCCGGGGATCCCGCAGCTCCTGATGGCATTTTGGCGGTGGAATTGCGTACCGATGGGGGTGGGGGATCCCTACTGACCCTGGGGATGGAAACCCAATCCCAACCGCTGGTGGACGATTTGCAAGTGGGGCGCTATCGCTGTCAGCCCATCACCATGAATGGCCGGGAGGTCTATAAATTTGCCGTGACCGCCGTGCCAGAGGTGATCGAAAAAGCCCTCTTTCGAGCCAAGTTGGAACCGCAGGCGATTCAGGGCTATTTCATTCATCAGGCCAATCAGCGCATCCTCGATGCCGTGGCCAAACGGCTGGACATCGCTCCCACCCAGATGGCGTCGGTGCTAGAGCGCTACGGCAATACATCCGGGGCATCGGTGGCCATTGCCCTCGACGATTGGATGCAGCAAGGTCGTCTACAACCGGGATCCCTGGGGGTTCTGGCGGGCTTTGGGGCAGGGTTGACCTGGGGATCCCTGGTCTTTCGCTGGGGTCGGTTGAGTTAGTTACAACCTGTGCGGTGCTATTTGTACACCACTACCAAGGAAAATAAGTTCCAGCATGGGTCATTACTATTTTTTTCTTAGATTGGCGAAAATTTAAAAATTTATCTGAAATAAACTTTTTTTGATGTTATGAAAAACCTTTCACTTTTTATTGAAAATACCACTAAACTCCTACCCTTAGTGCTGGGGATGATAGGCATCTCTACCATTGTGTTGGTAATGTTTCCAATGTGGCAACAAAATTACCCTCATACTCACTCCTTCCACTTCAATATGATGTGGGCTTTTCAGTATGGCAAGCAGTTCTGGGCCGGACAGATTTATCCTCGTTGGCTAGAAGGATCTTATTTTGGCTTGGGCAGTCCCACCTTTAGTTTTTATCCACCACTTTGTATGATCAGCACTCTGCCATTTGTGTGGCTGGGCACGGGCAAGGCACTAGTGGGTTCAATGGTTTTAGCAACTGTAGTGCGGGCTTGGGGATCCTATTGGGCAGCTCGGCAAGTGTGGTCAGCCCCAATTTCACTAGCTGTTTTGATGATGGCGGCAACGACCCCCTACTTTGTGCTGGATATCTATGACCGAGGGGCTATTGCGGAGGTATGGGGCTTGAGCTTGATGCCCTGGGTGATCGGGGCTGGGTTGGGCTTGACGCGGGCTACTTTGTCGAGATCCCGGTGGTGGCCGTGGGCGCTGGCACTGGCGCTGGCCTATGGTGGTTTAGCTTTGACCCATTTGCCGATGGTCTTAGTCTGGACGGTGGTGTGGCCCCTGTGGCCATTTTGCTTTACTCAATCTTTTTCAGGGCTATTGTGTCTCACAGCATGGCGACAATTTCTCACATTAGGGATCCCGATTTATGGAGCAACAGGTCTGGGATTGCTGAGTGTAAGCTTCTTTTTGTTGCCCGCTGCTCTAGATCAATCTTTGGTGAGTATTGATCTGATCAATGGCTGGGATATCTACGATCCATTGCAACGATTTATGGTCAACTTTGCCTCTGGGATCCAAATAACAGAGTATGACCGAACTTTGTTACCCCATTTTTGGATCCCATTGCTTGTTTTGGGATTGACGATAATTGTCGCAGTCTTGACAATCGAGCCAAGTCAAAAGTCAAGTCAAAAGTCAAGTCAAATGCCAACTCAAACACCTCAGATCTCTGGCTCAATCGAGCCTCGAATCCAGCGTGGTCTACTGTTTTTTATTGCTGGATCCCTGTTGATCGCCAGTTTTATGATGACTAGCTTATCAGCTCCTCTCTACCAGCTTTCAAGCAGCTTGACCCGGATCCAATTTCCGTGGCGGTGGATGGGGGTGTCAGCGAGTGTATTGCCCTTTTGTTTTGGCTATTTGTGGCAGGGAATCCCGGCTTTGGGGCGGCTCTCATCCACTGCTCTAAAATCCTTGCCTCTAAAACAATCGGGACAGGTGGCGGGATCCCTGTTGATCTTAGGGTTAATGGGCTGGATTATGGCTCAGGGCTTAGCCTACACCCGGCAGGCTCTCTACAATCCGCCCTTGGTGGCCCAATTTGAACGTTTGATGGAACAGCGGCCAGCTTTTCCGGCTGAGCCGACCATTGATCCAGTCAAGGGGGAACCCTTTTTGGGCTGGCACTGGGAATATCCAGAGGGGTTGGCTTTTGTGGATGCCTTTGAGTATCGTCCAATGGCCGGTCAGGGTAGCCCGGTTCCCCCTGCCACAACTTATCCTCTGCTGGAATGGCAATCTGGTCAGGGACAGATCGAGACGCCAATCTGGCAGTATGGACGGCGACACTTTTTTGTAGAGCCAGATCCCAACTCAGATCCTGTTGTGTTGAACTTAAGGATGTATGCCTATCCTGCCTGGCAGGTCAGACAGAATGGTCGTTCTCTATCTCAAGATCAGATCAGTACAACCCCAGATGGTCGCCTCCAACTGGCACTGGATCCCAATCCCACCGAAATTGATATTCGCTATCAGGGCACATCAGCAGAACGGTGGGGCAACGCCATCAGCGGGATCGTGATCCTAGGGCTGGGGATCTTCAGCGTTTGGCAGGGGCAAGCCCATCGCCAATTTTGATGCTGTGGGGATCTGGGGGATCCAAATAGGTGACAGACAGTTTTTGAATAGGCTGTGCTCGCCCCAAATCTACTCACCTCAAAATAGACCGAGGGCTGAGAACCATTGAAACGGTTGCGCCGATCAGACAAACCCAAGCAAAGGTCGTTACTCTTGCCAAACACTGGGCTGCACTTGGATTGCTCCACTCAGCACATCCAACTCAAAGACAAACCGCTCATAGCCCTCTGGTAGGGGATCGAAGGGGGCCGCTTGCCGAATGGCACTGACCACCGCCGCATCCACCAGGGCATCTCCTGAGGGATCCAAAACCTGGATCCCTTCGATGGTGCCAGCTCGGGCTAAGGTCAACTGAAGACGGGTGGTATGGGACTGCCCAGCCCCCTGAATTTGCCAATGGGCAAGCACTTCTCGCTGGAGTTGAGACAGGTAGGATCCCCAGTCCATATCTTGCTGGGTGGCGGGCTGAGGTGACTCGACAATGGGTTCTAGATTTTCCTGAGCCGATGCCGCAACGCCAGCCGCAGTCATTCCGCCCGATCCAGTGCTGGGATCCCCCAAAGTCTGAGGTTCCTGAGTGTTTGGGGTGGCCGGGATCCTGGCAGGCAGAGGGGGAGGAGGAACTGCTGCCACCGGATCGGGTGGATCTAGATCGGGTGGATCTGGGGTGAGAGATTGGGACGGCAATGGGGAGGGTTGAGACAAGAGCTGCTCCGCCTGATCTGACAATGCCTGCCATTCCTCTAAGCGAGACCGATAGGTTTTCAGTTGCTCGTGATGATTGGGGGCCACCAGCATCAACTGATCGACCGTCTCGATGGCTTCCGACCACCGCTCTGCGGTCATGGCCTGCTCCAACTGGGCAATCAACGGAGCTGTGGGCTGCACCGGAACAGGCTCAACTGGGGCCGATTCTACTATTGGGCGGGGAATGTCTGGGGGAGCCGCATCCAGTGGATCAACAGGAGCTGAGTTCACCGTTAGGGATCCCAGGATCACGGCTTCTCGCATCTGGCGGCGCATCGTCGCCCCTCCCACCGAGGCATGGGGATCCCGAAAACTGGGGCGGGCCAGCAACGTGATGGAGGCCCGTGGGGTATCATCTGGCCTCTGGTCTGGGGTAATTGGGGGATCCTCCTCCAGCCACTCCACCGGGATCAAAGCTCCCCTTTCTGGCTCAGCTCGAAAGAACGAGTCCTGCACGGCAAGGATGCCAGCCCCTAATAACAGATGGATCCCGAGGGAACAGGGCATCATCCAGCCCAGGTAACGCCGATGATGAAACGTCTGCCGATAATTATAGGAACGGGTATCAAAAGGATAGAGAGGAAACTGCCCCAGCCTGAGCTTTTTTCTCTGAATCTTGTAGCGCTGAGGCTTGATCCGTTGGGACGGAGTGGAGAGTAGGGAATTCGAATCCCTGACCTCTGCGGTGCGATCGCAGCGCTCTACCAACTGAGCTAACTCCCCGAGGACTTACTAGGATATCAAACCTTGTCGCCCGCTATCTTATCCCCGGTTTGTGAAAAGATGTATCTGCTCTATGATCAGGGGAGATCCAGTCTCAAAGCTTGGGTCAAAGATGTCAAAAAAAGCATCCAGACTAATGCCCACAGGCAGGGGATCTGGAAAATGATCTGGAGATAGGGATGCCAATTATTAGCTTGCTTCTGTTCAGCCTGATGACAGCGATTGTGGCCATCACAGCGGCCCAGAATCCCGCTCCAGTCCAACTGTCGTTTTTGATGGCTCAGTCTGTGGAATTGCCCTTGGGGATCTTGATCACCTTGGTGGTGGGGCTAGGGATCCTGACCCTTCCACTGGTGGCGATAGTGTTTGGGGGGAAACAGCACTTTTCTGAATCCGCACAGCAGCTACAGTCGCGGCTGGGGGATTTGGAATAAAACGAGATTTATCTAACTCTAAAAATCCAGCGTTTGTCCATTCCTGTCCCTTCGCAGTGCTACCCCAGGAGTTCCAGGTGCCCAACCGTCAACTGTCCCAACGCTCATCCCAGATGCTGACCAAAGGTTTTGAGGTAGAGATGTACACCGGCACCGCAGCCGGAGAGGTGGTGGGCTTTTCGGATCAGGTGGTGGCGGCCATGTCTGGGTTTGCCAAGGAGCCAGATCGGCGCAATGTGGAGTACATCACGGATCCCCTCCATCGCTATGAGGATCTGCTCTGCGCTTTGGTACGACCTCGGATGCAATTGCGGCAATTTCTTCAGCCCTTAGGCCCCTATACCCTTTTGCCCGGTAGCACCTTGGCCCTGGGGGGATCCGATCAATTTCACCGCTCGGATCCCACTCACCCTTACCACGACTACATCGAGCGCACCTATGGCACCTCCGTGGTCACCGCCAGCATCCACATCAACCTAGGCTTGCCCGATGCTGATGCTATCTTTCGAGCCTGTCGTCTGTTGCGGGCGGAAGCTCCTCTTTACTTGGCTCTAAGCGCCTCCTCTCCCTTTTTGGATGGCAAGGTGACGGGATCCCATTCCAGCCGCTGGCAAGTCTTTCCCAAAACCCCAGCGGTGGTGCCCTATTTCCGGGATCAGACCCACTACATCGATTGGACGGCAGAGCAGTTGCGGCTGGGCACCATGCAAAATGTCCGCCATCTCTGGTGCTCGGTACGGCCCAATGGTAACGATCGCCCCTATGATCTGAACCGGGTGGAGGTGCGTATTTGTGACCTAGTGGCGGATCCTGTGGTCATTTTGGCGATTGCAGCCTTCATCGAAGCACGGTTGCATCAAATGCTAGCTGCTCCAGACCACTGGGATCCCTTGCTGGGGGCCTTTAGCCCCGATGAGTTGCTGGAGATCGAGACCCAGAACGAACAGGCTGCGGCTCGGTTCTCCCTGAAGGCCAAGTTGATCCACTGGCGGACAGGCGAGACCCTGACGGCCCAAGAGTGGATTGACCGCCAACTGGCTCCCGCCTGGGTAGAGTCACACGCCAGAGGCTTTAGCTGCTTTTTGGCTCCGATTCAGACGGTACTGGCCCAAGGCAATGAGGCCCAACGGTGGTTGCGGCAAGTGGAGGCGGGATCCAGTCCCACCGAGGTCTACCAACAGGCGATTGCCGACCTCAAGACCCTCGATGACGACCTGCAAGCCGGACTCTGTCAACAAGCCTTGGCGATGTAGTCCAGCGACTTTCCAGGGGTGATTTTCCCATCGTGACTGAACGGTTAGCCCCTTTCGTTTGGAACTAGCTCTCAATCTCAGTCTCCAGTTCAATTCTCTCTCTGGCTCTATCATGTCCATTCGCCTGACTCAGTACTCCCACGGCGGCGGCTGTGGTTGCAAAATGTCTCCCACCCAACTGCGGGAGATTTTGCACAAGGTGCCCCTACTCAGCCCGGATCCCAATCTATTGGTGGGGGCCGATACCAGTGATGATGCGGCGGTTTATCAGATTAGTGATACCCAGGCGTTGGTGCTGACCACCGACTTTTTTATGCCGATAGTGGACGATCCGGTGGATTTTGGCCGGATTGCTGCCACCAATGCCCTATCGGATGTCTATGCCATGGGGGGATCCCCGATCTTGGCGCTGGCGGTTTTGGGTATGCCGATCAACACGTTGCCGATGGAGGCAATTCAGGGGATTATGCAGGGGGGAGTCCAGGTCTGTCAGGAGGCGGGGATCCCGTTGGCGGGTGGGCACTCGATTGACTCGCCAGAGCCGATCTTTGGTTTGGTGGCAGCGGGTTTGATCGATCTGCCACAGGTGCGCCGTAATGCCACAGCCCAGCCCGGAGATGTGTTGATCTTGACCAAACCTTTGGGAATTGGCATCATGACCACCGCCCTCAAAAAGGGATCCCTGAGCGAGGCAGGTTACCAAGAGGTACTGGGTATCATGACCCAGCTCAACCGGGTGGGATCCGCCCTCAGTCAGCAGGCCAGCGTCCATGCCATGACGGATGTGACCGGGTTTGGCCTCTTGGGCCATTTGTTAGAGGTCTGTCGCGGCTCTGGGCTAGGGGCATCTCTGGAATGGGAGCAGGTGCCGACAATGGCAGAAGCGGTGACGCTGGCTCAAGCAGGCATCTTTCCGGGGGCGGCTCAGCGTAACTGGGACGGCTACACCGGGATCCAGGCGGATGAGCTGATGGCGTGGCAGCAGCTTTTGCTGGCGGATCCCCAGACCAGTGGCGGGCTACTACTGGCGGTGGATCCGGCGGGGGTGGAGATGGTGCTGGAGCTTCTGCGGTCAGCAGGACATCATCAGGCCGCCATCATTGGCCACTGCGGGCCAGCCGGGATCCCGACGATTTCGGTAGCAAAAGCCACGCAGCTATCGGGCCATTTTCCGGCAGACTGTAGACAGTTCAACTGAGACAGTTCAACTGAGACAGTTCAACTGAGACAGTTCAACTAAGACAGTTCAACTAAGACAGTTCAACTAAGACAGTTCAGGAGCAAAACTGTTTTAGCCTATTGCAACCGTACAATCTGTTTAGTTCTTTCTACCGAAGACCTGTGACTAATACCACCATCCAGCAAGCCCTCATCCCCAGTCAGTCGGGCTACGAAACGGTCGATGTGCTGCTCCAGGCGGGCCGCATCGCTGCTATTGCCCCTCAGTTGGCACCCCAGGGATCCCTGGTGGATGGTCGGAATAAGCTGTTGCTACCGGGATTTGTCAATGCCCATACCCATTCTTCAGAAATGTGGCAACGGGGCATCGTTCCCCCCTACCCGCTGGAGTTGTGGATCGCTCAATTGCACGAGTTTAGTCCTCTGGATCCCGAGCAGGTCTATCTGAGCGCGCTGGGCACAGCGGTGGAAACCTTGCTCACCGGGGGAACCACCGTGGTGGATCATCTGGTGCTGATTCCTGGACAAGAGATGGAAACCATTGAGGTGGCTGATCGGGCCTATCGAGAGGTGGGCATCCGGGCTTTTATCGGCCCCTTGATCCAGGATCTAGCTCAGGAATCAGGGATCCCGACTGGTGGCACAGCCTTGGCGGTGGAGTCATATTATCGGCCTACCCAGGCCACCCTCGAACTGTTGGATGAGGCCACTCGCCGCTTTCACCGGCCAGAAGAAGGGATCGAGATCATGGTGGCACCGACCGGGCTTCAGCTCTGCTCGGATGCTTTATTTCGCGGTTGCATTGAGCTGAGCGACACTTATCAGCTCTGCCGACATGCTCACCTGCTGGAGACCCAGGCCCAAAAGAAACTGGCCTACGAAAAATATGGCATCAGTGCCGTCCAACACTTGCACAAATTGGGCTGGTTGGGGGCCAAAACATCGCTAGCCCACAGCGTCTGGGTGGAGGATGAGGACATCGCCCTCTTGGCCGAAACCGGATCAACAGTGGTACACAACCCCCTTAGCAATTTGCGTCTCGGCAGTGGCATCGCTCCGCTGCTGAAATATCGTGCGGCTGGGGTCAATGTCAGTTTTGGCTGCGATGGATCCGCCAGTAATGATTCTCAAGACATCCTAGAGGCCATCAAGATCGGCTCTATCCTGCACACCATCTCAGACTTTGACTACCGCCGTTGGATCTCTCCGCGAGAAGCAGTGGTGATGGCCTCCCAAGGGGGAGCACAGGGGCTGGGCATCCAAGATCAAGTAGGTAGCTTAGAGGTGGGTAAGCAGGCCGATTTGGTGCTGTATGACCTGAAAAGCCTATCGCTGCTGCCTCGGACGGATCCCATCGGGCTGTTGATTTTGGGGCGTCCGGCTCAGGCGGTCGAGTATGTCTGGGTCAAAGGGCGGGCGCTAGTCGCACAGGGAAAGTCCACCACGGTTGATGTGGATCACTTACGCAACCGCTTATTTGAAAGCAGTGACTGGGATCCCCATCGTCAATCTCAGAAGGTGACGGATGTGGAGGCCCGCTATCGGAAGGTGATGGGATTGGATCCCGATTGAACCTGATAAAGAGATAGTGATGCTGTTGAGTCTTTGTGGGAATAATCTTCAAAATCGTTGGGATCTCCTAAGTTTCTGGTGATTCACAAAAAGTTTGCCGTGTCAACCTCTCTTAGGGTAAGGATCTCAGCAAAATCGACGCACCAACACCACCACGTTTCCACAAGAGCCTCCCCATACCAAACCTCAGACATTCATAAGAAAAGATCCCCTGTTTCCAAGGGATCCCTTTAGCTCTGACTTTTTTAGCACTGACCTTTAGTGACTTGAATCGAGGGCCGCAGTCAGTCGCTTAATCATCAGCAATCATCAGCGAACTTTACTTAGCGTTTACTTAGCGGACTCTTTCATCTTCTCGGCTTTGGCAAAGACTTGGCTGATGTCGCCGACTAGATAGAAAGCCTGCTCAGGCAGGGCATCCAGTTCGCCCGAAAGGATCTGCTGGAAGCCCTTGATGGTATCTTCCAACTTGACATACTGACCAGGACTCCCCGTAAACACCTCGGCCACAAAGAAGGGTTGAGACAGGAATCGTTCGATCTTGCGGGCACGGGCCACCGTCAGACGGTCATCTTCAGACAGTTCATCTAAGCCCAAGATGGCGATGATATCCTGCAATTCTTTGTACCGTTGCAGGGTCTGTTGCACCGCTTGAGCAGTGTTGTAATGCTCTGTCCCGAGGATATCCGCCTGCAACATGGTGGAGGAAGAATCCAGTGGATCCACAGCCGGGTAGATCCCTTTGGCAGCCAAGCCCCGAGACAGCACGATGGTGGAGTCTAGGTGAGCAAAGGTGGTGGCCGGAGCGGGGTCAGTCAAGTCATCCGCAGGCACGTAGACCGCTTGCACAGAGGTGATGGATCCCTGCTTGGTGGAGGTGATCCGCTCTTGCAGGTTGCCCATCTCGGTACCCAAGGTGGGCTGGTAACCCACAGCGGAAGGCATCCGACCCAACAGCGCCGACACTTCGGAACCCGCCTGCACAAACCGGAAGATGTTGTCGATAAACAACAAAACGTCCTGCTTATTGGTATCGCGGAAGAACTCAGCCATCGTCAAAGCGGTCAAACCCACCCGCATCCGGGCACCGGGGGGCTCATTCATCTGACCATAGACCAGGGCTACTTTGTCCAACACACCGGAGTCTTTCATCTCGTTGTAGAGGTCATTGCCCTCACGGGTGCGCTCGCCCACCCCAGCAAACACGGACAGGCCAGAGTGCTCAGCCGCAATGTTGTGAATCAGCTCTTGGATCAGCACCGTTTTGCCCACACCAGCACCCCCAAACAGGCCGACTTTACCCCCCTTGCGGAAGGGGGCCAGCAGGTCGATCACCTTAATGCCGGTTTCAAACGGCTCGGGAGTGGTGGTCAAGTCCACAAACGCAGGCGCATCGCGGTGAATGGAAGAGTAGTCTTGGGAGACCACATCAATTCCCTGATCGACGGGATCCCCGAGCACATTAAAGATCCGACCCAATGTGGGCTGGCCCACAGGCACCGTAATGGCAGCGCCGGTATCCAGTACTTCCATGCCCCGCACCAATCCATCGGTGGTGGACATCGCCACAGCACGCACCTTGTTATCCCCCAACAACTGCTGCACCTCAAAGGTGATCTTCAGCTTGAGGCCAGATTCGGTGGTGCTTTCCACCTTGAGGGCGTTGTAGATTTCGGGCAACTTGCCGCTGGGAAATTCTGCGTCGATCACAGGCCCGATCACCTGTCTGATGTAGCCAACGTTAGCTGCTGCTGTCGTTGTAACCATTATGAAGTCAGCTCCTTAGTATCCGGTGGTTTCGCTGTTCTGCCCATCGTGCGGCGCAGAGATGAAGACATTGTTACAACTAACGTTATCACCGAATGTCACGCTTTTTGAGCCTTGGAAATGGGATACAACCCCCATCCTTCTAGGGCAGCTTTTTACCCTGTTGCCCGATATACTCCCGAACCAGTTTGATAGGGATCCCTTGCTATCTCTCTCAATCAGCCCAGTTCATAGGGCAGGCCAGTTCATAGGGATCCTGGGTCGGCTCAAAGTAGAGATCTGCAAAACGAGGTTGATCGCTAATGTCCAATAAGCAAGTACCAACAAATCCAAGCAAGTGTAAACAAGGGTCTTAATCCCGTTACCTGAGCTGTCTGAGGGTGGGTAGATTGTCGGTAGATTCCGGCCCAAGTGTGCTAGGCCACCGCTTTGATGCCCGTTTGCACCCGCCAGAGAGAAGCATAGATACCTTTGTGGGCCAGCAGGTCATCATGGGATCCCTGTTCCACCAACTGGCCGTACTCCATCACATAGATGCGGTCAGCATTGCGTACCGTCGAGAGTCGGTGGGCGATGGCAATAGTCGTGCGGTGTTGGGTGATTGTTTCGAGGGAACGCTGAATGGCCGCTTCCGTCTCGTTATCCACCGCAGAGGTGGCTTCATCCAGAATCAAAATCGGTGGATCCTTGAGCACTGCTCGGGCGATGGCGATCCGTTGCCGCTGACCGCCTGAGAGCTTTTGGCCGCGTTCCCCCACAATCGTGTCGTAGCCACGGGGCAATTGATCGATGAAGTCGTGGGCCTCCGCAATGGTGGCAGCGGCGATGATCTCCTCCAGGGTGGCCTCCGGGGATCCATAGGCAATATTCTCGCGGACGGTGCCGTGGAACAGAAAAACATCTTGGCTGACCAACCCGATGGCGCGGCGCAGATCCTGGAGGTTGAGATCCCGACTATCGTGGCCATCTATCAAAATGGATCCCGACTGAATCTCGTAGAGCCGCAGCAACAGCTTGACCAAGGTACTCTTGCCCGATCCCGTGGATCCCACAATGGCGATGGTCTGTCCCGCCGGAATGGTGAGGGAGAGATTTTCCATCACGGGGGGCTGGTTGCTGTAGCCAAACGTGACATCTTTGAGTTGAATGTCCCCTTTGACAGATTTGACCGGAAAGGAACGGCCACCGGAGGCAATCGCCAGCGGCGTATCCAACAGATTCAGCACCCGGTTGGTGGAGGACATGGCCCGCTGATATTGATCTAAGGTGTCCCCCAATCGAGTCAGAGGCCACAACAGTCGCTGGGTCAAAAAGACCATGACACTATAAGTGCCAACGCTCAAGCTGCCCTGAACAGCGGCAAAGCCCCCAAACAGGAGGGTGCCGATGAAGCCCAGCAAAATGATGAACCGAATCAACGGAATAAAAGCCGCGCTCAAGGTGATGGCACGGCGGTTGCTCTGGCGATAGGCCTCGCTCTCCTGCCGCAGCCGCTCCACTTCATACTCTTCGGTGGCAAAGCTCTTGATGGTGGTGATGCCACCCAAATTATTGGCCAGCAACCCGCTGAGGCGACTGACCTTTTCCCGCACATCCGCATAACGGGGGGCCAGCCGTTTCTGAAAGTTGATCGATCCGGCCAAGATCACCGGCATCGGCAGCATCGCCATCCACGCCACCCCAGGGGCCATCCAAAAGAAAGCTCCGCCAATCACCAAGACCGTGACGATCACCTGCAAGATCTCATTGGCCCCGACATCCAAAAACCGTTCCAGTTGGTTGATGTCGTCGTTGAGGATGGTCATAAGACCGCCGGTGCTGCGTTCCTCAAAGTAGGCCATCTCCAACTGTTGGATGTGGGTGTAGGCATCCAGCCGCAGATCGTGCTCGATGTTTTGGGCCAAGTTGCGCCAGAGATAGGCATAGAGGTACTGAAACAGAGACTCTAAGCCCCAGACGATGGCGCTCAGCACCGTCAAAAAGACTAACTGGTGAGTAACCGATGGGATGCCGAGGTTAGCAAGAATCGAATCTTCCTGCTCCACCACCACATCCACCGCCGCCCCAATCAAAGCTGGAGGGGCGAGGTCAAACAGCTTATTCAAAATGGAGCAAGCGGTGGCCTGAGCGATCAGGCGGTCATAGCGATTGCTATAGCATAGTAGACGTTTGAAAGGGTGCTCGGATCCTGGATCAGCGGGCCTAGGCCGGGATCCCAGTGGGGTTGAGGGCATGAGTGTCTGTGTCATGCTGGGATACTAACACGATAAGTATCTAGGGGATTGTTCGCCTCTAGACAATCGATGAGGGAAGTCCCCAGGGGTGGACCTCAAGATTTGCTGGTGGCCTTTTTGGCCTTCTGTTTCTCGCGCTCTTTGGCTCGTTTGGCCTCTGCTTTGGCGGCTTTCTCGGCCTCTAGTTTGTCCTGCACGACTTTGGTCTTTTCTTCGGCGATCTTGTCCAGATAGTAGTGATAGTCGCCCCGATAGACCACCAGTTCCCCGTCCCGAACCTCAACGATTTTGGTGGCCACCTGAGAGATGAAATAACGATCATGGGAGACCAAGATCAGGGTGCCGTCATAGTTTTGCAGGGCTTCCTCCAGCATTTCTTTGGCGGGGATGTCGAGGTGATTGGTGGGCTCATCCAAGATCATCAGGTTGGCGGGCTGGAGCAGCATTTTGGCCAGGGCTAGCCGCGCTTTTTCGCCCCCACTCAGGGCTTTCACTTGCTTAAATACCGTCTCACCACTAAAAAGGAACCGCCCCAACAGGGTGCGAACCTCTTCGTTTTTCCACTGGGGCACCTCGTCATGGATAGTCTGCATGACGGTCTTTTCGAGATCGAGCGCTTCCGCCTGATTTTGCTCAAAGTAGGCCGGAATCACATTATGGGATCCCTGGCTGACGGTGCCCTCGGTGGGCTGCTCAGATCCGGTGATCAGGCGCAGCAATGTGGATTTTCCGGCCCCATTCGGCCCCAAGAACGCCACCCGATCCCCCCGTTCGATCAGCAGATTAGCCGCCAAAAACAGGATCTTTTCGCCATAGGTATGGGTGAGGTCTTTGATCTCCACCACCTCGCGGCCACTGCGGGGGGCAGGCGGAAAGCGAAAATGCAGCGTCCGGCCATCGCTGGTGGGCGCTTCTATGCGCTCGATTTTGTCCAGTTGCTTTTCTCGACTCTTGGCCTGAGTGCTGCGGGTGGCACTGGCCCGGAACCGATCCACAAAGGCCTGCTGTTTTCCAGCTCTTTTTGCTGCCGCTCGTAGGTGGACATCTGAGCCGCCTTCATCTCTGCTTTTTGCATTAGATAGGCGGAATAGTTGCCCAGATAGGTGTTGGACACCCCGCGCTCGGTTTCGACGATTTGGGTGCAGAGACGATCCAAAAACTCTCTGTCGTGGGAGACGATCACCATCGGCAGAGCCAGATTTTTGAGGTACTCTTCCAGCCACTCGATGGTTTCTAGATCCAGATGGTTGGTCGGTTCATCTAGTAGTAGCAGGTCGGGCTTTTGCAGCAGAATTTTGCCCAAACTCATCCGCATTTGCCAGCCACCACTGAAGGCGCTGACCAGCCGCTCGGCATCATCCGACTCAAAGCCCATCTCCGGTAAGATCTTTTCGATGCGGGCATCCAGCTCGTAGCCATGCAGGGCTTCAAACTGCCGTTGCAGCTTATCCATCTGGCCCAGCAGCCGATCCAATTCATCGGGATCCGCCTGCTCCATCTGGCGAGTGATATGGCTGAGTTGCTGCTGGATCCGGTTCTCTTCCACAAAGACGCGCCAAAATTCCTCCCGCACCGTCCGGGTGGGATCCACCTCAAACTCTTGGGTCAGATAGGCGATGTGAAAGCTATTGGGCTTGACCACCTCTCCAGATGTGGGTTCCACCTCTCCGGCAATGATCTTGAGTTGGGTGGTTTTGCCCGCTCCATTTACCCCCACCAGCCCGACACGATCTCCCGGTTTGACCTCCCAGTTCACGTCCCGCAGCACCTCACCTGTGGGGTAGATTTTGCTGATGTGGTCAAGTCGCAGCATCAAGTCCTCTTAGGTACGCTTAGATAATGGAGTTGAGGGACTATCGACCCCTCTGCAAACCTTCTACACGATTGTACACAGTTCCTTTCGATTTCTGGTGAACCTGCGGCGGGCACGGGATCCCCCTTTAGCTGGAGGCACTGGCTTTAGCTGGAGGCACTGGCTTTAGCTGGAGGCACTGGTGTAAAATCGCAGGGCCAAGCGCCAGAAAAATGGGATCCCACGAGCAAACCGCTGGCCAAGATCAGGGATCCCAGCAGATAGCCCCCACTGGCCCGTCCCAAGATCGCCTCGGCTGGCACAGTGGTCAAAAATGCCACGGGCACCACAAACGTAAAGAAAAACCGATAGGCGGCGGGATAGGCAATGGTGGGAAAGCGTCCGGCCTCCACAAAGCCCCGCAGGACTTCGGTGACATTGTAGATTTTGACAAACCAAATGCTGGTGGCCCCCAACATGAACCAGAGGCTGTAAAAACTGACCAGCCCTAGCCCAAGCGGGATGATGCCCCACACCAAGGATCCCAGCCCCAAACCCAGGCGGCTGACGGCATAGATCACCACCAGGATCCCGGCGATGATATCTGGCAAGCCCCAGGGGGAGATCACCCGCAGCGATAGCCAAAATTGGGAGCTAATCGGCTTGAGCAAAACAAAATCGAGAGTGCCCTCCTGCACCTGCTGAACGATGCGATTGAGGTTGACATTGAGCAACAGTGCCGAAAAGCCCTGCAAAATCGTGAAGATGCCCAGCACAATCAGAGCTTCTTCCCACGTCCAACCCTGAAAGCGGTAGTCCCCTTGGTAAAACAAGAAAAGGCCAAATAGACTACCCGCTAGCCCCCCAATGCTACTGAGGGCCGAGAGCAAAAAGTTGACCCGATATTCCAATTCCGCCGCAATGGATGTGGCCCAAAACAATCGCAAAATCCAGAAATGGTGGATCATCATAAGTCCCTAAGATCAAGTTCATGATCAAGTCCCCAGATCGGGCCAACTCGCTCTCGGTTATGGGATCCCTACGCAACAACGCCTGGGTCACACTTAGCCTTTCTAACCGGCCAGCAGGATTTGGCTGAAATCCCCCAGTAAGAGGGCATTGTGATGCAATGTGGCCAACAGGTTGAGCCGATTCTTTTTCACCTCGGGATCCTCTGCCATCACCAACACATCCTCAAAAAAGGTGGTGATCGTCGGCGCAATCTGTTCAAAAGCCTTGATCAGAGAGTCGAGAGAATGGGTCTGCTCAGTTAGACTCTCGCTGACGGTAGCAACCAGCGTTTGGGCCGCCTCAAAGAGATCCTGTTCAGACTTACCCTCAAATAGCTGCGGATCCACCACCAAGACCGGATCCCGGTGGTTAGGACTCAGATCACTTTGGCGAGAGATGCGGGCCAAGCGGTTGAGGGTGGGATAGATGCCCGGTAGCCGGTTGGTTTGCCGCAGGGTTTGCAAGAACTGGGCTTTGTGACGAGCCGCCACGGGATCCCGGAGGGCTTGATCTTGTAGATAGTCGCCATCCACCACCGCTGCGATCAGATCAGCATCGATACCTTCTTCCTCCAACAGCGTCACCAACCGCTGCACCAAAAACTCTTTCACCTTAGGAATCACCACCGCATCGGGATCCCCGCCCGTCACCGTGGTGGCCCCAATCGCCAGAGCTTGGCCGATCAGCTCCCCCCAATCGAGGCGAAAATCGGCCTGCCAACAGATCAACAGCAGCGCATTGGCCGCCCGCCGCAACGCAAATGGATCCGAGGATCCCGTTGGCTTTTTGCCCAGACGAAACAGACCCACCAGGCTATCCAGCCGATCCGCTAGCCCCACCACCTTTCCCGTGATGGAGAGCGGCAAGGTTGCCCCGGATCCCAGTGGCCAGTAGTGTTGTTCAATGCCATCGGCTACTGCCAGCGGCTTTTTGCTCTGGCGGGCATAATCAGCTCCCATCACCCCCTGCAATTCGGGAAACTCGTACACCATCTGGCTGACCAGATCCGCCTTTGCCAAGTGGGCTGTCTCCTGCACCAGCAGTTGGATATGCCCTGGCAGTTGTAACTGCGCCCCGATCAGCTCGGCAATCTGCTCGATCCGCCGCACCTTATCCCCCAGGGATCCCAGGCCATCGGCAAAGGTGACAGTATCCAGCTTAGGTACCAGACTTTCTAAGGGTCGCCGCCGATCTTCGTCATAAAAGAACCGCGCATCCGCCAGCCGCGCCCGGATCACTCGACTATTGCCCGCCGCAATAATGTCAGATTTGGCCGGATCCCCATTCGAGATGGTGATGAAATGGGGCAACAGGCGCTCTGGATCCCCTGGTTGGTGGACAGGGAAATAGCGCTGGTGACTGATCATCACGGTCTTGATCACCGGAGCAGGCAGGATCAAAAACTCCGGCTCAAACTGCCCCATCACCACGGTGGGCCATTCCACCAATTGGGTGACTTCTGCCAACAGAGAGTCAGGAATCTGAGCTTCCCCCCCTGTTCTCTGGGCAATAAAAGTAACTCCCTCTTGAATTTTTGCCTGTCGTTGGGCCGGATCCACCTGTACACAAGCCGCTTGCAGCCCAGCCGCATACTCACTAGCCTGTTGGAACACCACCGGCTCAGGATGCAGCACCCGATGGGCTAAACTGCTCGCTCCGGCTCGGATCCCTTCCAATTGCAGCGGCAACACCTGCTGATCGAGCATCGCCACCAACCAGCGAATGGGGCGGGGAAATTTCAACTCGCCGGATCCCCAGCGCATCAGCCGCTCCCCGGTCAGCCCCGTGATCCAACCCAGACCTAGCTCTGTCATCACCGTTGCGGTTGGTTGTCCAGCAATCTTTTGGATGGCATACAAAAATCCCCTTTCTCAGTCTGCCGCAGTTCCAAAGCGTCGGGATCCACCCCCTGCTTGCGGGCAAAGCCTTGGGCCGCTTTGGACAGACCCTTGGCCGGATCCCCATCCACAAAACCAATCTGGGCGGGCGGGCCTTTGATCTCGTCCACCCGATCCGGCTGCTGCTCGGGCAGGTTGTCGATCAACACCGCCAACCGTCGCGGCGTGCCAAAAAACTGGATGCCGTCATAGTGCAAATTCGTCTCTTGCAAATCCACTGGGATCCGCTGCCTCCACTGCTCTAGGGCGCTGCTGACAAAACTTGCGGGAAGTTCTTCGGTGCCAATCTCAAGCAGAAATGCCGACATGATGGAGGAGATCAAAAAGTAGCCTTACCAGTTTATCCTTCAGGATCCCATTATCTAGGCAGTGTTTGAGAACCAAAGGGAAGTAGACGATAGCCGCCACATTCAGCATGGCCAGATAGTTATCCCCTCGTTTCTTATCTTACAAGCGGTGGCTAATTGAGTTCGTCATCCTATCAGCATCCTATCAGCCCTTTTCAAACACTACCTAATATTTCAAATCAACCCAATGAATCAACTCAATAAATCAAATCATGCGCTATCACATTACATGATCTCCCATACACTCTGTTCAGTAACTACCTAATACAGCATCTCCACCTAAGCTTTTACCATTTTGAGTGAGTGGTGCTGGAGTAGTCATTGCGACCATAACAGATAAAAATCGAACAATCTGCAATCCATATATTCACACAAAATAGTGAGGTTGAATTGACAATGTTCCTTTTTGGGTATGAGAAGATCAAGGTCTTCAGACCTTAATCATTTTCTCCTGTAGTCCACCATGTCCAACACCGGAATCACCCGCGTTGCCGTAATCATTGCCGCCATCACGACCTCCAGTTTGCTGGGATCCCGTGCCAGTGTGCCGCTTGCCATTGCCATTGCCCTGCTGGTGGTGGAGCAAGTGCTGTTGGGGGGCAAGTGGTCGGGGCTGCTGGGGGCCTGGTTCGATTGGCGTTCCCCCACCTATCGAGAGCGGGTCATCCAGCACGAAGCCGGCCATCTCACTGCCGCCTGTGTCCTCGGGATCCCAGTGGTAGATTATGTTCTGGATCCCATTCAAGCCTTCCGGCGGGGGTATCCCGAGTATGGCGGCATCCAGCTGGACAGGGATCCCATTACCCAGTGGCAACAGGACGGGAAAATCTCGAAGGAGGAGCTTGATCGCTACGGCACGTTTTGGATGGCGGGTGGTGCTGCCGAATATCTCTATTCCGCTCAAGTCAAGGGAGATCGCAGCGATCAGCAACAGGTGGTGCAGCTTCTGAGCCTGCTGCGCTCCCCCTCCGGCCAAACACCGGATCCGGCTGTCAACATCAGCCGCTATCGTCGCCAAGCCAAAGACCTGTTGGATGCTCACCCCACCGCTTTGGCCACTGCGGTAGACTGCCTAGGAGCCCAACAGCCCCTGCAAACCTGTCTTGATTCAATTCAAGCCCATATCTCTAGCAGCGAGGATCCCTGAGAGTATGATTCTTTTTCATAAACTCATCTCATCCTTTATTCATATCCAGCGGCTATCTTAAGCTTCAAGGCCAGTCTCAAACTAAAATCCACTTACAATCCCTTTAGTGACCTGTGAGGTTATCAAAATCATGTCTACTTCCCAAAAGCACAGATTTCAATCGACAGTTGGTCACTTTGCCAGTGCTGTGGTGATTGGGTTAGCAGCCGTCTCGCTCGGTTCCTGTGGCAGCGATAACAGTGGATCCACCATTCAGCCCCTGCCCAGTGCCCCTGTCATTAACCTCATTAATCCGCCCACAACCCTACGGATAGGCCAGACGTCTCCTTTCTTCCCAGTTGAAGTTTCAGCCAGTAGTGGGATCCGTTCATCCCGATTCTTTGAGATTGAAATTTTTCGTCCTAACGGAACTTTAGTCAGAGCTGATGTGTTTGATGCGAGCACAGCAGGGTGTGCTTCAGGTGCAACATTCTGCACATTTCAGGCGGCTATTGAAGTGGGGAGCGGCAACCCTACAGGCCGATATCAAGTGCGATATAGCGCCTTTGATCAGCAAAATCGGCAAACCTCCTTAACTACCTTTGTGGATGTCTCTCAATAACTTCCAAAGCCTCAAGAGTTGTTAGCCCGCCCACTGTTGGGATAAATGAGGTGGGATGAATGAGGTGGAATGAATGAGGTCGATTGCTGGCCTAATCCCCCAACAGTTTGGCGGGCATCACAATCAGGGTATTCCCTTGACGCTCCACCACATATAGATCTTGTTCAGCCGGGATCTCCAAAGTGGGAATACTACATTTTGCATTCCATTCGGATCCCTGGTAAGCTACGCGCCCCCGTTGCCCTGCCGGAATCATCGAGATTGAGCGGGCCTCCCGACTCTCTTCCAGTTCCATAACCGTGCCGTGGGGCATCATGCGTCGCCCCAACAGTATGAAGGCAGCGGATAACCCCATCCAAGCCACCACCTGAATCCACGACGGGATCCCTAACCATGCCAGACCAGCTGCCAAAAGTGCTGCCACCCCAACTGGGCCAGCCACCAACTCAGGCAAGAATATCTCAAAGACAATCAACCCGATTCCAACTGCCAACCAAACCGTCAACATGATAAGGCCACAGGTTTACGACAGACCCACAACATCTCGGTAAGAGACTCTGTAGACTGTTTTCAGTATGTCTTATTCAGTCAATAGTCAGGATCAACCACAGTCGCATCTCGAAGGTTCTGATCAGTTATCAACGGGCTGGTTCCGCACTTATTAAATTAAACTAGACAACCTCAACAGCCCGAACGGCAGGAATCATGGTGTCTTTGACTTGATCGGCTAATTCTTGCAACTGCCGGATGGCCTCGGTGCCCTCCAGCTTCATCAATTCCCGGTCATCCCGCATCTCTGTCCAGGTGATGGCACACTCAGAGACCAAAAATCGGATCAAGTGACCCTCCCGGAGGCTTACCATGAAAGAAGCACTCTCAAACGTATCGCCACAGACATAGCAAGAGGCCATATAGCCCCGACGCTCCAATACGATGGCAAGAGCTTGCAAGCTCATTACCAGATCCCGGACATATTCCCGGTACTGGTCAGCTAGGCGTGTAAACATCTCACTCACTCCTCCCTCAGATAGAGCCATGCTAGCTTACAAAACAGCAAACTAGTAATTTGTACCTATTCACATCACAAGCTTCATGATTCTAGCCTCTGATGTATTGCTTGGCTCATGTCTACTTTTGGGGTCAGATGCTAGCCAGAATAGCCAGGACAGTCCAAAACTAGGATCCCTTGTTTAGGGATTTCTCTTGAGCTGATCACATCGTAAGAGACAGATCTAGATCAAGGTTGTGATTTTACATACGAATGTCAGCTCCTCTAAATCACAGTATCAGGTTGATTTCGTCTGGGGAAATGAGTCTGAGTAGGGCTTTGCGGGGGAATCTCATGGAACAAAAACAAGATTGAACCATGCTGAAAACCTGATTTGAGGCTGAATCAGAGGGAATACAGCTTCAACCTTTCTGCTGAATTGCAGCCAAAAGTGTAAATTTGAGTAAATTAAGTTTGCGCTGACAGGTAGGACATTGACCCTGGATCCCGTTGATTGCTCTCGTTGAGCCACTCTGTCCATGAGTCAATAGCAATGAGGTTCGATTCATGCAAGCGGTCTATAGGCTTGAAAACAGACTTGAAAACTGTTTGATGAGACTCATGAATTGATTGGCAGAAATCTGCGCCATCAGGCAGGTTTCAAGGCTGCCTCGGCTGGAAATAGAGGCAGACCTATGCCAATGGCTGAGAAATGAATACCGGCTCAAGCTAGCTTTTGCCACCCATCTCAGCAGCTTGGAGCAAGGCCGTAGCCCGTTGGCGATCAACTTTAGCCTGGAGGCGAATTTGTTTGTCGGTGCTATCAGCCAGCACTTTATCTGCTGCCGATTGGGCGGCTTCAGCAGCAGCTCGGTCAACAGCCTCCCCCCGCTCAGCCCGATTTACCAGCACGGTGACATCATCTTGATCGACTTCGGCAAATCCCCCCATGACCGCGATGGCGTGCCATTCTCCGCCAGAGCGAACACGCATCACCCCTGTGCCAATAGCAGTAAGCAGGGGAGCGTGACCAGATAGGATACCTAACTGACCCGATGTAGCGGGCAAGATGACCTCATCGGCGGACTGATCCCAAACGGTACGGTCGGGGGCAATGATGCGGACGTTGAGTGACACAGGGATCCCTCCTGATGGGCATTCAAGTGGTGACTGAGTGTGGGTGGCTTGAGTGGAAAAGGCCGACCATGACATCACTTTTCAAGTTTTAGTTTACCGCTGTTTGGATCCCTTCCGTGCCCAGATTCTGCACTCCTACTTAGGGATAGAGGCTCAGGGATAGAGGCTCAGGGATAGAGGCCGCGATCCATCAACGCTTGGGCCACTCGTCCCACCCCTAGAGTGTAGGCCGCCAGCCGCAGTGGGATCTTTCGGATGCGAGCTTCTTGGATCACCCGCTGATAAGCCTGCACCATCAGTCCTTCCATCTCACGGTTGACCCGTTCTTCATCCCAAAATACATAGGATAACCCCTGCACCCACTCCAGGTAGCTGACCACCACCCCGCCCGCATTAGCCAGAATATCGGGCAAAATGGTCACCCCCCGATCTGTGAGCAACCGATCCGCCTGAAGTGTGGTCGGGCCATTCGCCGCTTCCGCAATAATCCGGGCTTGGATCAAAGAGGCATTGGCCTCCGTGATCTGATTTTCTAGAGCGGCTGGGATCAGCACATCACAGGGCAAGGTCAATAGCTCTGCATTGGTGATGGGCACGGAGCTGGAGAACCCTGCCAATTGGCGATTGCGCTGGGCCGAATAGGCGATCAGGGCTGGAATATCGAGACCGTCAGGATCATAGATTCCGCCTGACCCATTGGACACCGCCACCACCAGGGATCCCGCTTGGTGAAATAACAGTGCCGCCGCACTGCCCACATTACCAAACCCCTGAATGGCTATTTTGGATCCCACCAGACTGCGCTTTTGGTCTTGCAGAGCCTCGCGTACCATCAGCATCACGCCCCGCCCAGTGGCCAAGTTGCGACCCTGGGATCCCCCAATCGAGATCGGTTTGCCCGTCACCACCCCCGGCACCGCATGGCCCACATTCATAGAGTAGGTATCCATCATCCAGGCCATCTCACGGGCGGAGGTACCCATATCAGGGGCCGGAATATCCACTGAAGGGCCGATATCTTTGATCAGCTCACTGGTATAACGGCGGGTAATGCGCTCCAGCTCCCGGACGGTATAGCGACGAGGATCAATCGGGATCCCCCCTTTGGCCCCTCCATACGGGATCCCTAGCAGGGCACATTTCCAACTCATCAGCATGGCCAGCGCTGACAGCTCCTCTAGGGTGACGGCTGGATGATAGCGAGTGCCGCCTTTGTAGGGCCCTAACACGTTGCTGTGTTGCACCCGATGGCCCCCCAAGACTTGCAGATCCCCATTTTCCATTTGGATAGGGATCGCCACCGTGACCACCTTATGGGGCACACTCAGGATGGCCAAAAGACCGGGATCCAACCGCAATTCAGTGGCCGCATCGCTCAGGTAGCTACAGGCTTGATTGAGGGGACAGATGTAAGCAGGAGAGGTGGGGGGAGTTGGGATCAGCGAGGTGACCATAGGGGCAAGCAAGCAAAAGCAAGGACAACTTCTACTACGCTACTGTGACCCTCTGTCCACGGCGAATGTCGTAGAGATTTCTTGACATACTCCTCAACTTCAGGGCACGAGGCTCATGTAACCCCTACGATTTCTGATTCCTAGATCATCTACAACACTGAGCCTGACAGTCCTAACAATAGTGAGCCCGATCGATTGCACCCTCAATGTAAGGGTTTGTAAGGGTAATGTAGGGGTATTGTCGATATCAAGGTGGCAGAATCAGAGCTGAACCGCTTGAGGGAAGCAAAGTGCCCAGACTGACTCTCGAATTGACTGACTCTCGAATTGACTGACTCTCGAATTGACTGACTCTCGAATCGACTGATGGTTGCTGATGGTTGAGGTAGACGGCTACGACGTGTGGAAAACTGCCTCTAAAACTTCGGGTCAGTGAGGCCATCTAGCCCAGTTGACGGCACAATAGCGGTAGTCTTGAAACTGAATCCGGCACTGATTTCAGCCCTCACAGGCATTTTCCCGAAGTTTCACTCATCTGAGGAGCCAACATCTGGCATGGAATGGCACATCACTGACGCCGAGAGTCTCTCTATCATTGACAAAGAGGTAGGCCGCCACGATCTCTCTCCGGCAGAGTATGAAGTGGTGCGGCGGGTGATCTATGCTACAGCTGATTTTGACTATTTGAACCTGATCCGGTTTTCCAACGAGGCTTTGCAAGCGGGGGCAGCAGCTTTGGCCGCCCGCACCACCATCGTGGTGGATGAACCTATGGTGAAGGTGGGGATTTCGGGAGCCATTCAGCAGACTTTTTCCAACCCGATCTATTGCAGTACCGAAGCGGTGACCCGACCCCAAAAGGAGAGAACCCGCTCGGCATGGGGATTGGAGACGCTAGCCCAGCGATACCCAGAAGGTATTTTTGTCATTGGTCAGTCCCAAACCGCTTTAACCAGCTTGGTCAATCTGATCCGCAGCCGAGAAATTGCCCCCGCTCTGGTGATCGCAACCCCCGCTGGGTTTGTGGATGTTTTGAAATCCAAGACAGAACTGGCGGGATCCCTGGTGCCCCATATTCGCACCGATTCCCGCAAAGGCGGGCCGACCGTGGCAGCAGCAATTTTAGATAGCCTGTTAGACCTGGCTTGGCAAGCCTATGATAGGCCCACCTCAAAGCTGTGAGTGGAACCCCTTGAGACGCCGCAACGAATCACAAGGTGGTTTTGTTTTCGCCTGGAGCGGGCTATAATTTTGGCATTCCTGAGATGGACACGCAGATCGGTGCATCTGGTGATTGTGTCCAGCAGGTTCATCGGCTGAACCGCTTGGTTTTGGCAAGCAAGAGTCTTTTCTGCTATCTCCCCATCAGCTTATCGAAAGCCCTCCATGTCTCTGCTTGACAGGATGTCTGCTTTACAGGCTCAGAGTCTGGAAAAGGCTTGTTATCAGATGCTGATGCTTCAGTTGATGATTGATGTGACAACAAAACAGAGCACCACAGCTATCCCTGGGATTAAGATTCCCCAGTATTTTTAAGGATTTCATCATCTATGCCAAGGCAGATCATCATCGCTGAGCAATATCGCATTGCAGCGGTTTTCGCTGAAGAGCAGATTCAAGAATTGATTGTGGCGAGTGGCGAGCATCAGGTGGGGGATGTCTGTATGGGCATCGTCGAAAATGTTTTGCCCAGTATTGATGCTGCTTTTATCAATATCGGCACCGAGCGCAATGGGTTTATCCATGTCAGCGATTTAGGCCCCATTAAGTTGAGGCGCTCCAGCGCTGCTATCACCGAGTTGGTCGCCCCCCAGCAAAAAGTGCTGGTGCAGGTGATGAAAGAACCTACGGGCAATAAAGGCCCCCGCTTGACGGGTGAGGTCTCTTTGCCGGGTCGCTATTTGGTGTTGATGCCCGATGGTCGCGGGGTGAATCTATCCCGTCGGATCCTGGATCAAGAGGAGCGCAATCGGCTTAAATCCTTGGCCATCTTAGTCAAGCCCTCCCAGATGGGGTTGCTGGTGCGGACTGAGGCAGAAGGGGTGCCGGATGAGGCCATCATCGAAGATCTGGAGATTTTGCAACGGCAGTGGGATGAGATCCAAGAGCTGTATCCCCAAGCTCGGACGCCGGGATTGCTAAATCGGGATTCTGACTTTATCCAGCGGGTGTTGCGGGATACTTTTTCGGCGGATGTCAATCGCATCGTCACCGATTCTCAGGGATCCATGAAGCGGGTCAAACAGCAGCTGCAAGCTTGGAATCAAGGCCAGATGCCCGCTGGGGTTTTTGTGGACTTCCACCAGAATCCCGCCCCCATCTTGGACTATTTCCGGGTCAATGCTGCCATTCAACAGGCGCTGCGCCCCCGCGTCGATCTGCCCTCTGGAGGCTATATCATCATCGAGCCCACCGAGGCTCTGACGGTGATCGATGTCAACTCGGGATCCTTCACCCAGTCTGCGACCGCCCGCGAGACGGTGTTGTGGACGAACTGCGAAGCTGCCACCGAGATCGCCCGCCAACTGAAACTCCGCAATATCGCCGGGGTGATCGTGGTGGATTTCATCGATATGGACGCCCGCAAAGACCAGTTGCAGGTGTTGGAGCACTTTAACAAAGCGGTGCGTTCCGATAAAGCCCGCCCCCAGGTGGCTCAGCTGTCGGAACTGGGATTGGTGGAACTCACCCGCAAACGGCAGGGGCAGAGCATTTACGAGCTATTTGGCCGTCCCTGCCCCCACTGCGATGGCTTGGGCCTTTTGGCCCATCTACCGGGTGCCCACTCGGATGAGGGATCCCCGATTTTGGATACCAGTCGGGCGGCAGTGTTCGCTGGCATCAATCCAGCCTTTATCTCGCAGGATGCCGATGGCAATCCGATCAGTAGTGGTGGTGAACGGGATCGACGCGGCGGTGGTTACAAGTCTCGTGGTCTGCGCTCAGAGCGGGGATCCACTTCCCTTTCTCGCCGCCGGGGCCGAACTCGCCCAGACGAAACAGAAAAGCCCTATGACAAGGAGAAGCCCTATGACAAAGGGTTCGACAAGGCTTTTGAAGAGAAGGAGAAGCCTAGTAAAGAGGTGATCCGTCGGGTGATGGAAACCGCCCCTGCAATAGAGGACCCCAAAGCTGTTCCTACTCCTGTCAGCAAGGAGGGCAAAGAGGAGCGAGATCGCAGTCGGGAGAGCCGCCGCAAAGTGATCCGGGTGGAGATGACCCCCCTCCAGCAAGCGGTCTATTCCGAGATGGGGCTGTCCCCCTTGCTGCTGCTCCCAGAGCCGGTGGCCAAGAGCCGCGATACGGTGGTGGCGGTGGTATTGCCGGGGCAAGGGGATCTTGCCTCTGCTGAGCTGGATCCCATCGAGACCAACGGCTATGGCCCGGAAGACATGACTTTCGAGATGGATGAGCATCCTGCCACGGCTTCTCAAGAGGGTGCGCTAGACCCCGCTGATTGGGATGATGAACCCCTGGAAGAGGCTGGACAAGAGATCGAAGCCGAGCCGGAACCACCCTCTCAATTCAGCAGTTCCCCCACGCCTCAACGGGTGATCACCCGCCGCTCAGCCGCACCAGAACCTGCTCCTGTGGTGGAACCGATCAAGGCTTCTCCAGTGGCAGCACGACGACGGAGATCTCGCTCCTGATGGGGGGATCCCCTCCTTCGTTGGACTGGGAATCTCGCCTTTGGCAGCAGGGCCTGACCCGCATTGTTGGGGTGGATGAAGTGGGCCGGGGATCCCTGGCAGGGCGAGTGGTGGCGGCGGCGGTGGTGCTGCCCCAAAGCTTGGATCCCAGGAGCCTAGAGGGGCTGCGAGATTCCAAACAGCTAACCCGTCGGCAACGAGAGCGACTGCTCCCCCTCATCCGGTCGGTAGCCGTTGAGATTGGGCTGGGATCCGCCACCGTCAGAGAGATTGACCAGCTCAACATTCGGCAGGCCACCATCTTGGCTATGGGACGGGCATTGGCTCAATTGCCGTTGGTGGATCACATTTTGCTGGATGGTTTGCCCGTGGCGGAATTGCCGGGATCCCAGACTGCCCTGGTCAAAGGGGATCAGATCTCACTTTCCATTGCGGCAGCTTCGGTGGTGGCCAAAGTTCAGCGGGATCGGTGGATGGGACATCTGCATCATTTTCATCCCCACTACGGCTGGGATCGCAATGTCGGCTATGGCACCCCCGCCCATCGGCAGGCGATCCAACAGCAGGGATCCACTCGTCATCACCGCCAGACATTTTTGCGCCGGATCCTCAGTCCTGAGCAATTGAGCTTGCCAGAGTCGGGAACCCTTTAGACCACAGGCTTTTGGAACAAGAAGATGCCCCAAGCCAGATAGCCTGCTTGCCCCCCTTGGATCCAGTGGTTGAGCCCCTTCTTCATCCGTTCGATGTAGTCGGGGCTGACCTGTTGGGCCAATTCGGGGGTGCGCCGCTCCGTTTCAGCTAATACACGGGTGTAGTGCTCCACCAGTTGAGCGGTATGCTGTTCGATCGTGATCTGCTCCAGACCCAACTCCCGTGCCATTTGGCAATAAAAGCCAGGGGATCCCAGTGAGGCCAAATGGATCCGATCCAAAATCGGTTGCAAAACTCCAGGGGGGCAGGTGTCCGCTTGCATGGGATCGGTAAAGATAAAGGATCCACCGGGTTTCAGCACCCGCACTACCTCTTGAATTACCTGGGTGCGGTTGCTGCTGTGCAAGATGGCATCCTGCGACCAAACCACGTCAAACTGCCCTGGCTCAAAGGGCAACTGTTCAAAGCTGCCATCCACCACCTCAATCTGATTCGCCAGCCCTTGCTCTTGGCAAAGTTGGCGGTTGCGCTCATTTTCCACCTCACTGAGATTGAGGGCAGTGACTCGGCAGCCATAGGTTTTGGCCACATAGCGGGCCGCTCCTCCATAGCCGGAGCCAATATCCAAAATCCGAACTTGATTCGTCAAGGGTGGCAATAAACTGGCCATTTTTTCCACCGTGCGGCGGCTAGCTAGAGCAATGGGATCCCCCGGCTTTTGGTAAAGGCCAATATGAATATCTTCGCCACCCCAGACGGTGAAATAAAACAGATCGGCATCGCTGCTGTTGTAATAGTCACGAGCGATGGCAACGCCCCCAGAATAGGGTTGGTCGGAATAAGATTGAGTTATGGCCATGAAATAGTCCCAATAAAACGCTAGAAAAATACGGATCTGAGTGAACAGGTAGGATGGAGATTTTGTCTCGATTCTCATTCTGTCCAAGTCCAATAGTCGATCTGATCCTGGGATCCTAGGTGGGATCTGGCTCGGTGACGTATTCTTTCTCGGCAATGTGAATGAAGAAGTCAGGGGTTTCTTCTCGATAGGTCTCCTGAAAATCTCCGTAAGTTTCAATGTGTTGGAAGCCTACCTCATACATCAAACGACGAGTGTAGTCTTTGCGAAGAGGAAACATGTTGAGATAAAACTCAGATTTATCAGGGAATCGATAGCGAAAACGAGCCAGACCCTCATCCATATAGTCCGGCTCAGCCGTCACATTATCCCCACAGTAGTAGTAGGTGTGCTTAGAGGAAAAGCCATGATCCAAAATAGAGTCATAGTTGCGCTGATCTAACACCAGGATCCCGTCATGATTGAGGGTGGCATAAAACTCGGCCAATGCCTTGCGCCGATCTTTTTCAGCAAACAAATGGGTAAAAGAATTGCCCAAACAAATGACCGCATCAAAGCCCTCATGAATATCACGGTTGAGCCAGCGCCAGTCTGCTTTGACAGTCCGCAGCACATGGCCTCGTTTGCGGGCATTTTCAAAGGCTTTGTGGAGCATCTCTGAGGATCCATCGGCACTGACCACATCAAATCCAGCTTCCAAGAGGCGAATCGAGTGAAAGCCGGTGCCTGTGGCCACATCCAGAACCCGCTTTACCCCGCGCTCCCACAGAGCCTCAATAAAAAAATTGCCTTCGCTTTCGGCCCGCTGATCCCAATCGATCAACTGATCCCATTTATCCACAAACGATTCGATGTACTCAAATTGATAATGATCGGTTTCGCGAGTTTCTGTGGGGCTATCCCCAAAATCCTGTTGGGTCGGGTTATCAGAGACGGAATAAAGTTGTAATGACATTACTGTCACCTCATAAGGGCAAAACTGGAAGGGTGTTTTGCCAACTCACTCATCCCGTCAGTTCCCAATCAACGTCATCCCAATAAATTCATTGAGGTGAAATCGTGTAGGTGACAGACATAGGGATCCCACTGGGGGCTGAGTCGGCACACTCCCAGGGGTACCCTATCAGGCGACGGGATCCTCAGCAAGTTTTGTGCTTTAGGATGCCAAAGCGATCCCTGATCGGTCTAGCAAATCAAGATCGCTAGGATCCCTGGGCCAGCCGTGCCTGAGCGCGATAGAAGGCGGCGATGGTTTTAGCATCCAGATCCGATTGATGTAGCAGCAGTTTTTCAGTGTCAGCGGCAGACAGGATAATCACTTCAATGTCTTCGTCATCATCTTGGGGGGGCGGATTATCCAGCTTCTCCAGATCCTGAGCTAGATAGACATGCATCACCTCATCCGAGTAGCCAGGACAGAGAAAAAAGGTGCCCAGGTTATGCCAACGGTGGCCCCGGTAGCCGGTTTCCTCCTCCAGCTCCCGCCGGATCGTCTCAGCAGGGATCTCCCCCGGTTCCAAAGTCCCAGCCGGAAACTCGTAGATGTAGGATCCCACCGCAAAGCGATATTGCTTCAGCAGCATGAAGTGGCCCTCAGCCGTGACGGGCACCACCATACCAGCCCCCGGATGCAGAAAGTATTCTCTCTCCCCCTCTTTACCACCGGGAAACCGGAGATGCTGAGAGACAAAAGTGTATTTTTTGCCGGTATAGCGCAGGCGTTCGGACAGCAATATGGATGGTGCAGGCTGGTCAGGGATCCCCATGATGGCAGTCACTCAAAACGGTGCCTTCATGATCCCACAGGGATCCGGGGGTGGAAGGTTTTCTGCCCAATTCTCAACCCAAATCACAGGGGCTAAATTCAGCCCATTGCTTTAGCTCGGAGCTCCGACCTTAAAACCAGCGCGAGGATCATAGGATTGAACGGCTTGCAATTTTTCGTATAGTTCCCGCTCTGAGTCGGACACCGGATTGGGCACACTGAGCTGAATCACCACATACTGATCCCCCCGTTGGCCTTTGCTCTTGGGAAACCCCTTTTCGGGCAGGCGTAGCTTTCGTCCCGCCTGGATCCCAGCTGGGATCCGCAGTCGCACCTCCCCATCCAAGGTGGGTACAGGTATCTGCGCCCCTAACACCGCCTCGCTGGGGCTGACCGGCAGATCGCAATACAGATCGGATCCCTCTAACCGATAGAAGGGGTGCTCTTTGAACTCCACCTTGAGATAGAGATCGCCCGTTCCACCGCTGGGATTGGCATGGCCTTGCCCCCGCAACCGCACTTTTTTGCCCGGTGTGATGCCGGGGGGGATATTCACCTCCAAGACCCGACCCTCCACCCGCAGACGTTTTTTGCCCCCTTCATAGGCTTCCGGGATGGTGAGGTTGATGGTGGCCTCCGCATCATAGTTGCCGGATCCTGTGGCCCGACCACCACCAGCGTTTGGGGCCGATCCAGGGGTACCGACCCGGCCTAAGAGCTGGTCGATAAACTCCTGAAAATCGTCAAACTGAGTGAAATCCACCGTATTGCCAAAGCCACCAAAGCCGGGATCCTGGCTAAAAGGGCTACCCCCACCAAAAGGATTACCGCCCGCGTAGGGATTGGATCCAGGGCGAAAGCCCCCCTGTTGGTAGTATTGGCCAAATTGGTCATACTGCTTGCGCTTAGCGGGATCTGAAAGCACCTCGTAGGCTTCGTTGACATCCTTGAACTTCTCCTCGGCGTCAGGATTATTGGGGTTGACATCGGGGTGATACTTGCGAGCCAATTTCCGATAGGCTTGTTTGACCTCATCAGATGTGGCCTGCTTTTGAATACCGAGGATGGTGTAAAAGTCCTTGAAGTTTTGCATCGCCCGTTCTACGCCTGAGGTTGCTAGGTCTAAGGTTTCTCTTTTGACTTGATCTAAATAGTGACTCGATCTGAGTGACTTGATCCAAAAAAGGGGACAGCTTGACCACTGCCCCCCATTATCTCCTAGACTTCGCGGGATCCCGGTGGGGGACACTCGGCGAACTCAGGGATCCCGTCAGAATCGACTAGTTGCTCTCGGTGAAATCAGCATCGATCACATCATCATTGCCACTGCTGGATCCACCAGGGTTGGCACCGGGATCCCCGCTATAGCTAGCTCCACCCTCAGAGGGGGATCCGCCCGCCTGCTGATAGAGTTCGCTGCTCATCGCATAGAGAGCCTCCTGCAGTGCTTTCTCTTTGGTCTGGATCACATCATCATTTTCGGTGGCGATGCCTTCCCGCAGTTCTTTGACCAGAGTTTCGATGGTGGTGCGCTTGTCGGCTGGGATTTTATCTCCCATTTCCTTGAGCTGACGTTCCGCTTGATAGGCCAAAGAGTCGGCTTTGTTGCGGCGCTCGATCTTCTCGCGGCGACCTTTGTCCTCATCGGCAAATTTCTCAGCCTCATTCACCATCCGATCCACCTCGGCATTGTCCAGAGTAGAAGCTCCGGTGATGGAGATCCGCTGTTCTTTGCCCGTGCCCTTGTCCTTGGCAGTGACATTCAAGATACCGTTGGCATCTATATCAAAGATCACCTCAATTTGAGGCACGCCCCGAGGAGCGGGTGGGATCCCTTCCAGCTTGAACCGGCCCAGAGATTTGTTGTCCCGAGCCATCTCCCGTTCCCCTTGGATGACATGAATCTCCACGGAGGTTTGGCCATCTTCGGCAGTGGAGAACGTCTCCGACTTGCGGGTAGGCACGGTGGTGTTACGCGGGATCAGCTTGGTGGCCACACCGCCGAGGGTTTCCACCCCCAATGACAGCGGGGTCACATCCAACAGCAGCACATCTTTAACTTCACCTGACAGCACACCCGCCTGGATAGCAGCACCCACCGCCACCACTTCATCAGGGTTAACGGTCTCATTGGCTTCCTTGCCAATCAGGTCTTTCACCAACGCCTTGATGGCTGGGATCCGGGTGGAACCGCCCACCAACACCACTTCGTTGATATCGGCCTTGGTCAGCTTGGCATCCCGCAGAGCATTTTCAACGGGGGTACGGCAACGGTTGATTAAGCCAGAGCAGATGTCCTCAAACTTGGCCCGTGACAGCCGTATATCCAGATGCTTAGGCCCGTCGGCGGTGGCAGTGATAAAGGGCAGGTTAATGCTAGTCTCAGCCACACTGGACAGCTCAATTTTGGCCTTCTCAGAAGCTTCGGTCAGCCGTTGCAGGGCTTGACGGTCGCCGCGCAGATCGATGCCTTCTGATTTCTTGAATTCTTCCGCCAACCAATCGACGATGGCTTTGTCGAAGTCATCCCCACCCAACTGCGTGTCACCACTGGTGGATTTCACTTCAAAAACGCCGTCACCCACCTCCAACACTGACACGTCGAAGGTACCGCCACCCAAGTCAAACACCAAGATGGTCTCATTGTTGCGACGATCCAGACCATAGGCCAAAGAAGCAGCGGTGGGCTCGTTGATAATCCGCTTCACTTCCAAGCCAGCGATTTTACCTGCGTCCTTGGTGGCTTGGCGTTGAGAGTCATTGAAATAGGCCGGAACTGTAATCACAGCTTCGGTGACGGGCTGCCCCAAGTAACGGCTGGCCTCATCTACTAATTTACGCAGCACCATAGCCGAGATTTCTTCGGCAGCATACTCTTTGCTCTGGCGAGGGGCATAGATTTTGACGTTGCCCTTTTCATCCTCAGATACCTTGTAGGCAACTTGCAGGGATCCAGGGTTGAGTTCTTTATAGCGACGACCGATAAATCGCTTCACCGAGTAGAACGTATTTTCTGGGTTCAAAACCCCTTGGCGACGGGCCATCTGCCCCACTAAACGCTCACCATCTTTGGTGAAGGCCACCACAGACGGAGTGGTACGGGTGCCCTCCGCGTTGGCAATAACGGTAGGCTGTCCGCCCTCCATCACGGCGATGACCGAGTTAGTCGTGCCCAAGTCAATTCCGACGACTTTTCCCATGAACGATGATCTCCTTACTGCAACGAACGTGCTGCGGTTTGTGCTGTGCGTGGTCTTGTGGCTTAGCGGTTGGGCCTACTGGGTTTAGCCAAGGTGCAACTACTAAATAAGGTCACAAGTGGCCCGCATGGAGGCCACATCAGGGCTTTTTTCACACGGGATCCTCAACAATCTGCTCAAAATCCTATCGTGCTAGCTCTAATGCACTGTAGGGGGATCCCCGCCCAGGGTTGGGAGGCGGCTAGATGTGGATTGCCGTACATCTATGTTCGAGGAGAGGCTGTGAGGGAGTGAGGCTAGGGGATCCCGGATGGTTGGGGGCTGTAGAAGGGGCAAAAACGGTGGATATATACTCAAAGGGAGCTGTTTTTAGGTCGCAAATCGATGGTTGCTAGCCCCTTACGCTGGACAACAAAAGACCTGGATGCCATGCCTGATGATGGCGGCTGGACTCGCTATGAAATTGTAGACGGAGACCTGATCGTGACCCGTGCCCCTCATGTTGGACATCAAAGAGCTGGAGGGAAACTTTATGTCGAGTTGGAGAATTGGTCACAACAGACCCATCTTGGGGAACCGATTCAAGCCCCTGGCATGGTGTTCTCGCCAATGGATGCCGTCATTCCAGATCTGGTCTGGATCAGCCGTGAGCGTCTGGCCAGGGGATTAGATGCAGCGGGCCATCTGACGGTAGCCCCAGAACTGGTGGTGGAAATTCTTTCGCCTGGGGCCACCAATGAGCATCGCGACCGGGAAGTGAAGCGCAAACTCTACTCCATTCATGGGGTTCAGGAGTACTGGGTCGTCAGTTGGCAACTGCAAACTATCGAGATTTATCGGCGAAGCCAAACTCAACTGCAACTGGTGGGTACTTTACTGTCTGAAGACATCCTCACGTCGCCTCTCTTGCCAGGATTTCAGGTGCCCATGAGCAGAATTTTCGAGAGTTAGAACAGAACTCCTGAGAATGCTGGCTGGCCGATCAACAACTATCGAAACAGTGACGTACCTCCGACAGCAATTCAAGCCCATGCTGCGGGATTCTGCCACCGGAACTGTTTCACCACTGGCTACCGGGTTCGAGCCTTTTATAGTGAGGGAGACGCCCAGCCTCGCTTTTATAGTAATTTAAAACAGTAATAAGACGTAATTACCTGGACAGCAAGGGGGCACCCATGCCTAATAGCGTAGACCTTAAAATCAGAGTCCTCAACTTTGTGGAAAAGGGTGGCAGTATCTCAACAGCAGCACAGCTCTATCAAGTCGGCAGAACCACTATCTATCCCTGGCTCGGTCAAACGACCTAGGAACCTATTCTATTAAGATTAAACGTCGTCAACGCAAACTAGACTGGGAAGCCCTCAGACAAGATGTGCAGGATAACTCAGACGCCAGACTCATCGATAGAGCTAACAAGTTTGGCGTGAAAGTCAGTTCAATATGATATGCCATAAAGCATATGCAAATCACTCCTAAAAAAACTCCTATTGAGCCTTCATGATTCAGCAACTGATTTACAAAATGCTGCCACCGTAACAGCTAATCAATGAGCAGGCTGTACTTCTTTAAGCTTAGCTTTTCGCTTCAGCGATCGATTGCGGCTATCTAGCATTTTGAGCTGACGATAGACTGTCTCGATCCGGATCAGATCGGCTCTCTGGGCTTGAGCCGCCCGCAACGGATTGCCCACGATAGCCTCCACCTCTAGAGGGCGCTGGTGTTCATAATCGAGCTTCATGCTGGTGCTGTAGGAGGCCATCGTGGCGGTTCGCTCCAACATGTCTGCAACTAACTTTTCTGACACTATGCAACCACAGGCGGCAGCTCCCACCACCACCTCTTGCATCAGGTCTTCCGCTAAATGACGAGCATTGGGATCCCCCATCATCTGATCGGTTGTTGCCCCAAAGATCACCGACAGACTATTGAATGGAATATTCCACACCAATTTGATCCAGCGTGATTGCAACAGGTTTTCACTCAACTGAATCGGGATCCCAGCCGGTTCCAAATCAGCCCTGATCTGCTCCATCCGAGTGGAGATGCCACAGGCAAGATAATCTGCCCCATACTCCCCGAGCTGAATGGCCCCATAGTCCAGATGAGCAATATGTCCTGGCCCGACTTTGTTGGAGCTAATGAAGCACAAGCCCCCCATCACGTGATCAGATCCGACGATCTCGGCCACCCATGCTTCGCCCCCCAGCCCGTTCTGCAACAGCAACACCACCCCCCCAGGGGCCAATACGGCGGGTAAGAGATTTGGCAGTAGATGATTCTGCGTCGCCTTGAGTGCCACGATCACCACATCACAGGCGGGCATCTCAGCCACACTCCCGTAGACCTGCACCGTTGGTAAGCAAAAGTCCCCCTGGCAGGAATCAATCTTCAGCCCATGCTGACGAACGTGTTCTACATCTCCCCGGCAAAGAAAGTGAACCTCTTGCCCCACCTGTTGCAGCTTGGCTCCATAAAAGCCACCGACGGCTCCTGTCCCAATCACGGCATAGCGACGATGGGATCCCAATCGACGAGACTCTGCCCCTGCCGTATCTGTCACAATCTCTCGAATGGTCGGATCCCCCTCACAGAGCGCTTCTCTCCACCATAAATCGCAATCATCACCGAGTTGACAAGATCCAGGGATCCCAATCTAGGGTTCTAGCTCCCCTACTCAAGCCCCTAACTTGTACTGGCTAGTCTTCTAGCTATTCTAGAAACACCTCATTATGAGCGAGGACTGAGGCGATGACCACCGCGAATATTGGATCGTGGATCCCATAGCCCAGAAACTTACCCTACTGGAATGGGTCGAGGGCTTTACGAAGATAAGACTTACGTTGGCGAGCAGCCCATCCACTCCCCTTTACTAGGATCCCTCAATCTCACTGCCAACCAACTGCTAGTAGGCTGACCCGATCGGTAGCGATAGATAGTTCACTTACCGCTTCATTTGGCCAAAATCTTAGGCCCAAATATGGTCTGAAGATCTAGGGATCCAGAATCTGCATACTCACAACCCCCCGATGGTTGAGTCAATGGGATCCTTCACACCCCGCCATCCCCAACCTTTTATATGCCAACCCATCCCTTTTCTGTGGCAGCTTCCCCATTGGATCAGTTGTCGTACCCCTTGCGAATTTTGGGCATTGACCCAGGCTTGGCCACCATGGGCTACGGCTGTCTCGAAGTCCAAGCTTTAGGATCCCTGCACCCCCTCGACTACGGGGTCATCTCCACATCAGCGCAGGATCCCACCCCCAAACGTCTGCAAACCTTGCATCAAGACCTGACAGAACTCCTAGCCACCCTCCACCCCCACCAAGTTGCTGTCGAAAAACTCTTCTTCTACAAGATGGGCAACACGATCCAAGTGGCCCAAGCCCGAGGTGTCATTCTCCTCGCCCTAGCAGAAGCCAACCTGATCCCCCACGAATACGCCCCTCCCCAAATCAAGCTCAGCCTCACCGGCTATGGCAGAGCTGACAAGGTCGCCATTCAGCAAGCCATCACCCAAGAACTCAATCTAGATAGGATCCCTCGACCCGATGATGCTGCTGATGGCTTAGCCATTGCCCTCACCCACTGGCATTACCGCCATGAGTGGAATTCCTAGAGGCACAAAAGCGTTGTCTGGTAAGGATTTGAGAAGAAGTTCCAAAAAAAGCCCAAAAAACTCTCCGAAAGGGGTTGACTCAATCGGGGGATAAACGTTAGATTCATTAAGCGGTCGACGGAAAGAGGCGAGAGCCTAACGCCCAAGCCGCCCGAACCATGACAGAGAAATAGCCTGAACAGCCATTTAAAGACAAGGCCACGTCAAAGTATTGTGGCTGTCTTAAAGGGGAAGCTCAATAAGCTCTCCTGAGAGATAGCAAATCACAAAAACAAATGATGAGCAAGCCAAGATGCTAAGATGAGGTTGAGAGCTTAGGCTCACACCCAAATCTGAAATCTTGCATTCAAACTTTTACGAAGAGTTTGATCCTGGCTCAGGATGAACGCTGGCGGTATGCTTAACACATGCAAGTCGAACGAAGTCTTCGGACTTAGTGGCGGACGGGTGAGTAACGCGTGGGAATCTAACCCTAGGTGGGGGACAACAGTTGGAAACGACTGCTAATACCCCATATGGTGCAAGCTGAAAGAGTTTCGCCTAGGGATGAGCCCGCGTCTGATTAGCTAGTTGGTGAGGTAAAGGCTCACCAAGGCGACGATCAGTAGCTGGTCTGAGAGGACGATCAGCCACACTGGGACTGAGACACGGCCCAGACTCCTACGGGAGGCAGCAGTGGGGAATTTTCCGCAATGGGCGAAAGCCTGACGGAGCAATACCGCGTGAGGGAGGAAGGCTCTTGGGTCGTAAACCTCTTTTATCAGGGACGAACACAATGACGGTACCTGATGAATAAGCCTCGGCTAACTCCGTGCCAGCAGCCGCGGTAAGACGGAGGAGGCAAGCGTTATCCGGAATTATTGGGCGTAAAGAGTACGTAGGCGGCTTGATAAGTCAGGGGTTAAATCCCACAGCTCAACTGTGGACCGGCCCTTGAAACTATCAAGCTTGAGTATGGTAGGGGTAGCGGGAATTCTCGGTGTAGCGGTGAAATGCGTAGATATCGGGAAGAACACCTGTGGCGAAAGCGCGCTACTGGACCATTACTGACGCTGAGGTACGAAAGCTAGGGGAGCGAATGGGATTAGATACCCCAGTAGTCCTAGCCGTAAACGATGGACACTAGATGTTGTCTGTATTGACCCAGACAGTGTCGTAGCTAACGCGTTAAGTGTCCCGCCTGGGGAGTACGCACGCAAGTGTGAAACTCAAAGGAATTGACGGGGGCCCGCACAAGCGGTGGAGCATGTGGTTTAATTCGATGCAACGCGAAGAACCTTACCAGGGCTTGACATCCCACGAATCTTTCTGAAAGGAGAGAGTGCCTTCGGGAACGTGGAGACAGGTGGTGCATGGCTGTCGTCAGCTCGTGTCGTGAGATGTTGGGTTAAGTCCCGCAACGAGCGCAACCCTCGTACTTAGTTGCCATCATTCAGTTGGGCACTCTAGGTAGACTGCCGGGGACAACTCGGAGGAAGGTGGGGATGACGTCAAGTCAGCATGCCCCTTACGTCCTGGGCTACACACGTGCTACAATGCTGCGGACAAAGAGAAGCCAACCAGCGATGGTGAGCAAATCTCATAAACCGTGGCTCAGTTCAGATTGCAGGCTGCAACTCGCCTGCATGAAGTCGGAATCGCTAGTAATCGCAGATCAGCATGCTGCGGTGAATACGTTCCCGGGCCTTGTACACACCGCCCGTCACACCATGGAAGCTGGCCACGCCCGAAGTCGTTACTCTAACCGTAAGGAGGAGGACGCCGAAGGCAGGGCTAGTGACTGGGGTGAAGTCGTAACAAGGTAGCCGTACCGGAAGGTGCGGCTGGATCACCTCCTTTTTAGGGAGAAGATTGAGCAGCCTGATGTGAAAACATCTACAGAAATTCAAGGGCTGTACGCTTTGAAGCGAATAGAGGTTTGAAGCAATAGGTGAAGAGGAGAGTAGGTGATAGCCTGCTCTCCTTGTTCTGTCTGTAAGCCAACGAGGGTTGGGGCTATTAGCTCAGGTGGTTAGAGCGCACCCCTGATAAGGGTGAGGTCCCTGGTTCGAGTCCAGGATGGCCCACCTTGATTGGGGGTTTAGCTCAGCTGGTAGAGCGCCTGCTTTGCAAGCAGGATGTCAGCGGTTCGAGTCCGCTAACCTCCACTGTTTGGTGTTCGATAATGTCGAGCGCAACGGAACGATGACAAGAGAATAAGAAGAAGAAAGCAGGTAGATAAACACCAATGTAGAGTTAGGTGGTCAAGTGACCAAGGGCATAGGGTGGATACCTAGGCACACAGAGGCGATGAAGGGCGCGAAAACCGGCGAAATGCTTCGGGGAGCAGGAAGATGCAGTGATCCGAAGATACCCGAATGGGGAAACCCAGCAGATATAGAAGTCTGTTACTCCCATCTGAATGAAATAGGATGGGTAGAGCTAACGCAGCGAATTGAAACATCTTAGTAGCTGTAGGAAGAGAAAGAAAAATCGATTTTCTGAGTAGCGGCGAGCGAAAGGGAAAGAGCCTAAACCAGAATGCTACGGCGTTCTGGGGTTGTGGGACAGCGATATGGAATCTAAAGACTAGGCGAAGCTTCTGGAATGAAGCATCAGAGAGGGTGAAAATCCCGTAGCCGAAAGTTGAAGGATACTAGCTGAATCCCGAGTAGCATGGGGCACGTGGAATCCCGTGTGAATCCGCCTCGACCACGAGGTAAGGCTAAATACTACTGTGTGACCGATAGTGAACAAGTACCGCGAGGGAAAGGTTAAAAGAACCCCGGCGAGGGGAGTGAAATAGAACATGAAACCATATGCCTACAAGCAATCGGAGCACGATTTAACGTGTGACGGTGTGCCTGTTGAAGAATGAGCCAGCGAGTTACAGGGTGTGGCAGGTTAAGGCGGGAATGCCGGAGCCAAAGGGAAACCGAGTCTGAATAGGGCGTTAGTCACATTTTGTAGACCCGAACCTGGGTGATCTAACCATGGCCAGGTTGAAGCTTGGGTAACACCAAGTGGAGGACCGAACCGGGTGATGTTGAAAAATCATCGGATGAGCTGTGGTTAGGGGTGAAATGCCAATCGAACCCAGAGCTAGCTGGTTCTCCCCGAAATGCGTTTAGGCGCAGCGTCTGTGAGTAGTCATGGGGGTAGAGCACTGAATCGGTGCGGGCTGGGAGACCGGTACCAAATCGAATCAAACTCCGAATACCGTGATGTTAGCAGGCAGTGAGACTGTGGGGGATAAGCTCCATGGTCAAGAGGGAAACAGCCCAGACCGCCAGCTAAGGCCCCAAAGAAATCGCTAAGTGGTTAAGGAGGTGGAGGTGCATTGACAACCAGGAGGTTGGCTTAGAAGCAGCCACCCTTTAAAAAGTGCGTAATAGCTTACTGGTCAAGCGCCTCTGCGCCGAAAATGAATGGGACTAAGCGATTCGCCGAAGCTGCGGACTTGTGGTAGGGGAGCGTTCTGTTGTAGGTCGAAGCGGTAGCGTGAGCAGCCGTGGACGAAGCAGAAGTGAGAATGTTGGCTTAAGTAGCGAAAACATTGGTGAGAATCCAATGCCCCGAAACCCTAAGGGTTCCGCCGGAAGGTTCGTCCGCGGCGGGTTAGTCGGGACCTAAGGCGAGGCCGAAAGGCGTAGTCGATGGACACCAGGTTGATATTCCTGGACTGACGTACTGGAGCATATCTAGGGACGCATGAGAGTAAGCCACATCCTAATTGGATTGGAAGGAGTCTACGGACTCTGTGTGGTGAGAGTAGTGCCAAGAAAAGCTAGATATGTGTTGAAAGTAAGTCACCCGTACCCGAAACCGACACAGGTAGGGAGGTAGAGAATACTAAGGGGCGCGAGTTAACTCTCTCTAAGGAACTCGGCAAAATAACCCCGTAACTTCGGGAGAAGGGGTGCCACTGAAAGGTGGTCGCAGTGAAATGGCCCAAGCAACTGTTTACCAAAAACACAGGTCTCTGCAAACTCGTAAGAGGATGTATAGGGGCTGACGCCTGCCCAGTGCCGGAAGGTTAAGGAAGTTGGTTAGCGTAAGTGAAGCTGACGACTGAAGCCCCGGTGAACGGCGGCCGTAACTATAACGGTCCTAAGGTAGCGAAATTCCTTGTCAGGTAAGTTCTGACCCGCACGAAAGGCGTAATGATTTGGGCACTGTCTCGGAGAGAGGCTCGGCGAAATAGGAATGTCTGTGAAGATACGGACTACCTGCACCCGGACAGAAAGACCCTATGAAGCTTTACTGTAGCTTGGAATTGTCTTCGGGCTTTGCTTGCGCAGGATAGGTGGGAGACTGTGAAGTACCCCTTGTGGGGGGTATGGAGTCAATGGTGAGATACCACTCTGGCGAGGCTAGAAGTCTAACCCAATGCCGTTATCCGGCTTGGGAACAGTTTCAGGTGGGCAGTTTGACTGGGGCGGTCGCCTCCTAAAAGGTAACGGAGGCGCGCAAAGGTTCCC
>JAAUUM010000108.1 GCA_012031565.1 Synechococcaceae cyanobacterium SM2_3_2
GCCTCCTGCTGGGGTTGCTCAGATCTTCAAGGATCGAAAAAAATAGGGACGATTTTTCTGTCCCAAGAGAGCGATGCCCGTTACCCCCTGAATGGCTAGAAAGCTATCTAGCGTCTCTTTTCCATAGGACAGGATCACACAGAAACAGGGTTGACGGGAAACCTATTGATCGGGTTGCTGGGGTGCTGTGGGTTTGCATGCCCTGTCCCAATCCAAGGTGATATCTCACATTTTTAATGAAGCACTCACCCAGCACTTCAATAGGTTGCCCTCTTGAGTTTACCGGATCTGACAAAGACAACATAACGATTTGCCGGGATCCCCGTGGGCCTGCTTACTGCGTCCATTTTGATCTTGGCACCGTGACCGGCTCTGTCCGGGTCTGCTGGGATCCATCCCCCAGTTGGCCTCTATCGTTGGCTCCCCAACAGCGCACTTGATCATCCTCCAAAACAGCACAGGTATGCAGATTGCCAGCCGCGATCAACCGAGCCTTCTCGATCCCCTGCACCGCAACTGGAATAGGCGACGAGCGATGGGATCCATTGCCCAATTGGCCCAGAGTATTGGCACCCCAACAGCGAATTTCACCGTCCTCCAGCAAGGCACAGGCATGATAGAGTCCCGCTGTGATCGCCACCGCATTCTGAATGCCATTGGCTAGTACCACTCGCCCACTGCTGGGCAACGTCCCATTGCCCAACTGACCAAACTCATCAGATCCCCAACAGGCTACTCGGCCATCACTGAGAAGTCCACAGGTCAAGGTATCGCCAGCAGCCAATGTCGTCACCCCCCACATACCCTCAATCAGCTGGGGTTGATAGGATCCATTCCCTACCCAAGTAGCCCCCCAACAAGCCACTGTCGTATCAGGCAAAACTGCACAACTATGGCGGGATCCCGTGGTGATGGCGCGGACGGCTCGAATCAGGCTGACCTCAGTGGGCGATTCTGCCACGAGGCCCACCCAAGGGCCAGCCCCAATCTGTCCCACCAAATTAGACCCCCAGCACAAGACGGATCCCATCTGGTTCAAGCCACAGTGATGATCTTGCCCCACACTGATGCTGATAGCTGCCGATAACCCCTCCACCGCCTGAGGCGTGGGATCCTGCGCTGTCCAGCAGACGGCAGCCCCAGAGGCGAGCAGACTACAGGTTGAAAGTCCCTGAGAGGCGAGCATCCGCCCTGTGGTGATTCCCGGCACTGTACCCGAGATATTCGCCCCCCAACAGTTGACGCCTCCATCGGCCCGCAAAATACAAGTGGTCTCGGATCCCGCTGCCAAATCTAGGATGGTCGGGGATCCCTGGCTATGGGCAGGCTCCACAACGACTTCACTGCCTAGAATCCCAAGGGTTAGGACAATCCCGAGCCGAACCAGGATCCTCATAGCATGAGTGGTTGATTGAACAGGACTGAGGTGCGCCACAAGGTTTTAGCAGGGATCCCGAGTTCTTTTTGAATAGACTTGAATATATTGTCAAGATCGAGGCGATGAGGTCTGATTAAGCAGTTGCTGCAACTCCTCCAGCGCTGTTTGGGCCTTTTGGGCTCGCTCTGAGAGGGATTGTACAACCTGGACGCTAGATTGGGCTGCTTCCACAGATTCGAGGCTTTTGCGTTGGATTCGATCTGCTAAGCTGCGAATTTGGTTACTGGCTTCCGTGGTGCGTCCGGCCAATTTACGAATCTCCTGGGCAATCGCTCCAAAGCCACTGACAGCGCCGCTGGAGCGGTTGGCCTCTACTGCGGCATTAAACGACAACAGCCGGATGTAGCCCGCCACCTCCACAATCAGCTCCGTAATGGTGTTGATGTCTTTGAGTTCTTGAGATAGTTCTTGGCTACTGCGGGACATCTCAGAGGCGAGGTTACGCATTGCCTGCACCCCCTCAAAGGTGGCAGCAAAGGTGGAGCGCCCTTGCTTGGATAGCAGGCTACTGATCTCCAAAATCTTTTCATTGAGGCGGGCCAACTCATCTAGGCGCAGCTGAGCTGACTCGCGTTCCATGTCCAGCTCTAGGTTTTGGCTCAAGATCTCGGCTTTTTGCCGTTCTAGATCGCGGGAGTAGCGAAGCCCTCGATTGCGCTCTTGTTCCAGGGCTAGCACCACCCGTTGCATCTGCTCCTGCTGGGCTTGCAATTGTTTCTGAGCAGCCAATTGAGCATCTGCTTGGGCCACCAAAAGCACAGGCACGTCCAGCAGCTGAAAAACCTCACGATCCATCTGCACCACCACAGGATCGTAGATGGTTTCCTCCGGACGTTGGAAGGCTTGAGCTGCCGCCTCTGCAATGGTGCACTCACCCGGCAACAGGAGGAAGTCCGCCGCATGAAACTCCACCATCGAGCTGATGGGCCGTTTCAAAAAGACATCCAGGCCATAGGGCCGACTCAGCACCCACTCCAACAGGACGCGGCGAGTCATCATCCCCAGCACTTGATTGCCTCTGACCACCACCACCCCGCACAATTCGTTGTCATCCTCCAGCCGTTTGATGATGTTTTGACAGGGAGTATCGCTGTCCACCTGAAAATCGACCAAACGAAGCTTCTGGATGGGGGTATCGAGAGGGAGCGTATCCCGCTCCATAGCCTCTGGTGCATGGGATGGATGGGATCCCGCTCCAGTGGTGCTAGGTGGTCGAGTAGCGCTATGTGACATGGAAAGGCCTCTACTCACAACAAAAAACTGATGGACAAAAAAACTGATGGGCTAATTGAACCTACTCACACGGGAACATCTTGAGAGAATGGTCAAACCGAATACTCTTGGGAACTCTCTTTTTTCGCCTCTTTGACTCAAATTTGGCCTCTCTGGCTCAACTTTGACCTCTTTAGCTCAAATCAAGACCCAACATGCAAAATTCAGATTCTCTCCTAGATTCTTTCTTTTCAACCAATCAACCTATATCTACCCTAAATCTATAGGTAACAGGCTGATGAACGCTGATGAACATCACTCTCTTTGATTCTCCCACTTCAATTCATAGGCTAACATCGCAACCTCGGTTAATTGGTTAAGGCACGGTTAACGACCGAGTAGATTGTGCCCCAGAAACGAATGAATGAAAAAATGAGGAATTATTGAGCCAGCACTTTTTAAGAGATTTCATATGCAAACCCTATTTAGCCTCTCTCCAGTTTTGTCCTGCTTGAATGTCCACTGTTAATGGTACAGACAGCAGAATAGCCTGTTCCATTGATTCTCGAATTTGATGTTCGAGTCCTTCCCACTCAGATGGATCCACCTCCAGAACCAATTCATCATGAACCTGAAGCAATAACTTTGATTGATGAGTCTTGAGGGTTTCAGCCAGATTGATCATGGCGAGCTTGATGATATCAGAGGCAGATCCTTGAATCGGAGCATTAATGGCAGCTCGTAACTCCGCTTGCTTGCGAAATCCGGTCAGGTGGATGAGATTATGAAAATAGCGGCGGCGGCCTGTGATCGTCTCCACATAGCCTTGTTTTTGAACTTGATCTTCAGTCGCTCTCAGATAGTCAAAAATCCCCGCATATTGCTGATTAAACTTATCTAGAAATGCTTTGGCTTCGCTATGAGAGACTCCAGCGGTTCGGGCAAATCGCTGCGCCCCCATGCCGTAGACTACCCCATAGTTAATGGTCTTGGCCAAGCGTCTCTCATCGGATGTCACATCTGTTTTGTTGAGCAGCAGTTTTGCCGTCAGCACATGCACATCCTCTCCCGATTGAAAACCATCCACCAAGGTTTTCTCTTGACTGAGATGAGCCAAAATTCGCAGTTCAATTTGAGAGTAGTCAGCGGCCACCAACAACCAGTCTGCCTGAGGGATAAAAGCCTGTCGAATCCGACGGCTAAACTCGGTGCGAATGGGAATGTTTTGCAGGTTGGGATCCGATGAGCTGAGCCGACCTGTGGCGGTGACAGTTTGGTTGAAATGGGTATGAACCCGCTGAGTATCGGGTCGCACCAGTTGAGGCAGGGCATCCACGTAGGTGGATTTGAGTTTGGATAGGGTGCGATAGCTCAAGATTTCATCAATAATCGGGTGATCGCCCTCTAGCTTTTCTAAAACTGCGGCATCGGTGGAATAAGTACCACTCTTGTTACGGCGGGTTTTTTTCGTAGAAAGGCCCAGTTTCTCAAACAAGATGGATCCCAATTGTTTCGGGGAATTGAGATTGAAAGACTCTCCAGCGGCGGCGTAGGCCCGTTGTTCGATCTGGTCGAGATCGGTGGCTAAATCTTGAGAGAGGCTGGCCAAAAACTCCACATCCACCCGGATCCCGATCCATTCCATCTCTTCTAGGATCAAGGCCAACGGCAATTCCACCGTCTGATAGAGCTGCCAGAGGCGGGGATCCTGCTCTAGTGCAGCTTGTAGTAGATGAGTCAGTCGATAGGTGCAATAGGCATCCGATCCACAATAGGCTGCCACGGAGGGGATATCAATATCAGCGATGGTTTGACCTTTTTTGACCAAGTCCTGATAGCTTTGGGCGGCGATGCCTAAATGTTTAGCCGACAGATCCGTCAGATTGTGGCTGGCCTCAGGATCCAAAAGATAGCTGGCGATCATGGGGTCAAAGCTGATCCCGTTCAGCCGGGATCCCTGGGCCCGCAAGATGGCCACATCATATTTGCAGTTTTGCAGGGTTTTGGCATGGGCGGGATCCTGCCAGAAGGGATCCAGAGCTGCTTTGACCTGCCCCCAACTGAGGCATTGACCCGTCTTGTGGCCAATAGGGATGTAGACAACATGAGTCTCAGACCAGCAACAGCCAATCCCCACCAACTGAGCATCGCGAGGGGTAAGGCTGGTGGTTTCGGTATCCCAAGCGGTGAAGCCACTATGAGATTGAAGGGTGGTGACTAGATGGGCCAGCAGCTCAGGGGTATCGATGATCTGGACAGGGGGAATCTGGGCGGAGACAGGCAGGGGCTGGTTGGCAAAGTCAAACCAGAGGTCATCGGCATCATCTCCCCTATTCTGATCAGACGGATCCTGTTCTTGCTTCTGTGGAGGCGGCTCTGGTGCGGGACTGATTGGCAAGGGGGATCCCCCCAATCGCTCTTGGATCCGCTGCACTTGCCGGATTTGGGTCTGAAACTCAAGCTTCTCCAGCAGTGGGATCAGTTGATCTTGGTCAAAGCCTGTCAACTTCATACCCTCCCAGTCGATGGGCAACGGCACATCCACTCGAATCCGAGCCATCTCTTGGGAGTGGCGAGCATCTGCGATCCCAGCCTCAATGCGGTTACGCATCGCCCCTTTCAACTCACCCACCCGGCTGAGCAAGGTTTCCAAATCGCCAAATTCGGTGAGCAACTCCACCGCCCGTTTCTGACCGATGCCTTTGACCCCAGGAATGTTGTCTGAACTGTCTCCACAGAGGGCTTTGTAGTCCACCACCTGTTCTGGTAGGATCCCTAGCTTGGCTTTGACTTCCTCAGCTCCAAACTCCGCGACCTTATCTTTGCTATTCAGGTGCAACACTCGAATTTGAGTCGGGTCGATCAGTTGAAACAGATCTTGATCGCCACTCAGGATTCGGACTTGGGCCTGAGCCGCCAGGGTAACTGCCAATGTCCCCAGCACATCGTCCGCCTCAAACCCAGGAGCCATGAGAATGGGGATATTGAGAGCTGCTAACAACTGCTTGAGATTGTCCACATCCTCTATGAATTCTGGTGGGGTCTCTGGTCGGCCCGCCTTGTAGGTGGCATCCATCTCATGACGAAAGGTGGGCTGGCGTGTGTCAAAAGCAACTGCCACATGGGTGGGAGATTGCTTCTCGATCACCTCCAGCAGAGCCTTGAGAAAGCCAAAACAGACGCTGGTCGGGATCCCTGTGGAGGTGCGTAGTCCTCCCTCTCGGCTGTGAAAAAAGGCATAAAAGGCGCGATAGGCCAGTGAGTGCCCGTCCACCAATAAAACGAGGGGATCCCTTTCGGTCGTGGGGCTTTGGATCCCTTGTGTGCTGGGCATTGCCTTGATTGTTACCACGGTTTTCTTCGCCTTGCCATCGTCAAACTAGGGTATCCCAGTCTTTCCCGCCAGAGGGGCACTCCCGATCAGGGCTGGCACCTCAGTTGCCGAAAAGTCTCCCTTCCCCTGCCGTAGATTATCTCTCTTTCCTCAACAGATTGCAGTGCTGGTCGCCAAGGTTTGTTGCTCAAAGGAGCTGGCTACGGAGTCTGATGGGCAGGATATGATAAAGAGGTGAGGAGTACTCTCCCCTTGGGTGAGATTTACATTCGGGTTTACATTCGGATGAACAGGGATCCTGCTATTGGTTTTGTCAGGTGGGTGGCGTTGCTGCTCACACTTTCCGCATGCGGAGCTGTTCCTACCACCGATACCACTCTCATCTCTCCCAATCTCTCGGTTCTATCATCCTCCAACTCGCGCACCCCCACCCCTGCTCTGGCTGCTGCCAGCTCCGCCCTCTTGCCATCATTACCGGTTGATGAGTTGGCCTTGAGGATTGAGAAACGGGGATCCGATTGGGTGGTGCTCTTACCCTCACCCCATGTCAGCCGCTGGTTGGCTCATGAGAACGGGGTTGGGGTGGAATGGATCGATGTCAATCTCACCGTTGGCAGCTATCGGCAAACCGCCACAGCCCAGCTCCGAGCCGACCAAGGTGCAGTTTTTACCTTCTCAGACGTGCCTTCATCTGGGCAAGCCGTCTTTAGTGGAGTAGCGTTTCGAGGGGCTGATATTCTGGCGGAAGGCAGGACAGAGATTGCCCTATCCGCTCCTGCCGAAGTGGCAACAACGGCAGCAGCCGACCTATTGGACTCTCAATCCTCCGATCTCTTAGTGCTGAGTCAGACACAAGTGCCCTTGCTGCAAGGGATCCAATCTTCTGGTGCTGCCTCCCCCCTCAGTCTCACCCCGGCTGGACGGGTGGCGGCGCTCCTCAATCCCGCTCAAGAGTGGATCCTGCTGGGTCGAGATCTCGATCAAGTGACCCGTATTCTCTGGATTGATGCTGAAACCAGGGGCTCATCGGGCTCCCCACGGCAGGTATCAGAGCAGTCACAGTTCCTAGAACAATCCCCCACAGTTCTCCGAGTTCGGCCTCCGCAGGGACTGGGGCGTAGTAGTTTGGTGATGCTGGCGGATCAAGATGGTTTGGGATTGGGAACACTGGCCCTGACATGGCAACCCACGGGTACACCTACCCCTTCTCCTGCTGCTCCATCTCCAAGCCCAACCCCTAGCCCTAGTAGTCAGGAATGGCAGATTCAGCCCCTAGAGGTAGAAGAAGACACTAATATCGGCTCTTGGCTTGACCCTTATGGCATGGTGGCGGCGGCGGATGGATCCATCTATCTGGCGGATCGGCAGCGACATCAGATTTTACGACGGGATCCTGAGGGCAATTTGGAACGGGTGGCAGGTACCGGGACTGCGGGCTTCCAGGATGGAGAAGTGGCAGAGGCCCAGTTTGATCAGCCAACCAGCCTAGCCTGGGATCTGGAGGGAAATCTGCTGGTGGTGGATCAGGGCAATCATCGGATCCGCCGCGTCAAATTGGATGGACAAGTAGAAACGGTGGCGGGCTCTGGGCAGCAGGGCTGGCGAGATGGGAGCAAGGAAACCGCTCAATTTCGCTCGCCCGAGGGCATCACCCTTGATCCTGAGGGCAACCTTTATATTGCCGATACGGGCAATCACCGCATTCGGATGATCACGCCTGCTGGTCAGGTTTCGACGGTGGCTGGTGGCGATCAGGCTGGCGATGCCGATGGCCCGGTCAGGGACTCTCGCCTCAATCAACCCACCGCACTGGCCTGGGATCCCGTGCGTCAAAGCCTGTGGATCAGCGATACGGGCAATCATCAGATCCGTCGTCTCAGCGCAGAGGGAATTCTCAGTACCGTGGTGGGCAATGGCGGGGGATTTGCGGATGGATCCCTGGAGCGGGTGATGTTTGATCAGCCCTCCACACTGGCTACCGATCCGGCGGGATCGCTGTGGATAGCCGATCGAGGTAACGATCGTATCCGGCAACTCCTACCCCAAAATCGAGTCCAATCGGTCTCTGTGGTGACACCGGGATCCCCAACGCCCGTGTCGCGGCTTGAGGATCTGATCACCTTTGCCCCTGCTCCTGATGGCACTTGGGTGGTACTGACCGATTCAGGGCTTAGCCGTCTCAGTCCCAAGTAATCACGACTATCTTGTCCTGCTGATCTGATCTTGTGATCAAGACAAGGGTACGGTCTGCCCCTGCATCGACATTTGCAACAGCTCCATGGGATGAAAGACTGGGATCCGGTCTTGTCCCCCTCGCCTCAGGTGCTTGAGCAGTTGCATCCGACAGCCGATGTTGGCCGACACGATCGCCTCCGCTTGAGTATCCAGCAGGCGGCTCACCTTTTGTTGACCTAGCTCGTTGGCCACCTCCGGTTGCAGCAGGTTGTAAATCCCAGCACTACCGCAGCACAGGGCTGCATCGATGGGATCCCGCAGAGTCACCCCAGGGATCTGGTTCAGCAATTGGCGGGGTTGGGATTGGATCTTTTGGCCATGTAGTTGGTGACAGGCATCTTGATAAACCAGTGGCAACGGTTCACTACGGAGGGGGTGGAGAGTTGCCGTCAGCCCCACCTGCGCCAAAAACTCCTGCACATCTTTGACGCTGGAGGCAAAGTCTGAGGCTGCTGCGGCACAGATGGGATCCTCGGCTAGCAAACTGCCATAGCTCTTGAGGGTATGCCCACAGCCCGAGGCATTGGTGACGATGGCATCTAGGGGTAGGGATCCCTCGGTTTGAGCGCGCTGGTGAAACTGCTGCATTAGATCTTTGGCTAGAGTCTGGGCTTGCTCGGTTTCCCCTTGGTGATGAGACAAAGCGCCACAACACCCCTGAGCAGGCGGGATCACCACCTCGCAGCCATTGCCGGTCAATACCTCAATGGTGGCCCAGTTGATCTGGGGAGCAAAAATCCGTTGCACACATCCCAACACCAACCCCACCCGGTAGCGGCGCTCCCCTTGAGCCGGAATCAGCGAGGGATAGTGATCCGGTTGCAGATCGTGGCGAGTGAGGGGGGGCAACAACTCCGTCATGGCCGCTAAGGGAGGAGCCAGGTGGGTCAATAACCCGCTGGATTGCATCAGCCGATCCAGACCTAGTTTTTGGTAGAGCCATGCTCCCCCCAGCAGCGGTCTCAGGCGACGGGGATAGGGAAAGAGCCTGTAAATCGCCTGTCTGAGCAGGGTTTCCCACAGCGAGCGGGGATGATTCCGCTGTACCTGCGCCCGCGTTGCTTCGATCAACTGGTCATACTGCACCCCAGAAGGACAGGCGGTCACACAGGCCAAGCAGCCGAGACAGCTATCAAAATGACTGACGGTGGCTGGGCTGAGGCCGATGGATCCCTCATTGATGGCATCCATCTGATAGATGCGGCCTCGGGGGGAATCCGTCTCAGCTCCGATCACCCGATAGCTGGGACAGGTGGCCAAACAAAACCCACAGTGGACACAGGCATCGATCAGGGTGGGATCCGGTGGGTGGTGGCTATCAAAACCTGGGGAGGTTATCGGGCCTGGGGAGGTTATCGGGCCTGGGGAGGTTATCGGGGGAGACAGGTGGCTGATCAGCTCGCTGAATGATCCAAATGTATTGGTACTTGCCAAGTTTTGATCCAGGTCTTGTGGTGGCACAGCAATGATCCCAACTAACGGATAGCGATTTGCGCTCGGGGTATTTTGTCATTCTGCCATCCCCCGCTCAAAATAGACGGAGATTGTTGAGTGGCCCCCAACAAACTTTCAAAGGCGTTGTCCAACCACTCTTATTCAGTCCTTTGCGGCATAGCCACGACCTTCGGCCCACTCTCGTCATTCATTTTTCAGCAGCTCACCTGTCGCGCTGTTCACCGTGGATAGTTTTCACCAGCCATGACTGGTTAATGGGGATCAAATTGATATCAAATTGATAGAGATCAAGAATTCGCAAGTTGAACACCATACACAGCTCTGATGGCCTTTTGCTGCCAGCGGTAATCACCTCAACCCACTCTGGCGGACTGGTTCAGAGAGGGTTGGGGGCGCGGCCAAGACCGGGATCCCGGCATTGCCCGGATGGGAGATGGTGACTCAGGCGAGGAAAAAACACGGTAGGGCTGATCGGCCAAGCCGACCCGGACGCGACTGCCCAAAGGCACCCTATGATCGCAGAGGGCATGAAAGGTCTGGCCGGTCGAGCTTTCTAGGCAATAGCGATACTCTCGACCCAAAAACTGGCAATCCTTCACCCAGGCGGAGCCCTCAGGATCCAAGTCCACCCGCAGATCCTCTTGGCGAATCATCAGCTCTCCCGCCGGAAGATGGGGGGAGTCTTGGGCCACCACCTCATGAGATATCAGGGATCCCATCTCGGTTAGCCAGCCCTCTCCTTGCCGCTGAGCTGGGACAAAGTTGGCTTGGGTGACAAACTCCGCCACAAACCGAGTGGCCGGAGAACTGTAGATCTCCTCAGGAGTACCCAACTGCTCGATCACCCCCTTACGCATCACGGCCACCCGATCCGAAACCACCAGCGCCTCTTCTTGATCATGGGTGACAAATAGGGCCGAGGTCTGGGTGGCTTTGAGGATGGCGCGGATCTGGTTGCGGAGATAGAACCGTACTTGCACATCCAAGTTACTGAGGGGCTCATCCAGCAAAATCAGGGCAGGCCGGGGAGCCAAAGCCCGTGCCAAAGCCACCCGCTGCTGTTGCCCTCCTGATAATTCGTGGGGATAACGATGGCCAAAGTCCTTCAATCCCACCAGCTCCAAGACCTCAGTAGCCCGCTGCCAGATCTGCGGCCCAGTGACCTGCTCGATGGGAGTTGTGGACTGCAAACCAAAGAATCGCCGCCGGGATCCCGAGGTCTTTTTGAGACCAAATTGCACATTCTCCATCACCGTCAGATGGGGAAAGAGGGCAAAGTCTTGGAACACCAGACCAATGCCTCTTTTCTCGGGTGGGATCCAGGTTCCGCCTCCAGAGACCACATGCCCGCCCAACTGCACAGTACCCTGCTGATGACGCTCAAAGCCCGCCACCACCCGCAAAAGAGTGGTCTTGCCGCAACCTGATGGCCCCAGAAGCCCCAAGATTTCTCCTTTAGCCAGTTCCAGATCGATGCCGTTGAGGGCAGGAGCTTGGGTGGGTTGTTCCGTGGGTTGGTAGTGCTTGGTGATGCCCTTCAGGGTCAAAAGAAGAGAAGGGACAGCCCCGTCCAAAGTAGGCATGGTTGCTAGCTAAGAATTATTGTCATTTGCCAAATCCTAGCATGGATCCCTGGCTGTATAAAGGTTGCCTTGGGGAGGCGAGTGGGGACAATGCTGAGGATGAGAAACAGCCCACCCACGGCCACATCGATCGGGGGGCCAGATCTTAGACCCGTCCGTGGTGGATGGTTTTGACCCAGCGCAACCGCTTTGGTTGGACACACATCCGAGCCGTAACCACCGCCATCACCGGCAGCCAATGCATCATGTAGATGACACTGATTAGACTTTCTCTCCAGAGTTGCCAGCCCTGCAATTGTTGGATCTGCCGCAGGCTGCTGTAGAACCCCAACCAGGAGATGGCGGTGAAGACAATCCCCATTGGCAGGAGAACAGAAGAGTGGGTGGTGGTCAGCGTCCAGAGCAGATCGGGCAAAACCGCCATCGGCAAGAGATATTGCACCCCAAAAAAGACCAGCAGATCGAGGGTCTTGGCGCTGCCCATCTGATTGCTGAGGATCCCTGGCCAGTAGTCGAGATAACGTTGGTAGCCCCCTTCGGCCCAGCGGCTGCGCTGTCGCCAGAGTCCGGCCCAGGTGGTGACCGCCTCCTCTTCGATGGTGACAGTGGGGGTGCAGGCAATATCCACCCCGGTCAGGTGCAGCCTCAGGGTCAAGTCCAGATCATCGGTGATGGTGGCTTCATTCCAGCCGCCACACTTAGCCAGCACATCTCGCCGCACCAGTTGACCATTGCCCCGTAGCTCCCCCATGCCACCGATGGCCACCTTGCCAGATTGCAGACGGGCATCCCAGACCATTTCGGCAGATTGGCGGCGAGTCCAAAAATTGTGATCGGCATTGACCACCGCCTTACGCACCTGAACCGCCCCGACGCGGCTAGAGGCATTGGGCTGGGGGGCAAAGAAGGGTAAAGTCTGGCGCAAAAATCCACGGGAGTCCGGCATCGGCATCGCAGACCAGGATGATCTGCCCTGG
>JAAUUM010000109.1 GCA_012031565.1 Synechococcaceae cyanobacterium SM2_3_2
AGCGCAATTACCCGACAGATGATCGCTTGGGGGCGATATTCCACGTTTTGGAGATAAAACTGTGCCCCAGGGAAAGCAACTTTGCAGCTCAGCCCGGGGCACTTCTGAGATCGGGGTATGGGCAAGGGCAGCAGCCATCGCTTTGGCGTCAATCTGTGATGAGGATCCCACCTTAGAGCTGAGTTGAGCGGCTACTGGGTCAGAGGGCAGAGGAACTGGAGCGGGATCCCCATCTGGATCGGCAGTCTCCACCGCGTCATTCGTCCCAGCTTCTGAACGCAGATCTAGCGGCTGATCGTCCTCACCTGTGATGGCGCTAGGAGAAGTTGCCTGGTCAGATAAAGACTGATCCGAAACAGAAGAACCTGGTTTACAAAACTTGCTCATGGAATGCCGCAAAAGGATCAAAAACAGAAGGCACGATCAGGGTGAGTCCTGTTCTAGGCTAACGACTTTCGGGAAGAAAAGCCCAGCCCTAAAGCTAAAGCCTCGTCAAACCCTCTTTCCAAACCCAATCCAGCAGGTGATGGGCCATTTCTGCCTTGGTACACAACGGGATCCCTTGTACTGAACCATCTGCCCCGATCAAAATAGCCTCGTTGGTGGTGCTGCCAAATCCCCGCTGGGGTTGATCGATGGGGTTGAGCACGATGGCATCTAAGTGTTTGGCTTTGAGCTTGGCCTGAGCCAGAGCAACGGGATCCCGACTGGCTGCTGCACAAGTCTGAGGCGCAAAGGTTTGGGCCGCAAACCCCACTACCCGCTGATGCGCCTGCTTCTGGCCCGCCAATCCTGCCACAATATCGGGCACAGGTTCCAACGCCAACTGGTGAGGCAGATCCCCCTTGGCTAACTTGCCGCCATAGGAATGCGATGGACGCACATCCCCCACCGCCGCCGCCATCAGCAGGAGGTCACAGTGGGGAAACTCCTGTTGCAGCGCCATCTGCATCTGGGCAGAGGTCACCACCGGGATCCGAGTGATCGGGTAATCGTTCAGCCCCACGGGTTCAAAGCCCAGCTCCCCATGCACCCACGTCACCGTTGCTCCGCGCCAAGCTGCTGCCTGAGCCAAGGCCCAGCCCATGCGACCGGAGGAGGGGTTGCCCATAAATCGCACCTGATCGATGGGATCCCTGGTGCCACCCCCACTGATCAACACCCGCTGATCGCCCCCATCTCGGGATCCCTGAGTCCAGAGCATTGCCATCAAAGCAGAGGCCACCATCTCCGGCTCCGCCATCCGTCCCGGCCCCACCACATCGCAGGCCAGCCGCCCCTCCCCCGGCATCAACCCCCAAAAACGAGGATCCAATTGCATTTGCCGCCAATTGCGCTGCACCGCCACCGCCCGCCACATATCGCTATTCATGGCCGGGGCCAACAACACTGGACAGGTGGAGGCCAAAATCACATTCGTGAGCAAATTATCCGCCAGCCCCGCCGCCAGTTTGCCCAATGTATGGGCACTGAGGGGAGCAATCAGGATCCCGTCTGCCCATTCCCCCAGCTCGATGTGCAGGGGTCGCCCCTGGCTGGGCTGCCAAAAGTCAGCATCGGTATAGGCTTGGTGGCGGGCTAGGGTGGCAAAGGTTAGGGGTGAGACAAAAGACTGAGCCGATCCGGTCACCATCACCCGCACTTCTGCCCCCTGTTGGGCCAGCATCGAGACCAATCCGGCCACTTTGTAGGCAGCGATGCCCCCACAGACGCCCACTAGAATGCGACGACGATGCCAAAAATTAGCGGGAACACTGGATGGGCTGACAAGATTCATCAGAGTTTTAGAGAGCGGGTTTTAGAGAGCGGGTTTTAGAGAGCGGGTTTTTGAAAGAGGATTTTTGAGAGAGAGTTAGTGAGAGATCAGTGAGCGGTAGAGGCTAGATGAAGCAACAAGACAGGACTGGATGCAGAGGGTCTGGTAGCCACAGGGTACCCTAAGAGAGGGATCCCAGGGTTTGGGACTGACTGCCTCGTCATTGCAATGCTTTGCCTGTTTTCTGCTTGCTATTTCACGCTTGAGTATCCTGTGAATGAACTGCCTTCCAACTTGAATGGTGACTTGAATGGTGACCTCAATTCTGGCCTCACCAGCTCGATCAAGTCCGATCAGGCGGGATCCCTCCGCTTATGGGAGAGATTCTATGAAAATACACTGGTCTGGTTGGGGCGACCCCAAGAAGCCTATCGACTGTTGAGTGAGGCGATGCTGCCCACCATGTCCACCTGGGTGCGGGGCAATATGGATACCTACGGGTTCAACCACTGGGATCTTAGCGAGATTCGCACCTTTCTCTATCCGGTACTGACGGTCAACCGAGCCGATGGCGATACCGAAGCGGTGGTGGTGCCCAGTGAGGCGATGTTGTTGTGTGGCAGTGGCACCTACTACAATCCCTGCGACTTGGCGATCATGTTGTTTGTGCAGCGGCCCGCAGAACCCATGAGTCAGCTCTTGCAACGGATCCGACAGGCGGAGGCCACGGTCATGCGCGGGCCAGATATGCGAATGCGTTCCGAACAGGTCAACCTCACCCCCAAAGGCCAGGACTATATCAATACCAAATATGTGGTGTGGCCATTTGACCTTAGGGATCCTGCACAAGATACCCTGATCAAGCAGGGCTTTTCACTGATCAAGCTCTCTGCTCAAGATGCCTCTCGGCCTTTTAGCTCCTCAGGATCCCTTTGACTGGTCTTTTTGATTGGGATAAACGGGTTGTAGAAACTGGCTAGACCTAGAAACTGGCTAGACCTAGAGGATCCCGAGAGGGGCTGATTTCTATTTGGATAAACCGATGACTGATACCGCGCTCCCCCCCTTGATTCAACAGATGCTGCAACCGGGTTTTTATCCCCATCCGACGCAGGATCCAATTCAGCTGATTCAGACCCATATTTCCTATGTGTTTCTGACGGGGGAGTTTGCCTACAAGGTCAAAAAACCCATGAACTTTGGCTTCTTGGACTACAGCACCCTCGAAAAGCGACAGCATTTTTGTCAAGAAGAACTCCGGCTCAATCAGCGGGGCGCCCCAGACATTTATCTAGACGTATTGCCCGTCAGCCAACAGGGGGATCAGCTCGCTTTGGGGGGGAGGGATCCCCGGTTGACTATGTGCTCAAGATGCAGCAATTTGGCCAAACCGGTCTGTTTAGTCGTCTTTTGGCGGAGGGATCCCTGACGGAGGAGATGATGGTGCGCTTGGGCCAGACGGTGGCGGCGTATCATGCCAAGACCCAGAGCAACGACTACATTCGCAGCTTTGGCAAGGTGGATCAAGTGCGGCTGGCTTTTGATGAAAACTATGCCCAAAGCAAGGGCTATATCGGTCGAGCCCAGACCCAAATCCAGTTTGACGAGACCAAAGCCTTCACGGACAAGTATTTTGAGACCCATGAAGATCGGTTTGTGGAGCGGATCCGCGCTTTTAAGATCCGGGAGTGTCATGGGGATCTGCATCTGGGCAATATCTGCCTGTGGCACGATCAACTACTCCTGTTTGATTGCATCGAATTTAATGAGCCTTTCCGGTTTGTGGATGTGATGTACGACATCGCTTATGCCGTGATGGATCTCGATGTCAAACAACGGCCCGACTTGGCCAACGCTTATCTCAACGCCTATCTGGAGGCTACCGGCGATTGGGCCGGGCTAAAAGTGTTGCCCATTTACCTCAATCGCCAGTCCTATGTGCGAGCCAAGGTGACATCCTTTTTGCTGGATGACCCTGGGGCTAGTTCCCACGCTAAGGATGAAGCCAGCCAAAGTGCAGCAGCCTATTACACCTTGGCCCATCGCTACACCCAACCTCGGCAAGGACGGATCACCTTGATGTCGGGTTTATCGGGATCCGGTAAAAGCACTGTCGCCCGCCATTGGGCTCGCCTCAGCAACGGCATCCACATTCGCTCCGATGCGGCCCGCAAACATCTGGCCGGGATCCCGCTTGCAGATCGGGGAGATGCGGCACTCTATAGCCCCGAGATGACGGCCCAAACCTATGGACGGCTGTCAACGCTGGGTCTGGCCCTGGCTCAGGATGGTTATGGGGTGATTTTGGATGCCAAATATGATCAGGATGCTCTACGCCGAGAGGTGATTGTAGCCGCCCAAGCAGCAGGGATCCCGATCCAGATTCTCCACTGCATCGCTCCTGAGCAGGTGTTGCGTAGCCGTCTAGACCAGCGGGCCAGCACCGGGCAGGATATCGCTGATGCAACGGCAGACTTGCTAGAAACCCAGCAACAAAACTGGGATCCCTTTGGGGATCTGGCCAGCCTTGTCATCCCCATCCAAACGGTCGGAGATTGGAAAGCTCAATTGATGGATTTGCTCTGAGGGCACTGTTCTCGTCTTTCTTCTGGATCCATTCTTCTCACAAAGTCTTTTCACAAAGATTGAATTGCATGGGAAATCCTGTTGTTTTCAGCCCTTCTGAGTCCCTGCCGATCTAGTCAGCCAACAAGTCATCCACCAGCCCAGCTAATAGCTGCCACCCCTGGGCAAAATCCGCCATCTCCATCGCCTCATCGGGATTGTGACTGCCATTCTCATTGCGAATAAACACCATCGCCGTCGGGATCCCTTGGTTGGCAAACACCGCCGCATCATGCCCTGCCCCGCTGGCCATCTCCATAGCCGGGATGCCGTTTTGGCTGGCTATGTGTCTCAACCGCTCTCGCAGGCTGGGATCCATCAGGGCTGGGGGGGCCGTTCGGCGGGATCCCAGATCGATCTCCACATGGCGACGCTCCGCGATCTGGTCGGCCCAGTGGTGTAGCTGATGATCCAGCGCCTCCAGGGCATCGTTATTTTCGCTGCGGATATCGAGGGTAAAGGAGATCTCACCGGGAATCTTGGTCATGGTGTGATGGGCTGGATTGGTGGAAAACTCCCCAACGGTGGTCACCAGATCAACCCCTTGGGCCTCCTGCTCGATCCAGTAGTGCTCCAACGCCGCCACAAACTCCACCCCCGCCAACACCGCATCCCGACGCAAATGGCGCGGCACCGCTCCCGCATGGGCATGGGATCCCAGAATATGAGCATAGGGATAGCGCAGGGTGCCCCGGATCCCGGTCACAATCCCCACAGGGATCCCGGCATCCACCAAGGTTGGCCCCTGTTCAATGTGCAGTTCTAGATAGCAGTGGATCTGCCCCGGCTTCAGATACTGCTCTCCTTGTCGTAATCGATTGGGGTCAAATCCGCAGGCTTGGATGCAGTCCCCCAAGCTGCGCCCATCATCTGTTCGTTTGAGATTGTCCAACAGATCTAGGGGCAGAGTGCCAAAAGCCCCACGGCTACCGATGTAGGCATACGGGAACCAGCACAACTCCTCCCCCCGTGCCGCCATCACCGTCACTGACCGCTGTGGGATCCGACCCAACCGTCGTAACCGCTGCACCACCATCAATCCGGCGATTACCCCTGCCGCGCCATCATAGTTGCCCCCATGCTGCACCGAGTCCAGATGGGATCCCATATGATGGAGGACAAGCTGGGATCCCTCCCCTCCAGAGTCATGTACAAATTGCCTGCCCCGTCGTGATCGATCTGCAAGTCTAGATCTCGGGCCACAGACTCCATCAAACGATGGGCTAGGTTTTCGCCCTGGCCATAGGTGTCGCGGGTGATACCGGGGGGATCCTCGGTTTGCTCTTGGAGTTGCTGAAAGAGCTGTTCGGCCATAGCCAGTTCGGGAGCAGGGGCGACGATCAATGCAGTCATAGCTGGAGCTTGTAGATTAGTAGACTACAGTCGTTACCGTACCTGAGATGGTCTAAACCTGACTGTAAAGCTCAAGACATGTAACAAGTTGAGCCTTTGGGCAGATCAAGTTGATGCAAACTTAGGATTGAATGTACTGGTGAGACTGAAACACCCTTTGCCTTAAAGTTCTCTATAAAAAGGATCCCAAAAGCAGAATGTAATCCTGGAGAATATTCATTAAACTTACGTTATCAAACTTACGTTATCAAACTTACGTTGACTCCGTCTGCCACTTCTCATAGAAAATCTCGTTGCCCATCATGAAAAGCATCAGAGCCATCATTGGCTTTGTCGTTTGTTCATAGTCTATATCAACCTTGAGTTTCCATTTTTGATCGGAGCCGATTAACTCCCCTGACACATGTGTATCCCGGCAGAAAAGCTTGCTATCTTTGCCAAGGTTGAGACAATTCTGAGTGATTGAAAAATTACCGCGATAACTTTTAACTGGTAAGGCATGACGGTTGAGAAAGCCAAACAAACTGCCCTTACGGTATCCAACCATTACCTCGATCGTATCGCCTTGAATAGTGCCGTCAATAAACCAATGGGGAGGATCAGATATTGTCCGATTATTCAGGTGTAGCCACTGAAAGTAGTGAGTATGCCCTTGAATCGATCCATTTTGGGAAGAAAAAGAAATATCCCCGTAACCAGTAAGTTCCTTGTTAACAAGCGATCTCCCTACCGTTTGTGACCATACTCCCATCAAAACTCCTGGTAGGCTACCTCGCTCAAAGCGGGTATTTTCCCCCCCGCTGGATATCGTAAAACCATCACCGTTGGATTGAATGATGCTGGTGAGGCTGAAACGCCCTTGAATCTGAGCACCGGCAGACTTGACTGCAATGGCATAAGGTAGTTTCACTGAACGCCCCAATGTATTTACCTTGAGGTTCTCCAGATAAAGCATCCCGGAAGCACATTGTAATCCTGGAAAATCTCTCATTTGATGTATATTGTCCATATTTCTGTTTTTATGTTGTTGTTTACGTTGTTATTTGCCTTGTTATTTGCCTTGTTATTTGCCTTCTTGTCTATGTTGTCTCTGTCCGCCACTCTTCATAGAAAATCTCGCTGCCCATCATGAAATCATGAGAGCCATTATTGGTTTTGCCGTGCGCTCATATTCTACATCAACCTTGAGTTTCCATTTTCGATCGGAGCTGATTAACTCCCCTGAAACACGCTCATCTTGGCAGAAAAGCTTGCTATCTTTGCCAAGGTTGAGGCAATTTTGAGTGATCGAAAAATTATCGCGATAACTCTTAACTGGAAAAGCATAACGGTTGAGAAAACCAAACAAGCTGCCCTGACGGGATCCCACCATTACCTCGATCGTATCTCCTTGAATAGTCCCGTCAATAAACCAATGAGGAGACTTAGATAATTTCCGATTCCGATGTAGCCACTTAAAGTCGTGAGTATGCCCTTGAATCGCTCCATTTTGCAACGAAAAAGAAATATCTCCGTAACCAGTAAGATCCTTGTTAACAAGCGATCTCCCTAACGTTTGTGACCATATTCCCATCAAAGCACTTGGTAGACTACCTCGCTCAAAACGGACATTTTTCCCTCCACTTGATATCGTAAAACCATCATCATTGGATTGAATAGTGTTGGTGAGACTGAAACGCCCACGGATCTGATCGCCGACAGACTTGACTGCAATCACATAAGGTAGTTTTACAGAATTACCCAAGGTAATACCATAAGGTAGTTGCACTGAACTCCCCAAGGTACTTGCCTTGAGGTTCTCTAGGTAAAGCATCCCAGAAGCACATTGTAATCCTGGAAAATCTCTCATCATCTATCTCCTTAAGTATTGACCTGACAAATCATTGACCTGATAGATTTGAAGAGTATTGAGACTAACAATGAAAATAAAACCCAAGTCTGATTTCTAATATATAACCTGTATATAACCTGATGGACAGGTGCATCATACTTCAGGAGCGAAGGGCATGGATCCCGTCGAAATGAGGCTGATTTCAGTGCTGGGCAGATTTGACCCGAGGGCAACAGAAACGATGGATCTCTTTGATTATCATGCTGTTCAGCAGCTTGAACGCCAAGCCCCCCTAGCTGCCCGGATGCGTCCCCGCCATCTGGAGGAGTTTATTGGCCAGGATCCGATTCTGGGGGAGGGTCGGCTATTGCGGCGAGCTATTCAGGCCGATCAGATCTCGTCTCTAATTTTCTTTGGCCCACCGGGGACGGGCAAGACCACCTTGGCCCAGATTATTGCCCGCCATACCCGCGCCCATTTCATCGCCCTCAATGCCGTACTGGCCGGGATCAAAGATATTCGTGCCGCCATTGATGATGCCCAGGAGCGGCAGCGGCTCTATGGCCAACGCACCCTCTTGTTTGTGGATGAAGTCCATCGTTTTAACAAGTCTCAACAGGATGCTCTGCTGCCTTGGGTGGAAAACGGCACCGTCACTTTGATTGGGGCCACCACCGAAAATCCTTATTTTGAGGTCAATGCCGCCCTGGTCAGCCGCTCTCGTCTGTTTCAGCTCAAAACCCTCACCCCGACTGATCTACACCGTATTGCCCAGCAAGCTCTCCGGGATCCCGAGCGAGGCTATGGAGAACGTCAGGTGCAGATCGATCCGGAGGCTCTGGATCATTGGGTCAATGTGGCCAATGGGGATGCCCGCGCCCTGCTGAATGCCTTGGAGTTGGCGGTGGAAACCACCCAGCCGGATGCCAACGGGATCCTCCACATTACGGTGGCGGTGGCAGAGGACTCGATCCAGCAGCGGGCCTTGCTCTATGACCGGGATGGGGATGCCCATTTCGACAGCATTAGTGCGTTTATCAAAAGCCTGCGGGGATCCGACCCAGATGCCGCCCTCTATTGGCTGGCCCGCATGATCCACTCAGGTGAGGATCCTCGGTTTTTGTTTCGTCGCATGAGCATCTTGGCCAGTGAAGATGTGGGTCTGGCGGATCCTCAGGCGATTGTGGTGGTCAATGCTTGCGCTGCCACGTTTGATCGGGTGGGATTGCCCGAAGGTCACTATGCCTTAGCCCATGCCGCTCTGTATCTGGCCACAGCTCCCAAGTCCAACAGTGTGCTGGGCTTTTTTGAAGCCCTCAAAGCGGTAGAACAACAGTTCTCAGATCAAGTGCCCAATCATCTCAAAGATGGGAGCCGGGACAAAAAAGGCTTGGGACATGGGACGGGCTACCGCTATCCCCACGCTTTTCGAGACCATTGGGTGGCCCAGCAGTATCTGCCCGATAATCTTCAGGGATCCCATTTTTATCACCCTTCCGATCAGGGGGCGGAGGCGGCTATTCAGGCCCAGATGCAGCAACGACGAGAGGACCAAATCTGAGCAGAAAATCCCCAGCTTATTGCAACACTTCTTCTAGCTTTTGCTGATCCCAAAGATGACGATAGAGGCCATCCTGGTACAGCAGCCCAGCATGGGATCCCGATTCCACGATCTGTCCTTCTTTCATCACCAAAATCTGATCGGCATCGATGATGGTGGTGAGGCGATGAGAGATGGAGATCACAGTTTTGCGCTGCTGAAGGGATCCATTCTGCTGAGCCCCAAAGTTCTGCGATAAATTGGCCAAGATCTCCAGAGCCGTTTGGTTATCCACACTGGAGAGCGAGTCATCCAAGATCAAGATCGGCAGATCCACCAACAAAGCTCGGGCCAGTGCCACCCGCTGCCGTTGTCCCCCCGACAGGGTGATGCCCCGTTCCCCCACTAATGTGTCATAGCCGCTGGGGAAGGTCTGAATCTCATCATGGATGCGGGCGGCTTTGGCGGCTAGCTCTACATCATGATCCGAGGCGTCCGGTTGTCCATAACGAATGTTGTCCCGCACCGTCGCATTGAACAAAAAGCTCTCTTGCGGCACATAAGCGATGTTTCGGCGCAGGGATCCCAGCTGTAGGCGGGTGACATCTTGTCCATCGACCCAAAGTTGCTGAGGGCTGATCTCCAATAGGTGAGGAATTGCATTGGCCAATGTGGACTTGCCGGATCCAATCGGCCCCACAATCGCCACCATCTGCCCCGGTTGAATCTCAAAACTGACCCGATCCAGAGCGGGCTTAGTCGTGCCCGGAAAGGTAAAGGTGAGATCCTGTGCCCGGATATGACCCTTGGGATCCCTGAGTAACCTGGAATCTGGACTGTCCTGGATGGTGGGCTCCACCCCCAAGATGGCCTCAATCCGATCCAAGCTCACCTGTCCCCGTTGATAGGCGGTAATGGTGAACCCTAACAAAGCGGTGGGAAAGACCAATCGTTCTACGTAGAGGGTCAGGGCCGAAAAGTCCCCCAGCGATAGGTCACCACTGCCGATCAGGGGGCCACCGACACCGAGCAAAACCAGCAGACTCAAACCCACCAGCGCAATCAGAGAGGGAAACAGCCAGTTGCGGGTGAAAGCCAGCGTCAAATTGGCATCCAGCAGCTTTTGGTTGCGGCGGTCAAAAGCCCCCTGCTCATGGGTCTCTTGGGCATAGACCTTGATCAGGGTGATGCCGTTCATATCCTCCTGAATCAGGTCGCTCATGTGGCTGAGATGCTCCTGAACCTCCAGCTGTTGTTTTTGCAGTCGTGAGCTGGTTAACTTGACCAAGATCAGCATGAACGGATAAACCGACAGGGCCAGCAAACTCAGCCGCACATCGATCACCAACATGGCGGGCAGGGTCAGGGCATAGGCAAACACCGTATTGGCCAAGCTCAACAGGGCAAACCCCAGCAACCGCCGCACATTTTCTACATCGCTGGTGACCCGACTGATGATGTCGCCAGCTTTTTGGGTGCTGAAATAGGAGGGGGGCAACCGCAGCAGATGCTCAAAAATCGACTGCTTGAGGTCAAACTCCACCTGTCGCCCGATGCCAAACATCCACACCCGCGACAAAATCCGGATCCCCATCATCACGGTGGCCACCGCCAACACCACCACCGCATAGACCACCACCTGGGATCCCGGATTGGTCAGAGGAGCCGATCCGGCCAGATCATCGATGGCCACGCGGATATACCAGGGCAAAAACACCCCCATAGCGTTGACGAGCAGCAGGGATCCAATGCCCAGCCAAGCCATCCGTTGATGGGGGCGTAGATAAAAGGCCAACTGCTGGAGATGGGAACGAGCCATAAAGGATTGAGCTGCCAAAAATGCCTTTCCCCACTCTATCCTTTGGCCCCTCTCTCCTTTAGCCAGATCTGCCTCAATAGCTCTTCAACTCCAGCCAGCGGGATCCCAGCCCCAGGATCAGGCATAATGCCGATGACCGCCCCCGAGGATCCGGCATGACCCTCTCTCGTTTTCCTCAGGATCCCCATCTTCAGATACAGGATGGCCAGCTACTGCTCCAAGGTATCGGCGGCTTGGCCTTTGTGGCTCTGCTGATGGTAGGGATCTGGAATCTGACGGAGCGGCTGCCCCCCGCTTGGGATGAGGCCCAGCATCTCTTGATGGCGCAAGACTTTGGCACCCACCTTAGCCGCTATTCCGGCGATCAAGAATGGTGGCGGGTGTGGAGCCACCTCAGCCAACGCTATCCCCCCCTGACCTATTGGCTATCGCTGGGTTGGGGCACTGGATTTGATCGATCAGCCGCTCAGTTGCTCAATCTGGGACTGTTGGGGGTACTGGTGGCGGGCACATACAAGCTGGGATCCCTAGTCCACAGTCGGGCGGTGGGACTATTGGCGGGTGGGCTGCTGCTGCTTTATCCGGCGGTGCAGGGGCTAGCTCACGTCTACATGTTGGATCTCCCCCTGACAGCGATGGTGGTGCTGGCCTATTGGGGATCCTTTGGCTTTTTGATGCGCCCGTCTTGGCGAGGGGCGTTGGGCTTGGGGCTAGCCTTGGGCCTTGTCCTGCTGACCAAATGGAACGGGATCCTTTTTCTGGTGGTGCCACTGCTCTGGATCTGGGGGCACAAGTCTCGCTGGGGTGGATTGCAGAAACTGCTGATTCTTCTGACGGCGGGCTTGGTCTGTTGGCCGTGGTATGGCCCCAACTGGCTCTTTGTGATCAGCAATGGGCTGCAATATGGAGCCACCACCCACTACTACGTGCAATGCCCAGCCGGATCTTGGTGCTGGTGGACGACGTATCTGCGCTGGTGGCCGCTCCAGATGTCCCCGGTTTTGTGTGGGTTGCCCATGTTGGTGATCTGGCAGTGGGTGCAAAGCCGCCAGCCCGCCGCCGAGCAGCCGGATCGCCCCCAACCCCCGTTGCCTCTACCGGAGGGATCCCTGCGCTGGCTGGTACTGACTTTAGTCGGGGGCTATGTTCTCTATACCTTGATCGGCATTAAGGATCCCCGTTTCACGGTGCGCTGCTGCCGTTGTTGGCCCTGCTGTCAGCGGTGGGGATTTGGCAGAT
>JAAUUM010000110.1 GCA_012031565.1 Synechococcaceae cyanobacterium SM2_3_2
ACAATCCGACAAACGGTTGATTCATGAACCCCTGCATCTTGGCCAATGTGAAAGTAGGTGCGCTACTCTCGCCAATAACTCAGGCAAATCAGCAGTTGCTCAGCAACACTCAGCTTGTTTTGTCCCCTCTGTGTCCTTGCCGCTGCAAGTGAGGGGTCAAGTAGGTAACCATGTGCTCAAACGTTTCTCGCCGCACGCCTGTCAGACGCTTGAACTCTGCTGGGGATAGTGATTGGACGTCCTCGTCGGTCATAGCCTTATCCATTAGGTCACCTCTGGTATCTCTCTTCTCTCTCATTTATGCAAGAGGTCTAATACCAAGCCCAACGTATCGACTAAGATGTGGCGCTTGCGACCGTTGAGCTGCTTGCCCCCATCAAAGCCTCGCTCCCCCCTTTTTCCGTGGTTTTGGCACTTTGAGAGTCCATTGACCCACCTGTGGGTTGAGCTTGATGGCCAGCTTGGCATCTGACTTGTTCGACGAGGGTGTGATTCATCTGCTTAATCACCCCCGCATCTCGCCACAAACGAAAGTAATGATAGACCGTTGAGCAAGCGGGAAAGTCATAGGGCAGGTAACGCCAGGGATGGCCAGTACATAGAAGATGGCATTACAGATCTGGCGCATATTGGTGGTGCGGGGACGTCCCCCCGCTTTGGGAGGGGGAATCAAGGGTTCCAGAAGACACCATTCTGTATCGGTTAAGTCACTGGGGTATGACTGCATGGAGCCTTGAAGGTCTCATCTCTCAGACTACTACTTCTCGCACATCCTCTAGTGATTGGAGTGTTGGTCAGTCAAGCCAATGCACCAGAAAGCTTGGGAGCCACCATCGTCTTGGTTGAAGCGGTGGAGAAATTGAGGAAGTTACAGCTGATAGGGGTTGATGAAGGCTATTCAGGCAAGACCTTTGCTCATGTTGTTCAGCAAGTGTAACGAAGCTCAAAAACATTTGAACGCTTGCCTAAGCGATGGGTAGTGAAGCGAACCGTTGGCTGGCTGAATCGGTTTGGTCGATTAAGCAAGGATTATGAGTCATACCCGGAGGTGAGTGAAGAAATGATCTATGGCTCCCCACTTTGCTTAATGGTGAAACGACTGGCAGCTTAATCTTCTCTTTATGAATCAACTCTTAACCAAGAGATGGCGTATGTGAGAACTCAAGACGGCTTTTTCTTGCCCAAAGTCTAGTAGTGGAATCAAGGGGCAGTGGATAGAATACTAAAGAATTGTTAACCCAGTCTTTTTCATCCATGTCTAACCAAACTCTTCCTGTCATCCCACAGACGGCGACCAACCGGCGCACTGTTTTACAGCTTCTGGCCTTTCTGACCGGATCTGCCTCTGGACTTTTGCCTGCTTTGCTCCGCAGTGGCACCTCTGTTGCCTTTGCCGAAAACCATGAGAGCTTTGTCGAGATCGCTGAGCTAGAAGACTTTGTGGAGGGCGTTTATGTCACCGAAACCCCTGATGGGGATCCCCTCATGCTGCTTTTGATCGAGGCAGAAGGCGAGGATCCTGCGGTCTATGGGCTTAGTGGCGTGTGTACCCATGCCGGTTGCAAAGGTCAAGACAATTGGGTGATTGAGGATGAGGTGGTGGTTTGTCGCTGCCACGGATCCCAGTTTAGTTTTGATGGCGAAGTTGTTAAAGGGCCAGCCTCCCGACCTTTGGCCACCTTTGAGGTCAAAATCGAAGATGAAATGGTGCTGTTCTCAAAAGCCGAAGCCTAAGCAGCCTCAGCATTGGGTTGGGATCCAGTACCAGCATCCATCACAACTTATCTGAACACAGGCGAATGGGGGGCTACCTTGGCCCCTTTTTGATTGGATTTTATTGGAGATGGGATCCGACCTCCAGAGCCGCAGATCCTTAAAGCCGCAGCACCTCAGAGCCTCAGCAAGGTGATGGCGATTTGCTTGTTCCCCATGCAAGCCTCCGTATCAGATCCGGGATCCCGGCGGCGATCGGGATAACGCCCTGTGTAGTGATAGTGGTTATCCTGCAACACAAAGCCAATCGGTAAAGGTTGGGTACAGACCGGCACAAATACCACCTCAGGATCGGGGGCATCGGCAGGCAACGTGGGAAAGTTGACATTCCAGTAGGTGCCTGGTTCCACGGGCCGATCGCTCAGCAGGTGCAAAATCTTGGTGGCCCACTGCCGTGCCCGTTGCCAATCTTCCGCCACTCCCGGCACCGTATGTAGGGAAAAAGCGATGGCCGGGATCCGATGTAAAGCTGCCTCCCGCACCGCCGCCACCGTTCCAGAGGTATAGATGTCTGCCCCCAAATTGGATCCAGCATTGATGCCCGACAACACCCAGTCGATCTCTTGGACGAAAGCCGTCAGGCCCAACCGCACGCAGTCTGCTGGCGTGCCCCCGACCGCAAAAGACAGCTCGTCTCGGTGCTCCACATGAATCGGGGCATAGGTGCTGAGTTGGTGTCCACAGCCCGACTGTTGGGTTTGGGGGCGACCCGAAAGGCTTGGGGCAATGCGGATCCCGGGGGGATGATCACCTCTCGCTGTTGCCAAAAATCCTGGACGGCATCGTGCAGGGTCTGGATCCCTGGCGCATCGATCCCATCATCATTGGTCAGCAACACACGCATAACGGCCATCCTCTGCTCAAGTGCAACGTATTGGGGCAGCACGATCCCCTTTGAAGATACCTGATGGGATCCCTTTTCATGGCCAAAGAATCGATCGAGGGCAGAAATTCTGGGATCCACCTGTGGCGTGATCGGACTCTATCCATCACCGTTTTGGGCAACACTGGTGTAGGGATCCCTGCTAAAAATCCACTTGAAGCTGATCGAGCAGGTTAAACCGATGCCGCCACCAACACCCCAGGATCCTTTTGGATCGGCAGAGTGCTCAAGCTATCGGGGGTAGCACAATAGCGCAAATCAGTTTCATACTCGGATCCCAGCCGCAGCAACCGCTGACCATGACTGGCCTGTTTGAGCAAGCCCAACAGATCTGACCGCCACTGCTGATAGAGCGCCACCGCTGCCACCGTTTCATCATTGCCCAGCGTAGGCTGAAGTGCCGCCAAAATGGCTCCAGCGCAGACGGTATCTTCGAGGGCATAGGCTCCCTGCCAACCGGATCCCACGATCCAGACGCTTTGAAAAGTCTGCCCCTGCAAAAATTCCACCACCGTCGATAGGTTGATCAGGGCCGCCGTAATCACGGTGGGAACCGCTGCCACCCGTTGAAGAGCACGGGTACCGTTGGTGGTGCTCATGAAGATCCGCCGTCCCCCCACCCGCTCAGGGGTATAGTCCAAGGGAGAATTGCCGGCATCAAATCCCTCAACTGCTTTGCCATCCCGCTCCCCAGCTAGGATGCGACGCTCGGCAGGCCACTGGGATCCCGTCTGTTGCAAGAGTTCCAGATCGGCGAAAACCTCTACCGCTTCTGCCCCTGCTGCCAACGCTGTCGCTATCGTCGTGGTGGCCCGCAACACATCGATCACCACCGCACAATCAGGGGTTATTACCTGCGCTTGGCTCGGATCCGGGGTGGCCTCTGGGGTATGGAACAGATAAAAGACAGTAGTCATGAACAGCTCTATGGGAGAAGGGCAATAGGGGCAAAAGCTAAGACAGGGATCCCAGCTCCGCCATCATCCCCTAGAACTGCCGCCGCGAGAAAACAAAAATAGCAATTACTAACATCACAATCGTATAGGTGACGGCATAGAGCCCACTGGTCAGCAACTCTGTCAGGGGGGGTAGATCTCCATACACCGCCACATTACGCAGGTTGAGCCGCTCCAAGTCGGGCAGCACCACAAAAATCGTCTCAAAAATGCGCTTGATCGTCTCGTTGTCAGCAATCGCCCCCAGTTGCAAAAGGCTGCGGCTCAAGTGTCCCAAGATATAGAGGGCAATGGTGTAGAGGGTGGCCAAAATCGAGGAGGTAAACACCCCAAACATGAGGGTGATCCCCACCACCAAAGTCAGCTCCAAAAAGACAAAGAGGATAGAAACCCCTAACGGGATCCAAGGCACAGGATCCGTCTGCAACAGGCCAAAGCTAAAGAAGATGGCGGCCATGATGGCAATCAGCATGGAGAGCAAAGCCGACAGGCCCAGATGTTTGCCCACCACAAACTCGGCCCGACTCATGGGTTTGGCAATCAAGACAAAAACGGTGCGCTTGTCGATCTCTTTGTTGATCAGGCTAGTGCCGACAAAAATGGCCACAATCAAACCCAAAAAATTGAGGCTGGCCAAGCCCAAGTCCAAGAGAATTTTGTCGTGAGCTTGCAGTGCCACCTCTGGCAGCAGCACCGTAGCTCCCGCCAGAATCACCACGTACACCATCAATAGATAAAGGATCCGATCGCGGACAGTCTCCCGAAAGACATTGCGAGCAATCGCCCAAGTTCGCATCAGATTCATGCTATAGACCTCCAGATTCCAAGCCTATTGAGAGATAACCGTTGGGAAAAAGAGGATCCCACAACTGGTAAGCTAGTGCAGTCTTGAGAGTTATTTTGCCAGCTTTTGGCCTCCCCTTTTGCGATGTGACTCCGCGATGCTGCTCATGCCCTTCCAAGCCCAGATCCACATCACCCTCAAGCCTTCCATTTTTGACCCCGCCGGTGCAGCGATTGAAGCCAGCTTGCATCAGCTGGGCCACGATCAGGTTGCCCAAGTCCGTTTGGGGAAAATCATCACCTTTGTGGTGGATGCGCCAGAGGCTGAAACCGCTCGCCAACAGGCCACCCAAATGTGCGATCAGTTGTTGGCCAACCCTGTGATCGAGCACTATACCGTCGATATTCAGCCCGTGGGATCCCAGCCAGAGGCGGTGCAGGCATGATCCGTACCATTCCTGCTGGACAACCCACTGCCAGTCGGGATCCCTGGCCCGCAGGATCCTGTCGATTTGGGGTGGTAACGTTTCCGGGATCCAACTGTGATCGAGATGTGGTCTGGGTCACACGCCATCTGCTCAACTGCCCCACCCGTCTGATCTGGCATCAAGAGACCCAGATCGATGACTGTGATGTGGTGGTGATTCCGGGGGGCTTTAGCTATGGGGATTACCTGCGTTGCGGGGCGATGGCCAAGGTTGCGCCCGTCATGGCTGCGGTGCGGGCTTTTGCCGACCGGGGGGGCTTGGTTTTAGGCATCTGTAACGGGTTTCAAGTGTTGGTAGAAGCGGGAATGCTGCCGGGGGCCTTGATCCCTAATGCCAACCTGCACTTCATCTGTGATCGAGTGCCCCTAGAGGTTGAGCGGACTGATCTGCCCTGGACACAGCAGTATGCCCCCCAGTCGGTGATCACGCTGCCCATTGCTCATGGGGAAGGCTGTTATCTCTGCGATCCGAACACATTGGCGGTGTTAGAGGCCAATCGACAGGTGGTGTTGCGCTATCAGGGGCAGGCTGCCAATGGATCCCTGGATCGGATTGCGGGGATTTGTAACCCTGAGGGCAACGTACTGGGCCTGATGCCTCACCCCGAACGGGCAGCGGATCCTGCGCTGGGATCCACCGATGGGTGGCCCCTGTGGGTGGGGCTGGTGCAGACGGTGGCAGCGCGAGCCTGAAAAGGGGAGTGTTTGCCTTCCAGTGCATGAAAGTGAGTGAGATCCTCTACAAACCTCTCTCCCTCAGCAATCCGATCAGTTTGCGCTGTCGCCCGTATTGGAGATCAATCTCAGCTCGGTAGGCCAGCCATTCCCCCTCCTGCCCCATCTCCAGATAAGCGGCTTGGCACCACTCCACCCAGTCGACGGCTTGATCATAATCACGGGAAAGTTTGTGATACAGGATGGGTTCTGCTCTACGGCGGGCCTGCTCCAACACCCAGTCTGGATGGCTAGAAAGGGCTATTCTCATCACGTCTTGAATGAGAGCTGGACTAGGGTTGCCCACTGAGCCTAGTGCCGCGATGGCGGACTCCACTTCGTCTTCGGCAACATAGATGCGGACAGCATCGGCCCGATAGTGGGGGTGATCCAAGATCAAGAGTTCATGCAGAAAATCTGACCGCAGGGATCCCCATTCATCCCCAGCCAGCCTTTGCACTTGTTGATAGATCTGGAAAGTGGGGCAATCTTTGAAGGCCGCCAGCTGAAAATCAAGAGCATCCTCTGCCTGACCCAACTGCTCCGCCACCTCACTGGCCCAACTGGCAAATTCAGACCGCAGCGGAGGGCGATAGATAGGGAGATCTCCATAGCGACGACGAGGAGCCGAGGGCAGCAGCATCGCTTGGTGGGCCAGCTCCAATGACTCTTCTAGATAACCCTGAGCTTGTAGGCTTTGCCCCACTATGAAGCCATCTTCCCAACAGGGCAGTTGCTGGGCCAGGGTCATGGCCTCAGGGATTTGCCCCAGCTCGATCTGCTTGAGCACCGCCTCCAGGATCAGCCCTTCAGCACGGGCCAAATTGAGATAAGCCGGGATCCGATCCTGCATCTCCAGAATCTCCAGTCGGATCCGGGCTAAATCATCCGCCCCATCCGGTGGTTGCTCATCTCCCCATAGATCCTGGGAATCTCCAGCCAAAACCGCCTCCAGATCGGGATCCTCCCAACCTTGGCGCAGAGCGATGGTGGCCAGTTCATACTCACCCCCGGCCTCCGCTCCCCAGGTTTCCAAGTTGATTTGCAGTTGAATCCTCTCAGTCGAATCAAGCTGACCCAACAGAATAGCAGTGGCCCACAAGGGATCCCAAATGCGAATAGGCGACTCCCCATAGTAGTAGTCATCAAGGCGATGGTTGTTCTCTGCCCAGACCTCTGACAGAGCCGCTAAGATCACCTGTGCGTTGCGGGCATCACCCGCTTGCAAGAATCGCCGCACCGTCGCCGCCAATTCCAGGATCCCTTGACTGAGCTGATCTTCTTCGTCACCGTACTCCCATATCTGGAGGGACTCTTCGATCAACTCCCGCATTTCTCGTCGATAAGGCGCTGCATCCACCCTCATGACCTGGACTGAATCCGTCACCCCATCCGCAACCGTAGCCAGTCGTTCTAGGCTGATCAGCAGCTGTGGATCCTCCAACACAAACTGTTTGACCAGTTGACGCAATTGGGACACATCTAGACTCTCCACCAAGGTATCCAATGAGGGAGACACTTCTATGGGCTGAATTTGGCGGGCCACCGTCAGCCCCAGCGCCGCTAAGTGCTTGCACCACCCCTCAAAGGAATAAGGGCATGAACAATCGGCCTCCTGCAATCGGGATCCCTGAAACAGGAAGCTGCAAAGATAGCGATCCCCCTGACTCCCCCGCACATAAGCTTGGAGCCAATCCCCCCGCTGGATGATCTGCCCCACAGCCCCCTGCTGAAGCAAGTCTTCCGCTCGTTCTAGGCTGCGAGGGGATGTGTGATGCTGGACGATAGCCTCTGATAACGAGGGCATGACAGACCTCTATTCAATCTATCCAAGGGGGAACTTGGGGGGCATGGGGGATCTGAGGGGTTGACTGCGTTGGCCGGAGATTGAGAAAGCTCTCTAGGATCGCGATGACAGGATCCCCACAAGAGGATCCCTAGTCAATCTTGCTCAGCCGCTCCTGCAAAAGCTGGATCTGGGCTTCCAATTCCGCCAATTGATCGCGATTGGTCTGGATGATCTCCGGGGGAGCCTTGTCAGTGAATTTGGGATTTTGTAAGCGGCTACGGATCCCTTCAGCTTCTTTATCCAATTTGGCCTTATCTTTTTGCAGCTTGGCCCGCAGCGCCTCAAAGTCCACCAAGCCTGCCAACGGCATCAACACCTGAATGGTGCCCACCACCCCAGCCGCCACCTGTTGAGGTTCCTCCGCCAGGGATCCCACAATATCTAGAGATGTGGCCTTGGTCAGATCTTGGATATAACCCTGCCCTTGGGTCAAGATCCGCTGCTCATCGGGATCCCCTGTCAACAAGATGGCGGTGATCGTCTGTTTGGGCTTGAGGTTGGCCTCCGCCCGTAGATTACGCAGAAGGCCAATCGTCTGGATCAGCAAACCAAAGTCTTGCTCAAGCGCCGGGTTGATCCACTGGGGATCCAGGCTGGGATAGGGCTGGACAGCGATGGAAGTCTGCTGCTGGCTTTGGGTGAGAATCTGCCAGATCTCCTCGGTCAAGTGGGGCATCCAGGGGTGCAGCAGTTTGAGGATGCTCTCCAGCATGATGGCCAAGATCTGTTGAGCTGTCCGCTTGGCGACCGGATCCTCAGAGCGCAGCCGGGGCTTGACCAGCTCGATATACCAATCGCAAAAATCATCCCAAATCAGGGAATAGAGCAACCGTGCCCCTTCCCCCAGCCCATAGCTTTCTAGATTTTGGATGATCGCCTGGGTGCTGGAATGGAGACGAGACAGGATCCATTTGTCCGCTAATTCAAGCGCCCCAGGATCGGGGGATCCCAATTGAGCAGGAGTCTGTTCCTCTAGATTGAGCAAGACAAACCGCGACGCATTCCAAATCTTATTGGCAAAATTGCGGGCCGCTTCCACGCTGGCACTTTCGCCCGTTTTGCGGTCATAAGCAATGCGAACATCCTGTCCCGTACCCACCACTTCTTTGACCAGGGCATAGCGCAGGGCATCCGTGCCGTACTTATCCAATAGCTCCAAGGGGTCAATGCCATTATTCTTGGATTTGGACATCTTGGCCCCATTTTCATCCCGCACCAGGCCATTGATATAGACATCCTTGAACGGGATCTGGCCCGTCAATTGGGATCCCATCATGGTCATGCGGGCCACCCAAAAAAAGATGATATCAAACCCCGTCGACATCAATACATTGGGATAATAACGGGCCAAATCTTCTGTCTGATCGGGCCAACCTAAAGTAGAAAAGGGCCACAGACCCGAACTGAACCAAGTGTCCAAAACATCGGGATCCTGCTGTACTGATTCCACCTGGGATCCAAATTGGGCCCGAGCTTTGGTCAGGGCTTGATCGGCATCACGGGCCACCACAAAAGCTTGAGGATCCTGAGAGATCTCACCATTAATAACGGGATACCAAGCGGGAATCTGATGTCCCCACCACAACTGCCGCGAGATACACCAAGGCCGCAGTTTTTCCAGCCAGCCGGTGTAGACCTTCGTCCACCGTTCGGGAATAAATTCAGGATTGGTCTTTTGATGTTCTTCTTCCAAACAGGTGGCCGCCATCGTGGATACATCACAAAACCACTGAATCGACAGCAACGGCTCGATGGGCACGCCACCCCGATCGCTATGGGGCACAGTATGGGTGTAGTCCTCAATTTTCTCCAAGAGATCATGCTCCTGGAACCATTTCACCACCTGTTTGCGAGCCTCAAAACGGTCTAAACCAGTGAAGGGATCCCCATTTTCGTTGATCGTTCCGTCTTGATTCAAAATGTTGATAAAGGGAAGCTGATGCCGTTTGCCAATCTCGAAATCATTGGGATCGTGAGCCGGGGTGATCTTGACACAACCGGATCCAAAGGTGGGATCCACGTAGTCATCTCCAACAATCGGGATCAGGCGATTTTTGATAGGCAATTTAATCTGCTTGCCAATTAAATGCTGATAACGTTCATCCTTGGGATTGACCGCCACCGCAGTATCCCCCAGCATGGTTTCAGGCCGCGTGGTGGCGACGATCAGAAAAGTATTAGGATCCTCTGCCAAAGGATAGCGAAAATGCCACAAATGGCCCTGGATCTCTTTATCATCCAACTCAATATCCGACACCGCCGATTGGGTGGCTGGACACCAGTTAACCAGATATTCTCCCCGATAGATCAGACCCGCCTCGTGCAGCCGCACAAAAGCCTCGATCACTGAGCGATTCAGCCCTTCATCCATCGTGAACCGATCCCGGCTCCAATCCAGCGAAAAGCCCATCCGGCGCAATTGTCCTTTGATGGTGCCCTGGGATTGTTCTTTCCAGATCCAAGCCCGCTTCAGAAACGCCTCACGGCCAATATCAAAGCGGCTTTGGCCTTCCGCTCTGAGCTTACGCTCCAGAATGGTATGAACGGCGATGCTGGCATGATCGGTACCGGGCACCCACAACACGTTGTAGCCCTGCATCCGCTTAAACCGCACCACCACATCCGGCAGCGTAAAGGCGAAAGCATGGCCCATATGTAAATTGCCTGTCACATTGGGGGGGGCAGCACAATGCTAAAAGCTTCCCCTGGCTGACTGGGATCCGCCACATAAAAGCCCTCCTCCTCCCAAAAGGCTTGCCACTTGGGCTCGGTCTCAAAGGGGTTGTACTGGGTGGCGAGGGTCTCAGCAGTCATAAAACGACGACTCAAATGAAATGGCAAGAGGGCGAATCACCCTTAGGGTAGCAGTCTTGGGGTTGGCACTGGCGAATACAGCAAGCCTGAGTAGGATCCCTGGAGAAACAACCTCCTGCTAGAAGCCAATTGACAAAGAGTTAGAGCCATCGGGTGTAATCTCACATTACAATCGTGGCACTACCATCCCTTATTCTTCGGTAAGTAGGTAGGCGCAATTACTTTTAAGACAATGGAATCGGGGTACAGCCTCCAGGTGTGGATCTTAATCGCGTTTTCCACCACCGGCATCTTCAGGTTAATCTAACCCAACTACTTAGATTAATCGGGATCCCTATGGCGAGTCATTTCGGTTCGCCAAGATGTGTTCTGCTAGTATTTTATCGAGCGGTGTTGTCAATTTGATATTGGTTTCTTCTCCCTCCACAATCGCCACTTCCCAACCCATTTTTTCAAAGAGAGCGGCATCATCAGTCACTTCCCAGCTCGCTTGAATTGCTTGTTCATGAGCCTTCAGCAAGGCATCCAATGGAAACCCTTGGGGAGTTTGAGCAGCCCATAGTCGACTTCGATCGGGTGTGGATTCTACCGTCAGGGATCCCTTGGATAAATTGGCAGGGGTGGCCAGCTTGATGGTGTCTTTGACCGGAATAGCGGCGACCATGCCCTGATGCGGGGATCCCGAGTTCTGAAGAAAGGCGCTACAGCGGTCAAACAATTGAGCAGTGGCTAGGCAACGCGCTCCGTCATGGATCAGCACAAACTCTGGCGGCTGAGGTTGTCTCTGAAGATAGCTCACCCCTCGGTAGACAGACTCTTGGCGAGTGGCACCACCAGCAATGAGGGAAACAGGCGTAGAGAGGCTAAGGTTATTGAGCATTTGGATCCAGACGGATTCATCCTGAGGTTGACCGATGATGCCGATAGCAGTGATCGACTGCGCCTGATCAGCAGCTTTCAGAGTCAAACTCAAAATGGGCTGTCCTTGCACCGTTAGTAACAATTTATTCCTGTCGGCTCCCATTCGGCGGCCACTTCCTGCTGCCGGAATCAAAAGGTACATACTTTCCCACCTCAATCTTTCATCAGAATATCATAATCTTCATAATAAAAAATAAATAATTATTAATCCTAGAAAAGAATATTTCTAGCAATGCTTTTTACGAACCGATATCAATAAAAAGTTAATTTATGAAGACAATCTAAAGGGGAGCGATACTACTTCTCCATCGGTTCTACGGTGAGTCTTGGTCAGGGTAAAGTCAACCTATGAGCCGTCTACCTGAGGGGGTGCCAGAGAGGCTAGAGAGGTTGCCTGATAAGCTCAGCGGCTCTGAGAGCACGGGGATGATGATGGGTTTTTGAGGCTGCTGTGCAGTCATCATCCACCCCCATCTGTAGCCCCTCAGCCCACAGCAGACCCCACAATCCCAGATAAAAGGTGCTGTGTCCTGCTCTGGCTCGCTTCGGTTCACGGGTACGACCCACATAAAGTTCCATCTTTTGCCGCCTGATTGTCTCTCCGTTTAACGTTGCACTGGTATTAACGTTGCACTGGTATTAACGTTGCACTGGTACAGGCCATCGCTATCACCATAATCATCGCTTCTAGCCGCTCCCCAGACAGCTGTGTTCGCTCCAGTTGATAGCCTCCACTCTTGAGATCCCGGAACATCTCTTCAATCCTAAAGCGTTGCCGATAACTCTTAATTGCTGCATCTAACTCTCCCAAGCTGGTCAAGATAAACCACGCTTCTTCTGATTGCTTACATCGAGTCTTCCGCTGCCATTTAGCCGCCACATTAAACACCCCAAAGCCTTGTGCTTTTGTCACCTTCACCCCAGCCCAGAAAAAGCTGA
>JAAUUM010000011.1 GCA_012031565.1 Synechococcaceae cyanobacterium SM2_3_2
CAGGGAAAACGGCCCGCAGCCCGGTTCGCCGATCTGCCCCGTCAGTAGGTGGAGTTGATCAAACTACAACTTTGGCCGTGCCTTCGCTGGATTGATTCATCCCCATTGACCAGAGGGACAGGGTTTTGCCCGACTCTCGCCACCATTCAGCCGCCAAGATCAAATCCGCCACCGGGATCCCACAGCGATGGGCCACTTGCTCTGGGGTGTAGCTGGCAATCAGCTCGACATAGTTAGCCCAGCCCTCGGTATGGTGAGCAATAAAATCTGAATCCAGACATCCCCATTGCAACAGCAAATAGCCGATCCCATTGAGCAAATCAATATCCGATCCCGGTGTGATGGGTAAATGTAAATCAGCCCCTTCTGCGGTCAGGGTACGACGGGGATCCACCACGATTAGCTTGAGTTGGGATCCCTTTTTGTACCGTTTCTTGAGGCGATTAAACAGAATGGGATGGCATTCGGCGGTATTGGTGCCAATCAAAAAAGCCAATTCACAGTGATCAAGATCGTCGTAACAACAGGGAGGGCCATCGGATCCCAGACTTTTGCCATAGCCAGCCACCGCCGAGGACATACATAAGCGAGAATTGGCATCAAAATGATTGGTGCCCAAACACCCTTTGATCAACTTTTGGGCCACATAATAATCTTCTGTGTGAAACTGCCCTGACCCATACATACAGATGGCATCGGAGGTCGAACAGGCTTGGATCCGCTCGACAATAATTGCAAAAGCCTGCTCCCAACTGATGCGTTCAAAGGGGTGATCTAAACTCTCTCGCCAGTGGGGATAGAGCAGCCGATCTTGATCTAAAGACTCCAGAATAGTTGCCCCTTTGACACAGACCATGCCCAAACTGGAGGGATGATCTCGATCCCCTCGCACTTTATGGGATCCCGTTGGGGTTACAACTGTTTCTAAGCCACAGCCCACCCCACAATAGGGGCATTGACTTTTTGAGAGATCATAGTTCATCAAACGAGATTCTCCTGTCCAATGACGCCCCCTTAGAGTTGGAACTGAGCTAAAAGCCAAGCGTTCACTTGAGATTGATTGACCGAGCGAGATCGCCGCAGTGCCTCCTCTACAAGATTTAGATCTAGTCCAGCTAATACCTGAGAAGTCTGAATCTGAATACTGCCTTGATCGATAATCTGAAAGGCGTAGATCTTTGAGTCTTTGGCATCCACAATCCAATACTCACTGACTTGGATGGCTTAATATAATAAACGCTTTGGGCCTAAGTCATCAGCCAATGATGAAACCGCAATCTCAATAGTGGCTTGCACCCATTGATTGGGGATCAGAGCCGGATGTCTTGCGTCGGTTTGAGTTGGATACATCAGGGATCCCTCCGTTCTGCCTCACGATATCCTCTGTCCTCCACTCTATGAGATTGCTTCCATGAGATTGCTTTAGAGCAAATTCAATCCTCGGCATGGGCAAAACGACGGTAGAGAAAGTCGAGTGCATAGTTGCGAAGTTCATAAAACTCGGGGGTCTCCATCATGCGGGAACGCTGCCGAGGCCGCTCGAAGGGAACCGTGAGAATCTCTCCGATGTGGGCAGCAGGGCCATTGGTCATCATCACCACGCGGTCGGACAGATAGAGCGCCTCGTCGATGTCGTGGGTGACCATCAAAACCGTGCAGCGGTGATCCCGCCAGATGGCCAGTAATTCATCTTGGAGTTCTTCTTTGGTGATGGCATCCAAGGCTCCAAACGGCTCATCCAGCAGCAAGACCTCAGGCCGGATGGAAAGGGCACGGGCAATCGCCACCCGTTGTTTCATGCCACCCGAGAGTTGCTTGGGACGTTTATTTGCAGCTTCGGTCAAGCCCACCAGCTCCAGATGCTCCTGGACAATCTGCTTTTTCTCGGCCCCAGATTTGTGGGGATAGACCTGATCCACCACCAAATAGACATTTTCAAAGGCGGTCAGCCAAGGCAGGAGGGCATAGTTTTGAAACACCATCATCCGGTCGGGGCCAGGGGATCCCACGGGTTGGCCCTTGAGGGTGATGGATCCCTGGGTGGGGGTCGAGAAGCCGGCCACCATATTCATAAGGGTGGATTTGCCACAGCCCGAGTGGCCGATCAGGCAGATAAATTCCCCACTGCCCACTTCCAAGTTGACGTTTTCGAGAGCCACAAAAGGGCCACCAGGGGTGGGATAACTTTTGCCAATGGCTTGGAGAGACAGGAGGGGCAAGCCTGGAGCAATCCTGCTGGCGTTGGAGGCTGGGGTGCTAAGGCGAGAAGGGGTCATGATCATGTCGGGATCCAAGTGATTGTGCTCTAAGGGTGTGATTGTGCTCTAAGGGAGAAGGGGCCGAGTTCACTTTATTGCGAAAGATTTTATTGCAGTAGAGAGGGAGTCAAGGGACTTGACCTCAAACGGGCGTTGGGATCAGATAATCTTGCAACGCTAGCTCCTGCCGGATCGCCACGGTTTCCAGATAACCCACGGGATCCCGGCCATCAAAAACGCTGCCATCGGCAAAGACGAGGGATCCCCGGTCATGGGCTCGATCCGGTAGGCCCAGATTGCGGGCAGCGGCGGCATAGGTGTCCACATCCAGCACCTGATCCAACACCGATACCCAATTACGCGGGAAGGCGCAGAGGCTCCAGCGGGCCATCTGGGTCAGCATCCAGAGATTTTCCAGCTTCTCGGGACAGGAATTGCGACCACCGGCAAATTGATTGAAGCCCACCAGGATCTCCGATTCATCCTGAATACCACGATGGAATGTCCCCATCAATCCAGGCCGCAGGTCATCCTCGCTGACTCCGACAAACTCAGGATCCTTTAACCAAGTGGCAATTTGGGGGCGATGGCGGGGCTGCTCACAGTATTGACAGGCTTCCAGCAGAGCTTTGACTAGGGCGATATGGGTGAGGGGATATTTCTGGGCCCACTCTTGGCTGACGGTCAGGACTTTTTCGATATGGCTGGGCAAAATCTCGGGGGTGGTGGTGACGATGAAGCCCAGCTGTTCCCGCACCGCCCGCGAGTTCCAGGGTTCCCCCACACAATAGCCGTCGATGCTGCCACTTTTGAGGGTGGCCACCATCTGCGGCGGCGGGATGACGGCCAGATTGACATCGCGGTCGGGGTGGATGCCACCGGAGGCCAGCCAATGGCGTAGGAGAAAATTGTGCATGGAGGCCGGATGAACCATGCCCAGAGTATGGATTTGGTCGGGGGTCTCGCTCAGGTAGCGGCGGAAATCTTCCAGGGTCTGGATCCCTTTGTCCAAAAACCTGCGGCTGAAGGTGATGGCATTGCCCCCCCGCGATAGGGTCAGGGCGGTCACCAACGGCACCGGGGATCCCCCCACCCCCAAGGTCGAAGCCAGTGGGATCCCGGCCAACACAGCCGCCCCATCCAGACGACCGGAGCGCACCCCCTCATAGACCATCTTCCATCCCGGCTCCCGCACCAGCGTCACCTCCTCCAGCCCGTACTTTTTGAACAGGCCCAATTGCTGAGCCACCACCAGCGGGGCACAGTCTGTCAGGGGCACAAAGCCCAGATCGAGGTTGACTTTTTCCAGCCCATGCTTGGCCACCGCTAGCCGCATCGGAGTCTTTTTGCGAGCCCGCTTTTGTTGGTTCAGGAAGTAGATCATCTCGCCCCGCAGGCTGTAGTAGTCCGGGTGATTGACCACCTCTAGTTTTTGGCGCGGACGCGGGAAGGGCACATTGATAATTTGGCCAATCTGGGCGGCGGGGCCATTGGTCATCATCACCACCCGATCAGACAACAGCAGGGCTTCATCCACATCGTGGGTGACCATAACACAGGTGAGCTGCTCTGCCTGGGCAATCTGCATCAACTGCTCCTGAAGGTTACCCCGCGTTAGGGCATCCAAGGCCCCAAACGGTTCATCCAACAGCAATACCTGGGGGCGAATGGCTAGGGCACGGGCAATGGCAACCCGCTGTTTCATGCCCCCCGACAGATGGGCCGGACGTTTGTCGGCAGCAGCCACCAGATTGACCCGCTTGATGTGCTCCTCCACAATGGTTTGGCGCTCGGCCTTGGACTGGGATCCCAGGACTTCATCCACCGCCAGGGCGATGTTTTCCCGCACCGTCAGCCAGGGCAGCAGTGAATAGTTTTGGAACACCACCATCCGGTCGGGGCCGGGATCCGTCACTTGGCGTCCCTCCAGCAAAATGCCCCCTCGGGAGGGCTTGTCCAGTCCGGCGATGATATTGAGCAAGGTGGATTTGCCGCAGCCAGAGTGGCCGATGAGAGAAACAAATTCTCCCTTTTGGATTTCTAGATGGATCCCTTGCAGGGCGACATAAACGCCACCACCCGATAACGGAAAGACCCGATCAATGTGATCTACTTCGATGTAGGGATTGGGCTTACTCATAGTGTCCTGTTCAAGAGAATCAAAGGTAAAAATTGAAGAGAAGAAGCCAGAAATTAACAAGCTGGATCAAGTCTCTTCGGCCACAACTAGGGATCCCAGCCAAGCCATCAAACGATCCAACATTAGCCCCACAATACCCACATAAATCAGCGCCAAAATGATCTCACTGATGCGAGAACTGTTCCAGGCATCCCAAATAAAGAAGCCGATGCCAACGCCCCCAATTAACATTTCAGCCGCTACAATCGCCAACCAAGATAGGCCAATGCCAATTCGCAAACCGGTAAAGATGTAGGGAACAGTAGCAGGAAAGACAATTTTTAGAAAGTAACGTAGTCCTGACATTCTGACAATACGAGCCACATTGCGATAGTCTTGGGGAATCTGTTGAACTCCAACAATTGTATTGAGCAAAATGGGCCAAATTGCAGTGATAAAAATAACGAAAATGGCCGAAGGAGTAGAGTCTCGAAAAGCAGCTAATGAAATAGGCAACCAAGCCAGAGGTGGCACTGTTCGCAACACCTGAAAAATGGGATCCAAGGACTCATGCAGCCAGCGATTTACCCCGATGATCATTCCCCCAATCACCCCCACCAGAGCCGCCAAGGTAAAACCAATTGCAACCCTTTGTAGACTGGCCCAAATCTGCCAGAATAAGCCTTTATCGATACCGCCAAAGTCGAAAAAAGGATCTTTGATCAGGGGATCCCAGGTGTCTTGCCAGACTTCTAGAGGGGTGGGTAAGTTGGCATCTGGAGAGGTATAGGCTATCTGCCACAGAATTAAGACCACTAAAATGGCAGTCAGAGGCATCAAGATCCGGCGCAGCAAGCCATAGACTTTTACTTTTTTCATCCAGGAGGAAGCTGGTGCAGAGCTACCTGCATCGGATCCAGCTTTGGCGACTGCCTGGATTTGAAATGCTCCTTCCTGCAAACTATGTCGGAGGAAATCACCCAAGAGCAGCACCAGGGGCAGTAGAATCGCACCCAAACGGATCCCGGTTTTGATTAAGGTTTGCAAAAAATGAGGTAAAAAGTTCATCAGTGACCTAACAAGAATGGGTAGTGAAGGTAAAAGTCGGGGACAAAACAAAAGATTCATAAAAGAACTATTCGATTACTTTGTCCCCAGGCTTCAGCTCGTTTTAGGCTTAGAGCATTCAGGCAAGCTTCTTGATCGCCAAGCTATCGAGATAAGCTGCTGGATTCTCTGGATCAAATTGGATCCCGTCAAAGAAAGTCTCAATCCCTCGTGAAGTACTGGCTGGAATTGCGTCCGCTAGTCCTAAGGCTGTAACAGCCTCTCGCCACAGATCCTCTCGGTTTACCTGATCAATCAGTGCTGCAGTATCGGTATCTGCAGGCAGATATCCCCAGCGAATATCCTCGGTTACAAACCACAGATCATGACTCTTAAAGGGATAGGAGGCTTGATCTCGCCAAACTTCATCATGTGAGGATGATTTTCGATGGCAGGCCGACCATCACCATAGTCAAAGTTCCCGCGTGCTCGATCAATGATGTCATCAAAAGGTGCGCTCACCCACTGCCGTCCCGCAATAATTTGGCACATTTCTTCAGCATTGGCCGGATCATCACACCACTGCTGAGCTTCTAGCACTCCCATCAATAGGGCTTTGGCAGCATTGGGATTTTGATCCACCCAATCAGCTCTCATCCCAAAGGCTTTTTCGGGATGATCGTTCCACAGCTCACCTGTGGTTAAAGCTGTTACCGAAATCCCTTGATTGATCGCCTGTTTATTCCAAGGTTCACAGACACAAAAGGTATCCATATTGCCGACTTTCATGTTGGCCACCATCTGAGCGGGAGGCACCACAATCAGCGAGACGTCGCCATCAGGATTGATCCCCCCTGCCGCTAACCAATAGCGAGTCCACAGATCATGGGTTCCCCCCGGAAAAGTCATGGCCGATTTGGGTTCTTGCGCTTGGGCAAATACCTCTTTGAGGGGGGAACTGTCAGTGGTGACTCCCAAATCTTTGTAGGTCTGAGAGATGGAAATACACTGACCATTGGTATTGAGACGGGCCAAGATATACATGGGAACCGGATTGTTGTTGGTGACTACTCCGGTAGTAATCAGATAGGGCATTGGGGTGAGAATGTGTGCCCCATCAATACCTCCAGAGCCGGATCCCAGTACCAAATTATCTCGAGTGGTGCCCCAAGAAGCTTGCTTTTCCACATCTACATTGGTCATGCCGTAGTTGGCAAAAAAGCCTTTTTCTCTACCGATAATTAGTGGGGCAGCGTCCGTCAAGGCAATAAATCCCAATTTGGCTCGGTCGGTCTCGGGGGTATCGGCTTGGGCGATCCAATAGCCGCTGGCGGGATACTGAGGACTGGCTTTGGCCATGCCAGTCGCCACAGCTCCAGCGGTGGCAGCGGCGGTACCCGCCAGAAATTTGCGTCGAGACAGAGATGAATGCAACATAATGACTCCAATGTCTTGAGTGTGTTTTGAACGTTGATTGTGAGTGAGAGGTAGCGCAACGGCAGCTAAAAATCCGGTGTTCCGGTTAGTGAAGAAGCCACTCTGGATTAGCTCAGTCAGGGCCTGAACCCACCGGGATCCGATCTGAGATCGAGGGATCCCGGAGCTTGGCCCCAAAGTGCTCGATCAGCAGCTCCACCAGCACCGGCTGGAGATCTTGGCAGGGGATCCCTTTGCGAACGCACTCGCCGAGCTTGGCGTCTTTGCCCACTTCCCCCCCATGTAAATGTCCACCCCCTCCACCGCTTTGCCGTCTTTGCGGGCCGCTGTCCCCATCAGGCCGATATCCGCCACTTGCGGTTGACCGCAGGAGTTGGGACATCCTGTCCAGTGGATCCGCACCGTCTGGGGGATCTCCAGCATTTGCTCCAGCTCTTTCATCAGCTCTACCGCCTGATTTTTGGTCTCGATCAAGGCAAAGTTACAAAACTGATTGCCGGTGCAAGAGACCAATCCCCGTTGCAGGGGGCCAGGGTGGGCTGAAAACTTGGCCAGCAGGGGTTCTTTGAGCAGAGGGGCCAGCCGCGAATCGGGCACATTGGAGATCAAAACATTTTGCTCCACCGTCAGCCGCAGCTCGCCAGAGCCATAGACCTCCCCCATCCGGGCCAGTTCCATCATCTCCAGGGCATTCAGCCGTCCCACCGGAATGTTGAGGCCAATAAAATTGAGTCCGGGCTGGCTCTGGGCATGAACCCCAGTCAGATCTCGTTTGTTGCAGAGCACCTCATCTTTGGCGGCAGCGCGGGGTAGCGGGTGCCCCATCTGGCTCTCCATAGCGGCGCGAAACTTTTCCACCCCCCACTCATCCAACAGCCACATGAGACGAGATTTTTGCCGATTGGCCCGCAAGCCGTGATCTCGGTAGATCAGCAGCACCGCTTCACAGATGGCCACCACATCGCGGGGATCCGACCAGACATCCAGCGAGATGGCCTCAGCGCAGCGGCGGGCCGAAAAGAAGCCCCCCACCAGAACGTTGAAGCCCAATTTGCCATTTTTATAGGCGGGTACAAACGCTAAATCGTTGATCTCGGCATGAACGGAGTTATCCCGACAGCCTGCGATGGCGATGTTGAACTTGCGGGGCAGATTGCTAAAAGACTCGTTGCCCTCACCGTTGTTGGTGATCATGTCCTGCACTTTGCGGGTGAGGCCACGCACATCGATCAGCTCATCGGGATCGATGCCCGCCAACGGGGATCCCGTGATGTTGCGGACATTATCCATCCCCGATTGCACACTGGTTAGCCCCACATCTTTGAGGTAGCCCAAGATCTGGGGCATCTCCTCAATCGGGATCCCGCGCAGTTGAAGGTTTTGGCGGGTGGTGATGTCAGCCACGCCATCGGCTCCGTAGGGATGAATGATCGCCCCCAACATCCGCATCTGGCCACTGGTCAGGATCCCGTTGGGAATCCGCAGCCGCAGCATAAACTTGCCTGGGGTGCTTTTGCGGGAGAAAATCCCCAGCCACTTGAGCCGATGATCACGGTCATCTGCGGGGATGTGATCCCAACCCAACTTGGCAAACTGCGCTAATTCTGCCTTGACAGCCAAGCCGTCTTTTTCGCTTTTGATGGTTTCAAATTTATTCGCCATCTCTGAACCCTATGGGCCAACGTTGCCACTGTATTGAAAGCAATCGTTAACTTTGGTAACGGCGGTTACCTTTCCTGAAAAGGTATGCAGTTCCGTCATAGCTATAGTGAATAATCCGCATACTTGACCAGATCAGAGCATCTTAGTCAGTTGTCCCGACTGTTGTCTCGATGGTGATTGACCCATTGGGAATAGAGATCCTTTCTCTTTCCAAGCAGGCGCTGGATCCCTTTTGCAGGGGGGGGCGACTATTATGGGATCCCTGATTTAGATTGCTTTCAGACTGCGTAAATGCGCTGAAATTTCCCCCCAGAGTTGCAGGCAGAGATAGGTCATTGTCCGTTCAGCTTTTGGGGATGATCTTGAGGTGTTGCACTTTGCCAGGGTCTCAAGCCTAGATGCTAAAGATCTGGCCATCCACCAACAGATGAGTTATGCCTTTGCGCTTGAGCTGTGCTGAAGCCACCACTAGGGTTTGCCCTTGAAATTGGATGATGCGGTGGGGAGCATTGCCGTCTCGCTTACACATATCCGAAAAGCGGCGAGCCACCCGATGGCTATCAAAAATGGGCAGGGTTTTGGCCTTACGCAGCAGCTCCTCCGGGATCCCACTGTTGGAAAGAGCGGAGATATCAAGGGCGGTAAAGTCTTCTAGCGGGCGTGTGGTCAGTTCTTGATGGCGATCGATCACCGCGAAACAGACGGGTGGATAGTCCAGATCCTCCAAAGGTAAAACCTGGAGCGCAGGGGTGGGATCTGGATCAAAATCATCTTCATCAAGATCGTCGTCGTCATCGTCGAGATCGAGATCCTCATCATCTTCCTCACTCTCATCCCCTTGGGGATCAAAGTCGTCATTTTCAGGCACAGCTGATTCAGAAGAGTCCTCTAGATCAGCCTGGAGTTCTTGATCCTCGGGATCCGCCAAGGAGTCGTCATCCTCCTCTTCAAAATCCTCATCTTCATCGCCGTCATCATCCCTATCTGTGTCGTCTTCATCTGTGTCATCTTCATCTGTGTCATCTTCAAACTCATCCTGGTCGGGATCCCCAGGGTAGGATCCATCCACCTCTGCTTCGGTCTGTGGCTCTTCTACAACAGATTCTATGACAGAGGAGTTGTCATCTTCAGCCGCTTGATCCATCAGGCTGAGTTGAGCCATTCCTGAGTCTGCTTGGGACGCATCGGCGCTGTCGCCAGATTCAGATAAAGATTCAGATAAAGATTCAGATAAAAAGTCAGCTTGCTCGACAGATGCTGAAGATCGGGCTGTGCCGCCTCGCCGTGACCGGACTAGAGCGCGATAGACATCCGCAGGGATCCCGTCTTTGAGGATGCGGGTGATGGTGCTGGCACTCACCCCAAACGAATCAGCCAGTGCCCCCGTTGTCACATCTGAGGTGCGGTACTGGCTCACAATTGCCTGTTGATCCTGCTCCGTGAGTTTGCTCCGAACCATGCTGATGCGCTGCCAAAAGTGAGCTATCCAGGATCCCAGTGTACAGCGCGGTTAGCGGTCTTGCGGATGAGATCTAGTCGGGGAGACCGCCAGGAGAGAGCCTAGTCCTCAATCCTGACACTCACCCTTGCTGCTCGGCAGCCGATGCGATTTTGTCGCCAAAGAGGGCTGCTGGTTCATACAGGAACTCAAACAAGTTGCCATCGGGATCCTTGCCATAAAAGGAGGCGGTGCCATCGCGGTGGCCATGCAGTGCCCCCACCGTAATCCCAGCAGCTTTGAGGCGGGCATGTTCAGCTTCCAGATCGGCCAAATCCTCAAAGACAAAGCCAAAATGGGCTCCGGCAGATTTGTAGCCGGGGCCAAGTAGAGCCAGCCCATCCTGTCCTGCCTTCATATAGGCCCAGTCAGCATCTTGCCAGACATTGACCAGTCCCAATTGGCGATAAAACTCAATGGCGGCGGGAATATCGGCCACTCGCACGGCCACATGTCCCAATTGAGTGATCTTGCTGCGGGTTGAAGGAAGGGTGGTTTGCATCACAAGCCTGTCCAAAAAACAGATTGAAAGTAAGCGGGATCCGCTTGAAAACCGGATCAGCCCTATTTTTAGTTTAGAGTCATCCTTTGGATCTGTTCTCCCTGGATTAGTGGATCCCTGGATTAGGTGGCTGGATCAAGCAATTCGGATATGAGAATCAGGATCAAAAAGGTGGGTGGCGTTGATATCCAGAGCCAGTTCCACCGTATCGCCCACCCGAATCCGGGTACGGGGATCCACCCGAGCCAAAAACTCCTGGGGGGGATCCGACGGGGTATCCAGATAGAGAATGACCTCATGGCCCATCAGTTCAGCCACAGTGGCCTTGGCCTTGACCTGGGTCTGATGGATCCCAGCCGGGGTAAAGCCTGGATCATGGAGATTTTCAGGCCGGATGCCAAAGATGACAGGGCGATTGAGATACTGCCGATAGGGGGCCACCCGTTCTTGCGGAATCGGCACCTTAAAGGATCCCACATCCACCATCAGCTCATAACCTGAGTCGCCGGGGATCAAACGGGCCTCGAAGAAGTTCATGGAGGGACTGCCGATGAAGCCTGCCACAAACCTATTGCTGGGGGTGTTGTAGAGATTTTGAGGCGTGTCGATCTGTTGCAGGTTGCCATCCTTCATCACCGCGATGCGAGTGCCCATCGTCATGGCCTCCACCTGGTCGTGGGTGACATAGATGAAGGTGGTGCCCAACTGACTGTGCAGCTTGCTGATCTCGGCCCGAGCCTGTACCCGCAGCTTGGCATCCAAATTGGAGAGAGGCTCATCCATCAAAAATACAGCGGGATTACGCACGATGGCCCGCCCCACCGCCACCCGCTGCCGCTGACCACCCGAGAGCTGCTTGGGTCGCCGCGACAACAGATGCTCAATGCCAAGCCGCTGGGCCGCTTCTTGAACGCGGGTATTGGTGTCAGTTTTGCTCATGCCTCGCAATTTGAGGCCAAAAGCCATATTTTCCGCCACCGTCATGTGGGGATAGAGAGCATAGGACTGAAACACCATGGCGATGTCTCGATCCTTGGGTGGCACATTGTTGACCTGCCGATCGCCGATAAAGATGCCCCCTTTGCTGATCTCCTCTAGCCCCGCCAACATCCGCAGAGAGGTGGTCTTGCCGCAACCGGATGGCCCCACAAAAACCAAAAACTCGCCATCATGAATACTGATACTGAGATCATTCACTGCGACTGTATCACCATACTGTTTAGTGACATGCTCGTAGGTCACACTGGCCATTAGGGATACCTCTCAAATGGAATATGGGGGCTTAATATGGTTCTATCATCGGGCGGGATCGCTATCTGGCCTAAAAAAGATGTTGGTCTAAAAAAGATGTCATTTTGGTAACATTTTGGAACTTTAACACTCCTAGAGCAAACTGCAATCAAGCAATTCAATCACTAGTTCAATCACTAGATAGGCTAACGCTGCAAAGAACCCTGCAAAGAACGCTGCAAAGAACCCTGCAAAGTTAGAGCCTCATACCAGAGCACTTTGTAGCCTGCCCTACCATCACAATCTTGAGTGACCCATGCCCAAACCTCTCAGTTCCCACCATCCTGTACCCCCTGATCTGGCTGTGACCTTGGATCCTGACTATCGCTTGGCTGGAGCGATCACGGTGATGTCAATTCCCCTCAGCTTGCTATCCCCTTGGATGACGGTGGTGATCATGGCTTTTGGCTGTTTTTTGATCACGCAAACGGCCACATTACGCCTGGTTTTTACACCAACATCTCTAGAGGTCTATCGAGCGGGATCCCAAATCCGAAATTTTCCCTATGGTGAGTGGACGAGCTGGAAGCTGTTTTACCCGTCAGTACCCATCTTGTTCTTTTTTCGAGAGGTCAAGAGCATTCACTTCTTGCCGATTTTATTCGCCCCGCAGCAGTTGCAATCCTGTCTGGAAACCTATGTGGGGGATCCTGGGTTGGCTCATCCTTTAACCTCTTCATCCCTTGACCCAGACCCCTCAACCGCACCATCATGACTGGATGGCACTGGCAGCAAGTGGGAACAGCACAATGGCTCACCTGTGAGCTTCTCTCTGATTGGCCACATGGATTTGGCTGTCGGCGAGATGGGGATCCCTTGCGTCCGCCAGAATTGGCCAGATATTTGGGCCTCGATGGCCAGCCCCATTGGGCCTATCAGGTGCATGGCAGCGGCTGGGACTGGGCAGATCCCGCTCAAACAGGATGTGAGGCAGCGGAGCGGTTGGTGGCGGATGCCGTGGTGACCGATGTGCCAGGAGATTCTGTCTGGGTCTGTACCGCTGATTGTGTGCCGATTATCGTCGTGGGTAGTTGGATAGAGGGAGAGTGGGTGGCGGCGATTCATGCGGGCTGGCGTGGCACAGCAGCGGGCATCCTGACGGAGGTGATCGGTCACTGGCTACAAAAAGGGATCCCGCCAACCTCAATTCGGGCAGCTTTAGGGCCGGCTATCTCTGGGTCTGCCTACCAAGTCGGTGCCGATGTGGCGGCTCAGGTGCTCTCTACACTGGATCCAAAACACCATCAGGATCCTGGGCTGGTTATGTCCGATCCACAAGCTGGCAAGGTGCGGCTGGATGTCCGGCGGGCCAACGCCTTACAGTTGCAAGCCTTAGGGATCCCAGCAGCAAACATCAGCATTTGTCCTTACTGCACCTTTGAGGATCCCGAGGCTTTCTTTTCCTATCGACGAGATCATCACCGCCGCAAAAGTGATGTGCAATGGTCAGGGATTAGCCCCAGGCTCCCAGATATCCAGACACGCATGGACTGATTCCAGAGCAGGTCAGGGTGAATGAAACATGGGCTTGATGGCCTCACGCAAACAGCGCCTCACGCGACTACTATATTTAATGTATTTAACTGACTGTAATTGCTTCCTCATACTCTGGGTTTGACGCCATGCCCTCTGCCTCCGCGCAAGTCGCCATCGTCATGGGCAGCGACTCAGATTTACCCACCCTGATCGCCGCTGTCGAGATCCTCGAACAGTTCGGGATCCCTTATCAGACCCATATTCTCAGTGCCCATCGGACGCCGCAGGCAATGGTGAACTACGCCCAAGTAGCCCATACCCAAGGGATCCAGGTCATCATTGCGGGCGCAGGCGGTGCGGCTCATCTGCCAGGAATGGTGGCGGCCCTGACCCCTCTGCCTGTGATTGGGGTGCCGATCCCGACCCGCTATCTTCAGGGGGTGGATTCGCTGTACTCCATTGTGCAGATGCCCCGAGGGATCCCGGTGGCCACGGTGGCAATTGGCAATGCCCACAATGCTGGCCTGTTGGCGGTGCAGATCTTGGCAACACAAAACCCCGCCCTGCAAAGTCAAGTGTTGGCCTATCGAGAGACGATCAAGCAGCAGGTAGAAGATAAAGATGTCCGGCTTCAGGATCTCGGCCCCCAAGCCTATCTAGCGGCCCAATCCTAAGCTCCCAATACTAGACTAGGGATCCACCCTATTCAAGATTCCTCAAACAAACTCCCCGGGCAAGATTCGAACTTGCGACCAATCGATTAACAGTCGACCGCTCTACCACTGAGCTACCGAGGATTGATAGCGCGTTACCCACTATAAGTCACTATTTCGCAGTCTGACAAGACTTCTTTGTCGAGAGAAAGAATTCCCTTGGTGCTGAGGCAAAGCAGAATGGTCAGGAACGCCAATGAGATAGAGGGATCCCAGGCTGTATCTGAGTTTTTCCTGCATAACCCCTCAAAAAAAGGGCCTGCGCGTCACCACAGACCCTACACACAGACAAGACAAGAGGAAGACTTGATAAAAATCAAGCTCACTTGTTAACCCATCTGAATAGTATCTCTATTGAGATCTATTTGCAAGTAACTTGGGCTATCAATTTTTTTTAGACCCAGATATTGAGACCAAATTGGGATCCCGATAGGTAGGCAGCGGCATTAAGTTCCCAACTACGAACAAAAGGCTTAAACTTTTTGTCTCATCTGCCCCCCAGATAGTTAAGGCTCCGCTAAGGAGCATGGGGCCGAGGATCAGCAGGAAATTAGGCTGACCATGCCTCACGGAAATCCGCGTAGAGGGTCAGCCCACCGTCGATATAGAGGGTTTGGCCAGTGATATAGGCAGCTTCGTCAGAGGCCAAAAAGGCTGCTGCTGCCGCCATCTCAGCCGATGTACCCGCCCGTCCCAGTGGGATATGGCTTTCCACCACGGCTTTTTGCTCGGGATCCTCTACCCAAGCATCATTGATCGGGGTGATGGTGGCTCCAGGGGCGATGGCATTGACCCGGATGCCCCGGTTGGCATATTCCAAAGCAAGCGAACGGGTTAAGTTACCCATTCCCCCTTTGCTGAGAGAATAAGTCAAGTAAGACGGACGAGGGATCCTTTCGTGAACACTGGAGACGTTGATGATCACCCCAGCCTTTTGGGGTAAAAACTGCTTGATAGCCTCACGGGCACACAAAAAGGATCCCCGCAGGTTGACATTGAGGATCCGGTCATACTCTTCGATGCTGATGTCATGGGCGGCGCACTCCGTCTGGATCCCAGCATTGTTGATCAAGATATCGATGCTGCCAAAACCAGTGACGGTTTCCTCCACCATCTGGATCACATCTTCCTCTTGAGAGACATCCCCCTGAATCAGTCGGGATTTAACATGGCAGGATTCCACTTCCCCACAGACTTGCTGCATGATGGCGTCCTGAGTATCTGCCGCCTCTTCGGCACTTTTGCGATAGTTAATGCCAACATTGCAGCCCTCTTGGGCAAAACGGAGGGCGATGGCTTGCCCAATACCAGAGCTAGCTCCAGTCACCAGAACGTTCTTGCCAGCGAGATTACGGGAAATGGGAGGTTGCATAAGGATCCTTCAATGTATGAATAGTAGGGGTATGAATAGTAGGGATAGGCAGCGGGGTTGGCATGAAATCCATCGCGGTCATCCCCCCTGCACTGTTTGACCATAACGTTCAGTCAAAACAACCGCCCTTGCAACCCGTGCTGACGCAAATCAGTGATGAAATCCCAGATGCCAGAGACAACCTTATGCCAGAGACAACCTTATAGCAGAAACAACCTTATGCCAGAAACAACCCAGACTCCAATCGCTAAGCTGAAATTCAATCTGAAACCACGATTGAACAGATAGGCGGCCCAATTTTGCCAATTGTTAAAATAAAGGATGGCTTTAGTCCACAGGATCCTGACTCTATTTTGGTTGGAGTTTATGGCTGGCACAGTGGTCTGGTTTCGGCGAGATCTGCGGATTTCAGATCATGCCCCATTAGAGCGAGCGGCACGGCGGGGGCAGGTGATCCCGGTTTTTGTGCTGGATCCTGCCCTGCTGCATCATCCTGAGACTGGTTCGGCTCGGGTGGCTTTTATGCTCAGATGTCTGCAAGCCCTGGATCAAGATTTGCAGGAGCGAGGCGGGCGGCTGATTTTGCGCTATGGGGATCCAGTGACACTCTTGCCAGAGCTGGTGAAATCAACCCCAGCGGATGGCATCTATGCCTACACGGACTGTGAGCGCATCTATGGCCGGGTGCGGGATGCTCGACTCAATCAGGCTCTAGCTGAGCAGGGTTTACGGATCCGCTGGTTTGAGCCGGTGGCCAGTAGTGCCGAGCTGATGGCCTATCCCCAATACCGCCGCTGGTGGTTTGAGCAGATGCGCGAGCCACTGATTGCAACTCCCTGCCAAATTCAAGTACCAGACGGGATAGCTAGTCAGCCTTGGCCTGATTTGACCTCCTTGGGACACCAGCCGGATGGCAAAGGGATCCCTGTTGGTGGCACAGCGGCTGCACGGGAGTTATTGCAATCGTTTATGGCCACCAAAACCCAGCGGTACTACTGGCAGCTCTCCTATCCGGGGGCCGAAGCTACTTCTGGATTGAGTCCCTATCTCAAGTTTGGGGCGATCTCATCCCGCGAGTGTGTCCAGACCCTTGATCCCCTCACCCGCAGCCTCGATGCTCGGATCCAGCGCAGTGCTCAGCAGTTGATTGCCCGCTTGCGGTGGGCCAGCGGCTTTGGCCAGCGGTTTCGCTATCTGCCCCAGTTGGAATTGCGCTCCCTCTATACCGTCTTTGACCAAGAGGGCTGGGATTTTGATCCGAAATTGTATGGGGCTTGGCAGCAGGGCCAGACGGGGTTTCCGATTGTGGATGCGGCAGCCCGATGCTTACAGGCCACCGGGGGCTGGGGATCCCTCAACTTTCGGATCCGGGCCATCTATGCCAGTTTTTTGAGCAATTTATTGGGTTATGACTGGCGCTGGGGGGCACTACACTTTATGCGACATCTGATCGATGGGGATTGCCCGATTGATCATTACCAGTGGGCGATGCAAGCCGGGGTGACCCACTGCGTGGACAAAAGCTGGACTCGGATCTACAACCCTGAACAAGCTGCCATTGATCGCTGCGATCCTGAGGGATCCTTTGTCAAACGCTGGCTGCCCGAATTAGCCCATCTCCCCCCCGACCAATTGGGATCCCCGTCCCCAAGCTATCGGGAGCCGATCCTCAATTATCGGCAGGCCCGCCAGTGCCGGGTAGAGCAGCTCCAGCGGCAGCGACAACAGTTTAGAACCGCTGCTGATGTGGTGCCCCATCTGGCACAACTGCCCCCCGATCTGACCCCGTTTGGAGCAGAGTGGGTATCCTGCAATGTGGCTTGGGCGCAACAGGGATCCCTGGAGTTGTTTCCGACTGCTTTAGATGTGCAGAGCTTGGATCCCGCTCAACGGCAAGCCTTGCGTACCTGGTTTGTGGCTCATCTCGACATCACCCCTCGCCGCACACCCTCTCGCCAAAAATCCCGTTCCAAACCGTCAGAGCCAGAGGTTTTGCAATTGAGCCTATTAGACTAACGAGATCTCAGTCTGCAACTTTTAGTCTGCAACTTTTAGTCTGCAACTGAGCGTGGACACCATCCAAACACCTCTGATCAACCCAATGGATCACTCCCCACAGATCGGGATCCCTTTGAGCACCAACGTGGGATCCCAGTGGCAGACAAGATCTGGAACCAAGCCTTGAAGCATAGTCCACACCAGGGATCCATCCCCACCCGTCAACACCGCCCGTCCCTCGGGGTGATGTCTTCGCCAATCGGTGATAAAGTCTCGGATCCCGGCCAAGGCTGTGTAAAGAATGCCGCTTTGAATCGCGCTGATGGTGTCAGTTGCCCACCGATTCTGGGGCAAATTTCCTGGAGCTAGGGGATCCCAAAGGCGTACCCATGGCAATGCTGCCGTCCCCTGCGCCAAAGCATGAGCCTGTAGCCCCAGCCCCGGCAAAATGGCCCCACCCCAAAGGATCCCTGGCCCTCTATTTCAATCGCCGCGCTGAAGGTAAGAGCAGTGCCAGCATCGATCACCAAAACCGGCCAGCCATAGATCTGACCCGCCGCCACCAGAGCCAAAGCCCGATCCAACCCCAAAGTGGCATAGGGGTTCAGCAGAGGCACATCGGCAAGAGTCAATACCCTAACCCGCTCAGAGGTGGGCAGGGATCCCTGGCCGACAGCAGCCAAACGAATGTCAGTCTGGCTGGGCAACAGGGGAGCTTCATCCCGCCGAAATCGTTGCTGACTCAGCAGGTTCGCCCCCTCAAACCAGCCCCAGTGGTGATGGGTGTTACCCCACAGGATCCCTAGCCAAGTTGCCATATGTGAGCGCCTCAGTTATTCCAGAGCTTTGGGTTCCAGATGTGTATTTGGGGTGATATTGGAAGAGGTCAGGGATGCGACAAGTCGCCGCAAGCACGAACCACTGCCATAACCCACAAACAGGATCAGCGATAACAGCATGAAAAAAACTGCACGAACTTTAATAGTTGAGCTTTTGTAGAACGGGATCCATCAGTTATATTCACCCCCGTTCACTAAAAGAGAAACGGGATCCAATGGCAAGGGTTTTTAGAGCCATGCGGGATCCCTCTCTCTGTGATTGGGGCTGGGAATGTAACTACAGGATTTGCAGACTGCTTCTACACCTTTTGGGTGGCGGCCTCCCGTTGTTCTGCGCTGGCTGGGACACTATTGAGGGCAAAGTAGAGCTTGTTGAGGGCATTCATATAGGCTTGGGCCGAGGCTACAATCACGTCCGTATTGGCGGAATGGCCCGAAAAGACCCGCTCTTCATGCTTGAGCCGGATCGTCACCTCTCCCATGGCATCGATCCCAGCCGTGACGGACTGCACCGAAAACTCAATCAGCTGATTGGGGATATCCACAATTCGGTTGATGGCTTTGTAGACCGCATCCACCGGGCCAGTGCCCACCGCCGCATCCACCAACTCTTGCCCGTCAGGGGTGAGCAGCTTCACGGTTGCCGTCGGGGTTTCTTGGTCGCCACAGACCACCTGCACATGCTCCAGCTTGTAAAGCTCAGGCACAGGACGGGTTTCATCGTTGACGATGGCTTCCAGATCCAGGTCGGTGATCTCTTTTTTCTTGTCGGCCAGATCCTTAAAGCGGATGAAGGCCTTGTTGAGGTCTTGGTCGGACAGCTCAAAACCCAATTCACTCAGGCGGTTGCGGAAGGCATTGCGCCCAGAGTGCTTGCCCATGACCAGGGTGTTGGACTGCAAGCCAATGGTCTGGGCATCCATGATCTCGTAGGTCTGGCGGTTTTTCAGCACCCCATCCTGATGGATCCCGGATTCGTGGGCAAAAGCATTGGCCCCGACGATTGCTTTGTTGGGCTGCACCAGCATCCCGGTTAGGTTGGAGACCATGCGGGAGGTGCGATAGATCTCTTGGGTGCGGATCTGGGTGAGGGGCTTTTCGGACTCCACCGGCAGACCAAAGAAGGGATTGTAATAGTTGCGACGCACATGCAAGGCCATGACCAGCTCTTCTAGGGCAGTATTGCCAGCCCGTTCACCAATACCGTTGATGGTCACTTCCACTTGGCGCACCCCTTGCTTGATGGCCTCCAAAAAGTTGGCCACCGAGACCCCCAAATCATCATGGCCATGCACCGACAGCACCGCCTCCCGGATATTGGGCACATTTTCCCGGATCCCTTTGACCAGTGCCCCAAATTCTTCGGGCATGACATAGCCCACCGTATCCGGGATATTGATGGTTTTGGCTCCGGCCCGAATCGCCGCCTCGATCACCTGATAGAGATACTCAGGATCCGAGCGGGTGGCATCCATCATGGAAAATTCCACATCATCCACAAACGATTTGGCGTAGGCCACCATTTCTTCGGCCTGGGCCAGCACTTCGGCACGGGTCTTACGCAACTGATATTGCAGGTGAATATCAGACGTGGAGATAAAAGTATGAATGCGGGGCTTAGCGGCGGGCTTGAGGGCATCGGCAGCCGCTTGAATGTCGGGTTTGAGGGCGCGGGCCAGACTGCAAATGACCGGCCCATCCGGGGATCCCACGGTTTCGGCAATCTTTTGCACCGCGTCAAAATCGCCAGGGCTGGCATAGGCGAAGCCCGCTTCGATGATGTCCACCCCCAGTCGGGCCAGTTGACGGGCGATGGCTAGCTTTTCTTCGGTGTTGAGGGTGGCACCGGGGCACTGTTCTCCGTCCCGCAGAGTGGTGTCGAAGATCAGCACATGGTCGAGAGCTTGCCCGTCAAAAGCGGTACTGGCATGAGCATCCATCGGCGTAACCAAAAATGACTAAAGGGATAAAGTCTATTTTGGCATCGATCGCATTAATGTCGCATTGATGTTGGTGAACCCACCATTCGAGCTTGCCAGAAACAGGACTTTAGACCGCCACAGCCTCAGCCGCTGGGGCAAACGAGGTGCCACAGCCACAGCTACTGGCGGCATTAGGATTTTTGAAGCGGAAACCACCGCCCAACAAGTCCTCCGAGAAGTCCACCGTCATGCCAGACAGCATCGTCATACTGAGGGGATCCACCGTCACCGACAGATCTTCAAAGCTGAAGGTTTTGTCATCAGGGTTGGATCCCGACTCGAAGTTCATGGTGTAGGAAAGACCTGAACAACCACTGGGCTTAACCCCCAGCCTCAGCACCTGTTGGCCCTCTTCATAGCGAGAGCGAAGGCGCTTGAGTTCCCGCAAAGCGTTCTCAGTCAGGTGAATCATGGTTTCAGAGCATCCACTGTTGATAAGGTTCTTAATCACTACAAAACCATTTGGGGCAGATTCTGAAGGATCCCAGCCCCATTTGAGTTCTCATCGTATCTTCATCCTATCAGTGATTTTTAGAGAGCCGAATCCTGCCAACAGGAATGGATCCGGCCTTGATCTGGAGCCACTGCCAGTGAGAGAGGCTTATTCGCTGGGGGTTGCTTCTTCGGCTGGCTCACTGGTGGCCGAATCCTCCGTGGACAATTCAGGCTGAAGCTGATCCAACTGAGCTGCCACCCGTTCATTAAACTGAGGGTTACTGTTGGCTAGCTCGATCAACTGGCGATAAAGATCCACCGATAGGCCAGTTCCCTCCACCGTCTCAGCTGCCTCTTGCTCAAAACTGGCGGCGATCTCTTGGCGTTGTTCATCGGTCTCGGCGGCGGCCAAATTATCACTGGCCTGACGCAGCATCGGCTCAATTTGCAACAGAGCTGAGGCCAACTGCTCCACCTGCTCATCTGAAACGTCTTCGGCACTGAGGGCGGGTGTCATTGGTGTCACCTCTGCGCCGGCTGGATCCTCAGAACTCGGCTCCAGTGCCGCACCGGAAGGATCTTCAGGGGTCGGTTCTACCTGCGCCCAGGCAGGGGATCCCAGTAGTAATGCCACCAATCCGGCCTGAAGTATTGCTTTCAGCATGAGTCTCTCCCAAATATCTTGACAACAAAGTGTGAACAACAAAGTGTGAAAAGGATTGCCGATGATAGCTTGAACCCTTTGGCCCAGCCTCACCCTAACAAGGGATCCCTGCCCTGTCGAAAGGCTTTGCCGCATTCATGGCTGCGGTTCCCTTGCTCGGGCTAGGAAAGCACTAGGCTGTGGGCTGATCAAACACTGGAATGATTCTCTCCCAACAAGTCCCACAACGGGGGCTGCACAGGAATCGACGGCAGGGATCCCTCAAACCCCAGGTGCTTCAGGGCTGCTGGAGCCACCACCCGGCCTCGGGCAGTCCGTTGCAAATAGCCAATTTGTAGCAAATAGGGCTCATACACTTCCTCAATGGTTTGGGCATCCTCTCCCGTTACCGCCGCCATCGTATCCAGCCCCACCGGGCCTCCCTGAAAATGCTCCACCATCATGGTCAGCAGTTTGCGATCTGTCCAATCTAAGCCCATGGGATCCACGTTAAAAAGCTCCAGGGCTGTTGCTGCCACTGGGCCTGTGATCTGGCCATTGGCCCGCACTTGGGCATAGTCGCGCACCTGCTTGAGGAGGCGATTGGCCAACCGGGGGGTGCCCCGCGACCGACGGGCGATCTCAATGGCCCCGGCCTCGTCGATGGGGGTGTCTAGGAGCTGAGCCGTACGCCGGACAATTTGCATCAACTCATCTGGCTCATAAAACCGCAACCGCTGCACATGACCAAACCGATCCCGCAGTGGCGATGTCAATGCCCCTACCCGCGTTGTGGCCCCCACCAGGGTAAATCGCTCCAGCGAAACGGAGGTCATGCGGGCGGAACGGCCTTTGCCGATGGTGATATCGAGCCGATAGTCCTCCATGGCGGGATAGAGCAGTTCTTCGGTCACTTTGGGTAGCCGATGGATCTCGTCAATAAATAAAATATCCCCCCGCTGCAACCGCACCAAGTACCCAGCAATATCGCGGGGACTCTCCAGCGCCGGAGCAGTGGTCATATGAAACCGGGATCCCATTTCGGCGGCTAGGGCAGCGGCCACCGTGGTCTTGCCCAACCCCGGCGGGCCATAAAACAGCAGGTGATCGAGGGGTTCTTGGCGAGATTGGGCGGCGGCGATGGCGATGGCCAACACCTCCTTAAGTTCCTTTTGGCCGATGTACTCCGCCAGGGTGCGGGGGCGCAGAGAGTCCTCTTGATGGGGGGATTCCAGGGATCCCGGTTGAGGTTGCATCAGCTTGGGATCCCGCTGGGGCGGCGCAGCAGCAGGTTGGTCGGGCGCAGGTGACTTAGGTTCAGGTTTGGAGGACTGAATGGCCATAAGGTCGAGATCTGGAACAGCCAAGCCATCGCCACCCCTGTGACGGCTGAGGGCAAGTGCAGATAGCTTAACCTGAGGGGAATGACAAGCAAGGGATCCCGCCATGGCTCTACCCCAGCTCTATGGCTTTCAGTCAACATTACTGGCTCAGATCCACCACCACTACCGCGAGGGCTATCGCCGCCTGTTGGTCTATGCCCCCACCGGGGCTGGCAAAACGCTGCTATCGGTTCATCTGATCCAGCAACGGATGCAAGCGGGGGAAAAGTGCCTTTTCGTGGTGCGCCATCAGCCCTTGGTGGATCAAACGCTGGCCTATATCCTGCAGATGGGGCCACGGGCGGGGGTGATCAAAGCGGGCTATGCCTGGGATCCCACTCATCCGATCCAGGTGGCCAGCTTGCAGACCCTCAATCGCCGGCGATATTGGCCGGAGGCCGATTGGATCCTGTTGGATGAGGCCCACGGTTGTACCGCTCCCCAGTATGACAGCGTATTTGGGCGCTATGACGGGGCTACCTTTGTGGGCTTATCCGCCACCCCTTTTTTGCTGCATCGCAACCGACCGCTGTCAACTCGATTTGAAGCGTTGCTGGCCAGCCCACAGGTGACAGATCTGATCGAGGCGGGCTATCTGGTGCCCCCGATGGTGTACGGACATCCCCCCGACAGTCTCGATACCCGTACCATCCGCATCTTGGGGGGAGACTATGACCGCCACGAGTTGGCCCTCAAGTGCAACACCTCGGCCATGACCGCAGCTTTGGTCAAAGAATGGCAGCAGAGAGCTGCGGGACGGCGCACCCTGGCCTTTGCGGTGGATCGGCTCCATGCCCAAGCCATTGCGGCGGCTTTTCGAGCAGCAGGGATCCCAGCAGAATCCTTGGATGGCACCACGTCAGAACGGCAGCGGCGGCAGATGTATGGCCGATTACGACGGGGGGAGACGTTGGTGCTATCCAGTTGTGGGGTGTTGAACGAAGGCTTTGATGAACCCAGCGTCAGCGCCCTGCTACTGGCCCGACCCACCCGCAGCCGCGTGCTCTATCTGCAACAGGTGGGGCGAGGTCTACGACCGGATCCCAGCTCGGGTAAACAGGATTGCATCATCTTGGATCAGGCGGGCAATAGCTGGCGGCTGGGATTACCGACGGATCCCTTGGTGCTCAATCTAGAGGCCGATCTCCACACCCGCTCGGGCACCGCCCCCCTCAAACGCTGCCCCGATTGCACCGCCATTTTGCCCATGGCCACCCGCCTCTGCCCGGTCTGCCACCATGCTTTTATCCGGGATTGGCGGATGGAGCTGCTGGATACGTTGGAGCCGATTGCCGCTCAACAGGTGGATCCCAAGGTGGTGGACTTGATGGTGGCCCTGAAACGCAAACAGGAGAACAGCGGCTATCGTCTGGGCTGGGTCTACTTCGCTTTTATGAAACAGCACAAGCGGCCTACGCTGCCAGAATTGCAACTACTGGCTCAGGTGTTGGGCTACGAACCGGGCTGGGCTTGGTTTCGCTGGCGACAGTTACAAAAGGGATCCTCGGGTTCCCAACGGCGCTGATAGATAACTGAGGGTAGGCCACAGACCAGCAGCCTCCATTTGGGATACAACTCTGGAAGGTCTCGTCCCTCAGCCCCCGCTGTTATGCCTCCAACTCCGTCTGGTGATCCTGAAGCCACCTCCAAAGAAATGAGTGCCAAAGATATCAAGATCAAGTTGGCTCAGCTGGTGACCCACTATGGCCCAGCTCCCCTGTTGAATGCTCTCTCCGATTTGGCGTGGGAACGCAGTCAGCCAGGACTACCTCAATCGGGTCAATGGCGACGGATTTTTATGGCTCTGCAAGATGTGGTGCTGGCCAGCCAGGATCCCGATGAAACCCTACAATGAGGGTTCAAGCTCTCACCACTTACCAGAGTGGCCTTCGCGCCCAGGCATAAGTACCCATGATCACCAACAGCCGCATCCAATCTTTGCCCCAGTGGGGATCCCGAGTCAGATCGGCCTTGGGCATCCTTGTGCTAATCGGTGTGATGGTGTTCGGGATCTGCTCAGCTCCGGCTCATGCGCTGCTGAATGATGATCGCTTTGACGGCAATATCTTTGCTCTGTATGGCTCCAATGGCGGCATCATCCCCGCCCGCGTCACCCTGGAAAAATCTATCGAACAAGGGATCCCGGCGGTGGTGGTGTTCTACATCGATGACAGCTCTGACTGCAAACAGTTTGCCCCTGTGATCGCTAGCTTGCAGGTGCGCTATGGCATGGGAGCCAACTTTTTGGCCTACAACGTCGATGCCCTCGATCTTGAGGATCCCGGCAGTCCTGGACGCTTCTACACTGGCCAAGTGCCCCAGACCCTGATTTTTGACCGGGAAGGAAAGGTGGTCTATCAATCGGTGGGCAATCGCTCCATCAATGAGGTAGAAAATCCGATTCGGGCTTTGTTTCAGTTGGAGCCAGTCAGTAACGATCCCACCCCTCAGCTGTTTAATGAGGTGCAGACGGGTTACAAGCTCAATCAGTCCAATCAGCGCATTCCTCTCTCAACTGTGCCAGAAGTGCCAGCAGCAGAGCCATCTTCCGACCTCTTGGTTGAGTAAGTTCTATGGATCCCGAACCAGCCTTGCCATCAGCTCAGCCCCAAGCGTTGTCCAGTCCTGTGGCCGTTCTTAATACCGCCGAACTGGAAGCATTTGAACAGCGGGTGCAGCTCTTGCAACAACAGGTGACGGATCTCAAGTCCTGGTCAGAGTTGGAGCAGGTGTCCCCCAGCCAGTGGGCTGATATGCAGAGCCAGATCCAGGCGTTAGAGGAACGCATGAACGGTTACTTGGTGGCGGTGATCGAGGATATCAACCAACCTCCGGCGGCTTTTTGGCAGGCGGTGAGATTTGGTGGCATCGGCATCGTGGTCGGGATCCTGCTGCAACGGTGGCTGGCATAGCGGTGGTTAGCAGAGCCTTGAGCAGGGATGCCGCTAGGGCCAACGACCTAGATCTGCCAGTCTCCCTCCACTTCTAGGCGGGTATAACGGCCCACCTGACAAAAGGATTCTGACAAGGTTTCTGCCACAGCAGGGGAGATCCAGCCCATTTGCCGCAACAGGTAGATCGCCGCTGCATATTTGGCCCGTGAAGCGCCATCCTGGACTTTGATGGCCAGTCCCATGCCATGACCCGCCCGACCCACACATTGGATCCCTTCGGCTCCCGACTTGCTGACCACGGATCCCTCCGTCAGCCGCATGACTTCGGTATCAAAGCGCCCTTCCCCAGACACCATCTCAGGATGGGCGGTCATGGCCCGAGATAAAATCTCTAGATTGGCTCGGCGACCTGCGGTCAGTTGGGCATAGAGGGCGGCCAGATGGCTGAGTTGCACCTGATAGGTGGGCACCCCACAGTCGTCGCGGGCGGACAACAGCTCATCGGCTGGCATTTGTAGAAACTCCGCCAGATGAGAGCGTACCAGCTCTTGCATGGGGTGATTGCGGTCGGCGTAGTCCTGGAGTGGCCATTGTTGTAGGCGGCAGCTCAACAGCATGGCAGCGTGTTTGCCAGAACAATTGTGGCAAAGCGAGCTAGGTTTCCCCTCGGGCACAGGGCAGGAGAGCAACTCTGGTTCCAGATCGGCCCGCCACAAAATGCTGAAGGCTTGCCGAGCATGGGTCATGGTGCCCTGATGGGATCCACAGATCAGGGCTAAGTCTTTGTTAGAGAGGGTGTATTGCTCTCGGATCCCGGTGGACAGGGCAGCCAAAGCCTGAAACGGCTTGAGGGCAGAGCGGGCAAAAACAGCCGCATCTCCCCCTTCACCTGCCAAAATCCGTCCCCTTTCGTCCACCACGACTGCCTGACACTGATGAACTGACTCAGTTAATCCGTCCCGCAAGAGATGAATGCTGAGGGGGGTGGCACGAGATTCTAGGGACATTAGTAGTGAAGAAGAGGGGTAAATGGGAGCTTGTCAGCCAAGCTAAAACAATGAAACCACCCTCTATCCTACGCTCAACCCAAAAAATGCGCGGGATCCCGGCCAGTTAAGTTTGGCATCCCTGGAGGGCGAGATGAAACAACCGCCCAATCCTGCACCTGGGATCCCTGAGCTGAGTTGATCGGGCTGGCTTAATCTGGCAAATCGGTGGGGGACTGGATCTGGGTCTGCTCTCGCCAAAGCACAAGGGGAATGCTGAGCAAGCCAAACAGCATCACTGTTGCCGCCATAAACCAGACCACAAGACGACTGGGCTGATAGTTGCTTTCGTCTATTTGTTTGAGCACTTGGTTATAGCGCCAAGCCGATAGGCCCATCAGCAGGATCCCAAACACCACCAACATCAAGCCCAGATTTTCAGAGTTGAACAGAGGGTGGATTGGGTCAGATTGTTGGGGATCCTGGGAGAGACTGGCCTGAAACTGCCGCAAAACAAGTTAAAGCGGGCGATGGCAAACCCAAACCCAATCAGCGACAGGGCTGTCCGCAACCAAGCCAAAAAGGTGCGCTCATTGGCCTGATGCTCTCGTTGGCGGTCGATCACCTTGAGGGAGCTGACTGGGGGCTGATCAGGCGGTTCTGGGGGTGCTGACATCAGCGGGATCCTATCGTTGGCTGATGCCGGTTTCGCGGGCGGCCAGTTCCACAGCTCCGGCCACCGCAGGCACCACCCGAGGATCAAACACAGACGGGATGATCTGGGTGGGGGACAGATCGGTGGGGGAAACCAATGTAGCAATAGCCTGAGCCGCTGCCATACACATCGCTGTAGTGATGGTGCTGGCGCGACAGTCCAACGCCCCTCGGAACACGCCTGGAAAAGCCAGGACATTATTGATTTGGTTGGGGTAGTCGCTGCGTCCTGTGGCCATCACCGCCACACAGTCCTGCACCAATTCAGGCTGAATCTCCGGGATCGGGTTGGCCAAGGCAAATACCACTGGCTCAGAAGCCATTGACTTGACCATCTCCACCGTCAGGACATCGCGGGTGCTGACCCCAATAAACACATCAACCCCCACCAGGGCATCCGCCAGGGATCCCGTTTTGTCCACCGCTACCCTGGCTTTTTGAGGGGTTAAATCGGGCCGATCTTTGCCGATGATGCCGGCTCGGTCACAGGCGATGATCTGGGTTGCTCCGGCTTCCTTGAGCAGATCGATGACGGCGATGCCCGCAGCCCCAGCCCCATTCAGAACGATCTGAACGCTTTCGATCGGCTTGTTGACCACTTTTAAGGCATTGATCAGGGCGGCCAGTACCACAATGGCGGTGCCATGCTGATCGTCATGAAAAATGGGGAGATTTAGCCTTTGGCGCAGCTTCGCCTCGATTTCAAAGCAGCGGGGGGCGCTGATGTCTTCCAAATTGAAGCCCCCAAAGGCTGGGGCCAAGTTCGCCACAATATCCACGATGGCGTCGCTATCTTGGGTGGCCAGACAGATGGGAAAGGCGTCGATGTTGGCAAACTGCTTGAATAGGGCCGCTTTACCCTCCATCACCGGCAAAGCCGCTTCCGGCCCGATATTGCCCAACCCCAACACCGCGCTACCGTCGGTGACGATGCCGATGGTGTTGCCCTTGATGGTGTAGTCATAGACCAGCTCGGGATCCGCTGCGATGGCGCTGGAGACCCGACCCACACCGGGGGTATAGACCATGGCCAGATCGGAGGTGGATTCCAGGGATCCCCGGCCTATCACCTCCAATTTGCCGCCGCGATGGCGCTCAAAGGTGCGATCGAGGGAGTGCAGGACGGCGATGCCCGGAACGGCTTTGACCGCTGCCACGATCTCGGTCACATGGTCAATGCTGGAGGCATCGATGGAGATATCCCGCAGGGTCAACTGGGGGGACTGCTTGATCAGATCGATCTGGCTGAGGTTGCCGCCTGCTGCCGCGATGGCTTGGGTGACTTGGGCCAACATACCGGGTTGATTGGGCAATTGCAGCCGCAGGGTGATGCTGAAACTGGCATTGGGGGTGAGGGCAGCCATCGACGCGGATCCCAGAGATAAGTTCAAGAGCTTTTCTACACTACACCGCCAGGATCCCTCAATTGGTAACCAGAGGAGCTATTTACCTATCGTTCTCAGGTCAGGGGAGGGGTAGGGATTTTCTTCATCTGCTGATACAATTCTTAAGCTAAGTTCTCAGGATCTGGTGTCAACGGCAACGTAGGAACAGGATCGATCCTGCTCAGCATAGCTGTCTGGATGAACTGACCCTCTTCACATCCGTTATCACACATCCGTTATCACCCAAGACGACTTTTTCCTTTACTGCATCGCTCTTCAGCTAGAGCGAGATCACTTTAGGAAGAACCCAGTCATTGTGACTGCTTTGATTTCGAGACACTGCCGATTCATTAAGCACCTGTAGAGTTGTAATTCATGCCCCTTTCTTTTGCGCCCCTGTTGCCTGAGGCATCTATCGCCCCTGGCCAGAAAGTCACCTTGCAAACCATCATCAAATCCCTGCCCAAAGCCTGTTTTGAGAAAAATCCTCGCAAAGCCTGGACGGGGCTCGTCTTCAATCTGCTGGGGGTAGTGGTGGGCTATTGCGCCATTGCCACCCTGCCAAGTTACCTATTGCCGCTGGCTTGGTTGTGGACTGGGACAGCCCTGACAGGCTTTTTTGTGGTGGGTCATGACTGTGGCCACCGCTCCTTCTCAGAACGCCGTTGGGTCAATGATCTGGTGGGACACCTGGTCATGCTGCCCCTGATCTACCCTTTCCATAGCTGGCGGATTCTGCACAACTGGCACCACAACCACACCAATGAGCTGGATGTAGACAATGCCTGGTCACCCTTTGGCACAAGCTTTTATGAGGGATTACATCCGGGGCTGCGCTGGGGCTATCGGCGGTTGCGAGGGGCCTTTTGGTGGCTGGGATCCATCGTCCATTGGGCCAGCCTCCACTTTGATTGGCGTCCTCTCAAGGGGACTCAACGGGCTCAGATGAAATTTTCTGTCTTGCTGGTGCTGGGATTTGCGGCGGTTGCCTTCCCCGTCTTGATCGGGACAGTGGGGATCTGGGGTCTGGTCAAGTATTGGTTGCTGCCCTGGCTGTTGTTTCATTTTTGGATGAGCACCTTTACAATCGTCCATCACACCGCTAGAGATATCCCGTTTACGCCCACCGCCACCTGGGATCCCGCTGTGGCCCAACTGACGGGCACGGTGCATTGTGACTACCCCTTTTGGGTGGAATGGCTGTGTCACGATATCAACGTCCATGTGCCCCACCATGTCTCCACCGCCATCCCCTCCTATAACCTCCGCATGGCCCACGCCAGCCTCAAACAGACCTGGGGATCCCTGGTCAAAGAGCGCAGATTTGATTGGGGGCTGATGCGAGAGATCTCGACCCAATGCCATCTTTATGAGCCGGAGCACAATTACCAGTCTTTTGCTCAGCATCGAGCAAGTGGCAAGTTTGACGGCAGGATGGGATCCTAGGAAGTGTTGATCGCTCCATTGTTCATGACTGACCCCACCGCCTCTCCTTTTTTGCCACTAGAGCCTGTTTTCCCCCAGATGGGATCCCGATTGTTGCCGGATGGCAGCTGCCATTTTGTCGTCTGGGCACCATTTTTGGAGCAGGTCAGCCTCAAACTGTTGCAGCCCGAGGGGCAGATGCCGATGGAGCGGGACAGGTGGGGTTACTGGCAGGTGACGGTGGCCGGGATCCCGGCGGGGACGCGCTATCTCTATCAACTCCAGGGATCCGATCTGGAGGGCGTGGTGGAGCGGCCCGATCCCGCTTCTTTGTCGCAACCGGATGGCGTTCATGCCGCCTCTGAGGTGCTCAGCCTGGAGAGCACGGACTGGACGGATCAAGGCTGGTCAGGGATCCCGTTGGGGGAGTGGGTGCTGTATGAGCTGCACATTGGCACCTTTACCCCAGCCGGAACCTGTGAGAGTGCGATCGAACGCTTGCCCCTGTTGAAGGCGTTGGGGGTGAATGCCATCGAGATCATGCCCGTGGCCCAATGTCCGGGCGGGCGCAATTGGGGCTATGACGGCGTTTATCCGTTTGCCGCCAGTCAAGCCTATGGGGGATTGCAGGGCTTTCAAAAGTTGGTCAATGCCTGCCATCAACAGGGCATCGCGGTGGTGCTGGATGTGGTCTACAACCACATGGGGCCAGAAGGGAATTATCTCAGTCAATTTGGCCCCTATTTCACCGACAAATACCGCACCCCTTGGGGCAGTGCCCTCAATTTTGATGCTGCTCATTGTGATGGAACCAGACAGTTTTTTATCCAAAATGCCCTGTTTTGGCTGCGGGACTGTCATGTGGATGGGCTGAGGCTGGATGCGGTTCATGCCATCTATGACTTCAGTGCCCGTCCCTTTTTGCGCCAACTCGCTCAGTCGGTGGATCCTCTGTCCCAAACAACAAATTGCAAACGGATTTTAATTGCAGAATGTGACCTGAATGACACTCGCTTTATCAACCCGATTGGCCAGGGTGGATATGGGCTAGATAGCCAGTGGTGTGACGAGTTTCATCATGCTCTGCATACCCTGTTGACCGGAGAATTGGATGGCTACTATGAGGATTTTGGATCCATTCATCACTTGGCCAAATCCTATCGGCAGGGGTATGTCTATACGGGGGAGTATTCCCAGCATCGCTCCTGTTTTTTTGGCAGCGATCCCAGTCATTGTCCCGGCACTCAATTTGTGGTCTGTAACCAAAATCATGACCAAGTGGGCAACCGTATGTTGGGGGATCGTCTGACCCAGACCCTCAGTTTTGCTGCCCTCAAACTTGCGGCAGCTACTACCCTACTAGCGCCTCTAGTGCCGATGCTATTTATGGGAGAGGAGTACGGCGAAACCGCTCCCTTTCAGTATTTTGTCAGCCACGGGGATCCCGATTTGGTTAAGGCGGTGCAGGAGGGGCGCAAACGTGAGTTTAGGGCATTTGCTTGGAAAGGTGAGGTGCCCGATCCGCAATCTGCCCAGACTTTTGAGGGATCCAAACTCAACTGGGATTTGCTCTCTCAGGGATCCCATGCGATTTTGTGGCGGTTTTATCAAGCTCTGATTCAACTGCGTCGCGGTATCCCGGCCTTGGCCCAGCTCAGTCGAGGGCCTGACCATCTCTGTCGGGTGGAGGTGATCGGAGACAAAGCCATGAGCATCCATCGCCAATCGGGATCCAGTCAGGTGTTTTATCTGCTCAACTTTGATGCCGAGCAAGCCGCTACAGCCCCCTTTCCACAGGGCACTTGGCACAAACGACTGGACTCAGAGGACTCTCAATGGCAGGGATCCCTGGCCTCGGCAGCGCCCGAAATAGGTACAGGCGGATCCCCGTTGGTGGTGCCACCCTCCGGCGTTATTCTTTATGAGGCCAAGTAGTCCCCTACCAGCCCAGATCCAGACGAGCCTGCTCAGCCGCGATCAACACTTCACCATCCGGTTTCTGCTTCCAGTCGGGATCCCCGATCTCGGCATAAAAGCGTTCATCGTAGGGGCGGGTCTGCACCACCACCGGCATCGGCACCGCATGGCCTAATACCAGTGCTTGCTGTTTGGAGTCCAATTTGGCCAGCACACTTTTTAGTCCTTGACTGCCCGAAACTCCTGTGAAAACGGCATCAATATCTTTGTCGTCGTTGAGTAGTGCGGTGATGCGGGTGCCCAATTGAGACATCACTTCACTGTCGATGCTGGAGGGTCGCTGATCCACCACCAATAGGGTGACAAAATACTTACGCATCTCGCGGGCAATGATGCCAAAGGTGGTCTGTCGGGCCGCCCGAGGATCTAAAAAACGATGGGCTTCTTCAATGGTGATCATCAATTGGCGAGGCTTGTCGAGCGGGTGTTTGGACTGCAAATACTTCTCGGCTTTGTGAACGTAGACCTGGTGGATCCGCCGCGTGATCACATTGGCTGCCAGCATATAGGAGAGCAAATTGGATTGGGATCCAAACTCGATCACCACATGATGTCCAGCCTCAAGAGCTTCTAAGATTTGGCCGATATTATTGTGGGGAGAGCTATTGCGAATATATTTTAGATCTTCAAGCCTAGTTAGCTTGCGCTGGAGAGCCATGATAGAGGCTTTATTGCCCATCTTCTGTTCGCAAAAATCCTGAATCTCCTGATTGGACATGGTTAAAAGCCGGTTGATCCAGTCTCGGCCAAATTCATTACGCAAAATAATCGCATTTTCTAAACTGGCTTCGGATAGATTGAGCTCTTGGCTCAACAGAGTCAGATCTTCCACCTCAATTTGATTAAGGCTGATGTGCAAATCCTGGGCATCCTGTACCCCTCGTCGTCGGGTGGATTCGGGATCCAAGGTGTAGATCTGTACCCGATGGGGAAACAACTGCCGCAATCCCTTGACAGTATTGTGTTGACGGCCTTCTGTGGCGGCTTCCCAGCCATATTCTGAGTGCATATCAAAGATGAGGTTGACTGCCGCCTCGGTGCGAATTACTCCCGACAACAGCAGACGAGTCAAGAATGATTTTCCAGTTCCAGATTTACCAAAGATGCCGTTGCTGCGTTCCACAAAGCGGTCTAGATCCAGGCAAATTGGCACCGCCATATCCACAGGTTGACCAATGGCAAAATTGCGCCGCATTGGGTCTTCTTCCCAGCCAAACACCGAGCGAAAATCCAACTGATTGGCTTCATAGACCTGAGAAAAGTGGGCTGGAACTGTTTTAACGGGCAATAGCTGATAGGGGGCTGATGCGGTCAATGATACTGAAGATAAAACGGATTTTGCATGGAGATCATGAGCTTTGCCATTGCCATTCTGATTGCCATTACCATTCACCACGGGGTACTCCGGTTCCGAATAGGGATCCTCTGGCACTAACATCAACATCGGCGCAATGGTCAGGATCCCAAAGGTGCTGGTGCCTGCCAAAATATCGGTCAAAAGTTGATCGGCTAGTCCCGGTGGATCCATTAAAATGCGGGGGCTGGAGGTACCCAATTCCACATCGGTGAGCAGGCCAAAAAAGCGATTACGTTGCCCCACGATCACCATAAAGTTGCCCACCCGCAAATCCTCAATTGAGATGCCCGGATTGAGCCGTGCTTCTAATCCCTGACTTAGGGATCCCTGGGTGATCGTGGCCAGCGGTTGGGATGAGGACATAGCAAAGGGCAAGCGCAAAGATTTCTAATAGTGATACTAACCCCTAAGTCGCCCATGATAGGGATCCCAGCCCGTCAAAAAGTAATTTCTCTGCTGTTTTGGGCCAAAGTCTCCTCGATTTTCTCATCTATAGCCAAAAATCAACTCTCCAAAAAGGATCCCACCCACTCAAACACCTGCTGACGTTCCCGATCCATCGTGATGATGTGATCACTGTGGTGCAACCACTGGAGCGTCTTGATCTGGGATCCCAGATGGTCATAAAGATATTGCGCCCCCGGCGGATCCACCACCGAATCTTGGCTGGACTGGATGATCAAGGTCGGGGTAGTGATCTGTGGCAAGGTTTGCTTCACCTGAGCGATCAATTGCAGGGCACTTTTTACCGAGATCAGATTAAAGGTACGGGTGCGATCCACCTGCTCACCCAAGGCCCGGATCTCCAGATCCGCGATGGCCAAATGACGACGAGGGGCTGATTTGACCAATCCCCCCAAGGTCTGTACATAAAACTCCAACGGCAAGCCCGTAAACCACAGTCGCTTAATGGCCATAAACGGGGATAGCAACGCCATTCGCTCGGGTGCTTTTTGTATTGCCGACATCTGGGCGGCCAGGTGCAGCGCCACCACACACCCGGTAGAGAATCCTAATATCGAAACTTGGGCATACCGCTCACACAACTGCTCATAGGCGGCGCGAGAATGCTCGTACCACTCCGGCCAAGTGCTGGGGGGCATCTCCTTCACCGGGATCCCATGACCAGGAAAATTGATCCCCTGCACCGTTAGCCCTCGCTGATGCAAATGCTGGGCCAGCCAGCGCAGCTGATAGATCCCACCCCCCAAGCCATGCAATAGCAAACAGGCCCGATCCGGGGATCCCGGCCACAGAAACGGCAGATCACTCAAGCAGGGATCCTGCCATGAGAGTTCCTGGAGAGATTGATCTGGCATCGAACACATCGGCGCACCCCCAAAGTCCTCCCTATTTTAAGATCGACCAGAATTTCCCAGAACTCAAATCGCCAAGTTCTTTCTCTGTGAGGATCTCCGTCAAGACCTCCGTCAAGACCTTGCCCAAATTGGCACCCAGAAACTTGCTAGCCTGAGGATACAACCGCATGGTGGGCTATCCCCGCACGCTACATCTTTGTGGAATCTTTGTGAAATCTTTGTGGAGCTGAGGATCCTGTGACCCTGCCATCATCCCCCCGATCCCGCGATGTCCAGGTTGCCCCCATCGGAGCGGAGACCCTGGTGCTGCGTTCCCGCTCATGGGATCGGCTCAAATTTGAAGTGGAATACGCCCGCCAAAAAGGCACCACCTCCAACGCTTATCTGATCCAGGCCGCTGAGACTGCCCTGATCGATCCACCGGGATCCTCCTTCACCGACAGCTTTTTGCAGACATTGCCCGATCATCACTATTTGCAGCGGCTGGACGTGATCGTGCTCAGTCATGTCAATCCCAACCGCATCGCCACCCTCAAGCCCCTGTTGGCAGCAGCTCCCTATGCCAAGGTGGTATGTTCTCGCCCTGCCGCCATTTCGTTGCGCGCCGCCCTGGCTCTGGAAACCGATAGTCCCCCGGCCCCACCCCCTGAAGACAACCGCACCGCCCGCGAGGCCGAAGCCGCCGAATTGGGGATCCCTGATCGTTTGGGTCGCCACGAGTTGGTGGTGATTCGCAATGAGGCCAGCTTGGATTTGGGCGATGGCCATGAGCTGCAACTGCGATTTGTGCCCACCCCTCGCCACCCCGATGCCCTCTGCGTGTTTGACCCCGCCACCGGCATCCTGTTTAGCGATAAGTTATTTGGCTGTCATGTCTGCGATGAGGCGGTGTTCGATGCTCAGTGGCGCAGCCTAGAGGAGGATCGCCGCTACTATTTTGACTGTCTGCATGGGGTACAGGGATCCCAGGTCAAGGCCGCCCTGGAAAAGATCGCTCCCTGGGGGGCCACCACCTATGCCCCCGCCCACGGCCCCGTGGTGCGCCACAGTGTTAGCCGGATCCGACTGGACTATGAAAACTGGTGCCAAACCCAACAGGTGGGGGATCTGCGGGTGGCGCTGCTCTATGCCTCCGCCTATGGCAACACCGCCAGCATGGCTAACGCGATTGGCTCCGGCTTAGAACAGGCAGGCGTCACTGTCGATCGAATTGATTGTGAACTGGCCAACCCCGAGACCATCACCCAGCGGCTGGATCAAGCGGATGGATTGATCATTGGATCCCCTACGTTGGCCGGCCATGCACCGATCCAGGTCCAGACTGCCCTCGGTATTGTGCTTTCCACCGTGCCCAGCACCACCCTGGCGGGGGTGTTTGGTTCCTATGGCTGGAGCGGCGAAGCTGTGGACATGATCGAGGCCAAATTGCGAGATGCCGGACACAGTTTTGGTTTTGAATCGCTGCGGATCAAGTTCAAGCCCACCCCGGAGGTGCTACAAGCCTGTCAGACGGCTGGCACCACGTTTGCCCAAGCTCTCCGCAAGCACCTCAAGATTCGGCCTGCCCACCAAACCGCCACCTCCACCCCCACCGACCGCACCGGACAGGCGCTAGAGCGGGTGATTGGATCCCTGTGTGTGATCACCCGGCAGCCCCATGAGGCCGGGATCCTGACGGATGCGGTTTCTCAGGCCAGCTTCAATCCACCGGGGCTGACTGTGGCTCTACCCAAGCGGCCAGAACTGGGATCCCTGGCTCAGCCCAATACCGCTTTTGTGGTCAATATCTTGCGAGACTCCGATCCGCTGCAACGGCACTTGAGCCGGACGGGCATCCTCAGGGGTGATAGCTGGTCAGGATTGGCCACTCACCTCGACCACAATGGCTGTCTGGTGCTGGACGACGCCCTGGCCTATCTCACCTGTCAGGTGCAGAGCTGGATCGAAGCGGGGGATCATTGGATTCTCTATGCACAATTAGATACTGGCAAGGTACAACATCAGGGGATCACAGCCGTAGATAGCCTGAGACGACGGCGATAAAATCCCCAACATCCCCCCATTTGTGCAGTAGACGAAAGCACTACTTGCGGTTGTAATTAGAAGCAACTGCGGGCTTAGACAATCCTGTCTGGGTCGCTGCTTGCCCAGGGTTAGCTCATTGGATGTTCGATCATTGGTTGGCTCGCCTGTAGACTCAATACAAGATCATCACAAGGATCATCACAAGGATCATCACAAGATCATCCATCGGTGAAGCACACAGAGGCTGTGCCTGAGTCAAGCTGACCTTGTTGACACATCGTTTTGACACGTAGATATCATGGCCTTCCCCCCACAGGTTGTAGTGGATACCCCCCTCACCAGTTCTAATCGGGATCCTTCTGTTGTCAGGCTGGAGGACTCTCCTGTTTCTGCAACTCGGCCTGTGACTCCTCGTTCTGAGACGGGATCCCTGTCTCCCCTAGAGGCCAGCACCCGCTCCACCTTGATGCGGCAGTTTAACCGTCGCTTCCCCCCCTTTTACAGCCAATTTGCCAGCAGTGAGGTGCAACTACAAAATCTCCAGCTAGCCTACACCCTCTACCAAACCCGTCAAGTGGTGGTGCAGATGCGGGAAGAGCATCACAAAACCGTCCTGCTCTTTGCCTACAACAACTATCCGGCGGTGTTGCGGGATGTGTTTGGATCCATTGCCGCCTTCAACCTGACTCTGCACAACATTCAGCTGTACGGTCAGATCGAAGCCCCCCATTTGGTCTTTCTGCGGCTCACTCTTTCTCGGGATGGCAAACCCTTACCGCTAGCCACGTCGCTCAACTTGGAACGGGCCATTCATGAATGTCTAGGGGGCCGATTTAATGTCGAGGACACCCTGGCCTTAGAGTTCAACCTTCAGGAGAAATTGCAGTCCGCCACCGTTCGCTACTATCTTGACCGCGTTTTTCACCTGCCTTCCCTTCTGATCGAAGCGGATACGGAACCCAGCCTTTTTTACAAAGTGGCCTCTGCCCTCTGCAATGAGAATCTCACAGTGGTGGGGGTGACCTCGATGCCACGGCGAGGACATATGCGGCTGATCTGCTATTTACTAGGATCCAACGGCTCCACCACCATCCCCGACTACCTGGGACAAAAATGGGCCACTGCCATTGGCTCTCGCTTGGGTGCCGAAGCCTGATTGGCCAGCATATTGTTGGTAGCCTTATCTAGATTTTTTTTGAGATTTTTTTTGAGATCTTTGTTGGGATTTTTGTTGAGATCCTTTTCAGATCTGGCTTGGGATCCGGCGGGAATCTGAGGGGAGGTAGCCAGAGCTTTACTATGAGGGAGTGCTAGCGAGACAAGAACCGATGCAGCCTCAAAACCTCCCGCAAGATCCCACTACATCTTTGGCCCCAGAGTCTCTCTTGACTGCTGGAGACCCCAGCCCTGTCCCATCCACAATGTCCCCCTCCTTGACCCTGGGATCCCTGACCCGAAGTGGCCGTTGGGATCCCTTTTGGGTGGCGGGGGTGGCGGGCATTGGCCTAATTGCCCTGATGATGCGGCTGTGGCGCTTGGGGCAGTTTGAGGCCCCGGTATTTGATGAGGTCTATTTTCCCAAGTTTGCCGAAAACTATCTGGATGGGGTGGCCTTTTTTGATGTCCATCCACCGCTGGGCAAGTATCTGATCGCTGTCGGGATCCTGATCTTCGGTCGAAACGAGATTGGCTACCGGATCATGCCCGCTCTGTTTGGGGCTTTGATGCCAGTTTTGGTGGCGATTGTGGCCTATCAGCTCAGTCGGTGGCGGCTGTTTAGCCTGGTGGCGGGCGGCTTGATGCTGACGGATGGGCTGTTTTTGGTGGAGTCCCGCTATGGACTGATGAATGTCTTTTTGGTGGTGTTTGGCTTTGTGGCCCAGATCTTCTTGTTTGAGGGACTAGCGGCTGCGGGTAAACGGCGGGCCTTTTTATTGACCCTATCTGGCCTGATGTTGGGGGCCTCGATCTCAGTCAAGTGGAATGGCCTCTGGTTTGGGGTGATGTTTGCCCTGATCGGTTTGATGATCTGGGGCATGGCGGGCTTTTGGCGGCGGTTTTTGGTCGGATCCCTGACGATGCTGCTGGGATCGGGGGTGGCTGCTATCGCCCGCCTCAATAGCTGGGAGCCTGTGGCCAGTCAGACGGGATTGCTGCTCAGCCCTGGCTGGTTTGGGTTAGTTGCGGTGCTGGCCCTGCTGGCTCTGTGGGTGCTCAATTGTCCTGGTTGGTGGGCACAAGGGTTGCCTCGCATGGGCTTGCTGGCGGAGATTGCCGGGTTGAAGTGGTGGCACTATCTCGGTTGCTATACGGCAACGGCTTTTGTCTTCTACGTGATCCAATGGATCCCGCATTTGTCCCAAAATCCCCAGGCGGGGATCACACTGGCCCTGGATGGCGAGTTTTTGCCCAATCTGGCCAAGAGCTTTGTGGCGATCAATCGCTCAGTGCTCTCGGGTCATACCATTGCCACCCTGGAAGTCACGGATGGCCAATCGGTACACCCCTACTGCTCCACGAGCCTGCAAAATGTGGCCACTGGGATCCCGGCACTCCAGGGGATCCTCTCCCATAAAGTCTGGGCGGCGGGGGCATGGTCATGGCCCATATTGGGTCGTCCGGTGGGCTATTACTTCTCGGCGGAGGGGGGGCCGTGGCGAGCGGTACATGCCTTGGGCAACCCGATCCTGTGGTGGCTCTCCATTAGCTCGGTGCTCTATCTCTCCGTGCGAGGACTCCGGCAATTCCAAGGGATCCCGGCCTATGCGCTCCTGGGATTTGCGGGCAATTATCTGCCTTGGTTTATCGTCAGCCGCTGTGTTTTCATCTATCACCACATGAGCGCATTGGCCTTTAGCATCATGGCGCTGGCCTGGGTGATTTCCACCCTATTGGTGTCGGAGGCTCAGCTGTGGCGGCGGGTGGGACTGGGCCTGATTGCCGCTGTGATCGCCTGTCAACTGTTCTTTTTGCCCGTCTGGTATGGATTGCCCTTGAGCAGTGGTAGGTTCTACCAGCGGATGTGGTTTCGGCCTAATCCCATGCCAGTTCTCTGTTTTGATGACCAGTCTTGCGCCGGGACTCCCCTCAGGATCCCACCGATTCCGGGGCTGAATTGGATCTAGGGATCCCGGCAGATGCGATAATCAGGTCTCAAATCTCACTGATCCCTGAGCTGCGATGATATCTGATCCCTCTTCCCCCCCACAGTACACACTCACCGCCATCTCAGGAGACGGCATTGGCCCCGAGATTATGGCGGTGGGGCGGCAGGTGCTGGATGCGGTGGCTCAGCTAGAGGGCTTCGGCATCCGCTGGCAGGAGGCTTTGGCGGGGGGTATCGCCATCGAAAAAACAGGCCAACCCTTGCCGGACGATACCTTATCCATGTGCCGCGCCAGTGACAGCGTCTTTTTGGCGGCAGTGGGGGATTTCAAGTACGATACGCTGCCCTCCGATCAGCGACCCGAAAAGGCATTGCTAGGCTTGCGAGAGGGGTTGAGTCTATTTGCCAATCTGCGCCCGGTCAAGGTCTTTGATCAATTGGTGGACGCTTCCTCCCTCAAGCGCGAGGTGATCGAGGGCATCGATCTGATGGTGGTGCGGGAGCTGACCGGCGGCATCTATTTTGGTAAGCCCAAGGGGATCTTTGAGATCGAAGGAGGAGGATCCCCCACCCGCCGAGGGGTGAACACCATGACCTACAGCTCTTTTGAGGTGGATCGGATTGCCCGAGTAGCCTTCGATTTGGCCCAAAAGCGAGGCCGCAAAGTCTGCTCTGTGGATAAGGCCAATGTTTTGGAGGTGTCCCAGTTGTGGCGGGAACGGGTGACGGCTATCGCCCAAGCTGACTACCCCGAAGTGGAGCTAAGCCATATGTATGTGGATAATGCCGCCATGCAGTTGGTGCGCTGGCCCAAGCAGTTTGATGTGATCGTGACGGGCAACCTGTTTGGGGATATTCTCTCGGATGAAGCCGCCATGCTGACCGGGTCGATTGGTATGTTGCCGTCTGCTTCCCTGGGATCCGAAGGGCCAGGGGTCTACGAGCCTGTGCATGGATCGGCACCCGATATCGCCGGTCAGGACAAGGCCAATCCCATCGCTCAGGTGTTGTCGGGGGCGATGATGTTGCGTTACTCCCTCGATCAGCCTGCGGCAGCCGATCGGATTGAGAAAGCGGTAGAAACTGTTCTGGCGGCGGGCTACCGGACTGGGGATATCTTTTCAGATGGGATGACTCGCGTGGGCTGTGTCGAAATGGGACAGCGGATTTTAGCCGCGCTCTAGACTCCGGCGCATCCCTCTCAGGGCTTGAGATTAAAATTTAAGTAGCTCAAGTTTAAGTAGCCCAAGTCAGCTCAGGTCAGAGGTCAAAACTTGAAGGATCCCGTTCGTTTTGGAAGCAAAGACCTGTCGCAGCGGAAGCGGGCCACATTGATGGCAGAGATAGCCGCTCCCTATCGAGGTTTACGCAAGTTCATCTACCTGGGGGTGGGCATCTCAGGCACTCTGGGAGCCTTTGTTTTTTTCTTTCGGGTCTTAGCTGGACGAGAACTCTCCACCGCAGTGCCCAGTTTGGCCTTGCAGCTGGGGCTGATGGCGGCGGCGGTGGGCCTGACCAGACTGGAAAATCGCGCCCAAAAACGGGTGCAAGACCGCTTGAATACTCGTCTTGGCCGTCAAGACAGCCGCCCCAAGGATGCAACCCAGGGGTGGAGGGTATAGAGTAGCAGAAAGCCGTTGGGGGCGATAAATGCAC
>JAAUUM010000111.1 GCA_012031565.1 Synechococcaceae cyanobacterium SM2_3_2
ACCGGGTTTGAGGTGCAGCCAAATATCTTCTAGGGCAGGCTTGTCGGCGTCGGGATGAGATAAAACTCACTCCCTCAAACCGGATGCCATCCCCCGGCAGGGATCCCCCGTGTCACCCCATCAGCAGCAGACGAGATTGGCTCTTCTAAAAATTCGTAAAGGGTGGCCAGATAGAGGGTACTTTCGTATAAATCATTGACGGTGCTGAGCAGAGCAGATAGGGTGGTCTGCCCCTGCCGAAAGACGGTGACATACATGGTCATATCCCCCAAGGAAATGCGACCCCCAATGGTTTCAAAGACGATCCAGCCGTAAGCTCCATAAAAAGTCAAGGTGCTCAACAGGCTCAGCCCGTAAGACCAGCCGCCTCGTCGTAGGGTCAGGTCGCGCCCTTCGGCCCATAGTCGGGCAAAGATGGCCCGATAGCGATCCAAAAAAGTGGATCCCAGTTGATAGAGCTTGACCTCGCGGGCAGAATCTTCGTGGGCGATCAGATGTTCTAGATAGCGTTGCTGTCGGGTTTCAGGGGTGCGACGCCGAAAGATCAAAAAGGCTTCCCCAGCAAAGCGACTTTCCGCCAAAAAAGGAGGCACCGCCGCCAACACCAGGATCCCGGTGGCCCAGCCCGAAAAGCTGAGTAGGAGTCCGCCAAAGGTGAGCAACGACAAACTTCGCTCCACCAGCCCAAACAGTCCAATAACGAAACCTAGGGGCCGGGATGATGCCTCTTGGCGGGCGCGGGTCATCTTGTCATAAATCTCGGCGTTCTCGAAGTGGTGTAGCTCTAGGGTTAGGGCTTTTTCCAGGATCATCTCATTGACCCGTTCCCCCAGCAGCACCCGCAACAGAGACTGAGAGACGGTTAACCCCTGCCGAGATGCCGCCGCCACCGCCACAATGCCCGCCTCCAGCAGCACATAGATCAGGGCTAACTGCTGATCGACCGCCGACCCTGACTGAGCTGCCGTCACCACCGCATCGACGATCAACTTGCCCACATAGGCAATCGCCGCCGGCAGGATCCCTGAGATCAGGGTGCAAAAGGCCAGCACGAGAGTCAGAGAATGGCTGGTCTGCCAGACCAAGCTGACGGCCCGCGAGCCAAAGCGAATGATAGAAAGGGAGGAATGGAGGCGACGCCACAGAGGCTCAAGGTGCATAGGGATCCCGAGACAGGGGGTATTAGAGCAGTTTGGGGCTGCCCAGGGGTGAACCAAGACTGGTCAGGGTGTCCTTGGGTTCGTTGAGCAGGATCTGAGCCCCGGCAAGACTGGATTTAGCGGCTCTGGCGCTTGATCCAAAAGGCCATCCAGACTTTTTCCATCTCCACCCAGACCAAGACCAGCGCGCTGAAACCCACGCAGATCATCAGTTCCATCAGAGAGAGTGGCTGGAGTCCAAAGAACCGCTGTAAGACGGGCACATAGATGAGGGCCAATTGCAGCAGGGTGGTCAGGCCCACCGACCAATAGAGATAGGGATTGGTTCTGGGATCCAGGGTGATCACCAGTCGGGAGCTGGAGCGAGCTGAGAGAGCATGTCCCATCTGAGCCAAACACAGCATGGTAAAAACCATCGTCCGCCACTCGGTCATATACGGCTCGATGATCACCATCATAGATATGGTAGTTAGGGCAAAAATGATACCCACCCGCACCATATAGGATCCCAAGCCTCGGGCGAAGATACTCTCGGTGGGGGGCACAGGCAGCCTGTTCATAATCCCCTCTTCGGCAGGCTCCATCGCCAAGGCCAAGGCAGGTAGGCCATCCGTGACCAGGTTCATCCAGAGGATTTGCAAGGTGGAGAGGGGCAAGCCCAAGCCCAAGAGAGGAGCTGCCGCCACCGTCAACACCTCCCCAATGTTGCTGCCCAGAATGTACTTGATAAAACGACGGATGTTGCTATAGACGATGCGGCCCTCTTCGATGGCGGCCACGATGGTGGCAAAGTTATCATCCAGCAACACCATATCGCTGGCCTCCCGGCTGACATCGGTGCCAGTGATGCCCATCGCAATGCCGATATTGGCCTGTTTGATGGCTGGGGCATCGTTGACTCCATCCCCTGTCATGGCCACAAACTCATGCTGTTCTTTTTGCAGGGTCTGCACGATCCAGAGTTTGTGCTCGGGGGCGACGCGGGCGTAGACATTGACGGCTTTGACCAACTCTCCCAACTGCTGAGGGCCTTTTTCGGAGAGGGTTTCCCCCTCAACCGCCACATCCCCCGCTTGAGCCAAGTTGAGGTCTTTGGCGATGGCCAGAGCGGTCAGCTTGTGGTCGCCCGTGATCATGATCGGACGGATCCCCGCTTGGCGACATTGTTCAATAGCGTCTTTGACCTCTGGGCGAGCGGCATCCCTCATGCCCACCAGGCCCACCCAAACTAAGTTGTCCTCAAAAGTGTCCAAAGCCTCTGGGAGTGGACATTGCGGAAAGTCTGTGGTACCAAAACCCAGCACCCGAATGCCATCTTGGGCCATATGATTGTTGGCCGCTAAGATCTGCTCCCGCTGCTGGTCAGATAAGGGCTGAGGGATCCCGTTGATCAAAATAGACTGACATTTTTTCAGAATCAGCTCCGGGGATCCCTTGCAATAAAGGGCACAGGGCTGATCGGTGGCAGATCCAGAGGTCAACTTAGACCCCAACTCAGCGGGGGTGACTACGACGCTCATCCGCTTACGCTCGGAGGTGAAGGGAATTTCAGCAGAGCGGACATATTGAGTTTTGAGCTGCGTTTGCGGCAGGCCCGCCTTGCCCCCCAAAGTCAGTAGAGCCCCTTCAGTGGGATCCCCCAAGATCTCCCAGCCGCCTGAGGGATCCTGCTGAAGGGTGGCATCGTTACAGAGAACCCCAGCGGTGAGCAGAGTGGTCAGATCAGGATAGCTCTTGGTCTCAATCGGAACGCCATCGCAGAGCACCTCCCCTGTGGGGCTGTAGCCTGAGCCCGTCACCGTGTAGGAGCCAGATCCTGTCTCCATCGCCACCACCACCATCTTATTTTCGGTCAGGGTGCCGGTCTTGTCGGTACAAATGGTGGTCACAGATCCCAGTGTCTCCACAGCGGGGAGCCGCCGGATCAAGGCTCTGCGGCGCACCATCCGCTGGGTGCCAATGGCCAAGGTCACGGTGATCACAGCGGGCAAGCCCTCCGGCACCACCGCCACCGCCATGCTGAGGGAAACCGTCAAAAGTTCCCGCAAAGGACTCAAGTCCCCCGCCCGCCACAAGCCCCCCAGCACCACCACCGCCACCAAGATCAGGGATCCCGTCACCAGAGTTTTGCCCAATTGATCCATCCGCAGTTGCAGCGGGGTGGGTTCGGACTCAACGCTATTTAGCAGTCCGGCTACTTTGCCCAGCTCGGTCTTCATGCCCGTTTCGGTCACCAGCATGAGGCCGCGCCCCTGCATCACCTCGGTGCCCTGATAGGCCATATTGAGCCGATCCCCCAACGGGATCCCATTGGTCAGCTCTAGGTCAGCCCGCTTGGAGATCGACAGAGATTCTCCCGTCAGAGCCGCCTCCCTCACCTGGAGATTGACCGCTTCCCAGAGCCGGCCATCGGCGGGAATTTGGATCCCGGTTTCCAACAACACCCAATCTCCCGGCACCAGTTCGGTGGCCCGGATCTGATCCAACTGCCCTTGGCGACGCACCGTGACCGTGGGGGAGGACATCTTTTGCAGAGCGGCCAAAGCTTTTTCGGCTTGAGCCTCCTGCAAATAGCCCAGAATGCCGTTGAGGCCAACAATAATAAAAATGGCAACGGCATCCTTGGGCCATTCCCCATCGGCGATTTCCAGATAGCCCGAGATGATGGCCACCGCAAACAGCATCAGCAACATGACGTTGGTGAACTGGTCGATGATCATGTCCCAGCGGCTACGTCCCCCTGCCGCCACCAACTCATTCGATCCGAACTGTTCCCGCCGTTGTCGTACCTGTTCTGCCGTCAGACCTTTCTCAGGATTGCTGTCTAGATGTTGGGCAACAGCAGCAGAACTCAGGCAATACCAAGGCAAGTCGGCAGACACCGCTGGGGTAGGCATAGCAACGAATGCAATAGATCACCTTTGATCATACACAGGGATCCCGGCAGGTTTAGAGCCAAGCTCATGCTCTGGTTGTTGAGGACTGTTTAGGTGTGGCGGTGGACTTGGGTAACCGTGGCCTGATCAACAGGCACCACCAAAAGCTCGCTGAGATTGACATGGCTGGGCAGGGTCAGGCAAAACAGCACGATCTCGGCAATATCGCTGGCGGTAAGGGGAGTCATCCCTTGATAAACCTGAGCCGCCCGTTGCTGATCGCCATGAAAGCGGACATCACTAAATTCTGTTTCCACCATACCGGGATCCACTTCCGACACTCGGATGTTAGTTCCCAGCAAATCCTGCTTCATGCCTTGGGAAAGTGCCCGCACCGCAGCCTTTGAAGCGCAGTAGACATTGCCTTTCGGATAGGTTTGGTGTCCTGCTATCGAGCCGATATTGACCACATGGCCACGATTGCGAGCCACCATACCAGGGATCACCAGACGGGAAACGTAGAGCAGCCCTTTGACATTGGTGTCAATCATCTCTTCCCAGTCGGCTAGGTGGCCCTCATGCAGTTTATCTAGACCGCGACTCAGACCAGCATTGTTGACCAATATGTCGATGTCTTGCCACTCGCTAGGCAGATGGCCCAAGCTCTCAGCCACAGCCTCGGGATCCCGAACATCTAACGTCAGCAAAAGAGGCTGATGGCCAGAGGATTGCTCCAGTTTGAGGGCGAGTTCCTGCAACCGTTCCTGCCGCCGAGCCGCCACAATCAACCGTGCCCCCGCTTCCGCCAACAGAATTGCACAAGCTGCGCCAATGCCGCTGCTAGCTCCTGTGACCAAGGCGATTTGGCCCTGTAAATCTTGCATCAAAGATCTCATGCTGCCAGGAATACCCCCAGTCAAGGATTACCCACCCATGATGGCAGGTGAACTGACTCCCCCTACCGACAATCAACCGCATGACGGCAATAGACGGAAAAACAAAAAAGACTGTCAATAGCTGTCAGCCCAGCAATCTCACTAGCAGGCAGACCCCAAGAGATGTTGGAGCAGTAGTTGCTCACATTGATGAATGACTTCTTGGCGGCTGGATAGCCCTGTCAGGCGAGCCAACTCCTCTCCCTCTTTATACAAAATCAGGGTGGGGAGCACTCGAATCTGCTGGCGATGTGCCCAATGAAAATTCTTTTCCGCATCAATACGGATGACACTGAGGGATCCCGACCACTCGATTGAGAGGTGATCCATCACAGGGTCGATGAGGCGACAGAGACCACACCAGGGAGCCCCGACGTTGACCAAGACGAAGGGACTGGCAGTCAAAAGGGCTTGATGAAAGGAATCTACCTTGGTTTGCAAGATAAATCACTCCTGCAATAAATAAATGAATTTCTTTGGGATCATGCTATCAGGCCAGCCATAGGGCTGCGTCATCGACTTTGCCATAAACAACGTAAAGAATGATAACGAAACTTAAGACATCGAATCGAGATGATTTTAACAATTTCTTTAGAATCTGCCAAATACTTGAGCTGTCAGCCTGTTGCCTTAGCGCAGACCGAGAATTTAGCAATTGCGCTCCAGATCAGAGCCGGGATCCGGCCCATCGCCTGATCAATTTGCTAGCAGTGATTGCTACCGGTGATTGCTACCGGTGAAATTTGCCCACTGTGAAATTTGCCCACTGTGAAATTTGCTGACCGCGACTGGGGCACAGCCTGCCGCGCTACTGTCAATTTTTTGCACAATTTTTCGCAGGGGATCCCGGCAATGACAGGCCCTCTGGTGGGGGAATGAGTTAGTGGGGAATCAGGGTGCTGACCCGTTCCGCCATCAAAGCCGACGAAACCACCACATTCAGCCGACCACTGGGATCCACCCAAACGGGCACGGCTAATTGCCGGAGTTGCTGCCAAATCTGCCACTTTTTGGTGGGGGGAACCTCAAAGCTCTGGCGTTGAGGATAGTTGGAAGGATTGGAATCCTGATAGACAGAGGAGAGCGAGTGTAGAGATGAGGCCATGAGGGGTTCCAAACGCAACAGGTGAGCAGAATACTAATGATGTTGTTTATTGATTGTTAGGGACGAATGACAACCAAAGGGGATAGCCGAATGGTCTTACCACCCGAGCAAGCTAGGCCAAAGTTGATAGCTTACTCAGAAAAAATTGCAATAGTGCACTAGTCAAAATTTACCAGTCCTCTTGGTTAACTGCAAGTCTTTTGCAGCAGTGGCTTGGATAAGGCAGGGATCCAGTTCAAGAATTAGATAGCCTGAACCAAAGCAATAGAGTCCGGCCAATCAGCCGGCCAATCAGCCGGCCAATCAGCCGGTTTGAGAATCTGGAATTGGCCCCGTCGGTCTCGGCGTCCTCCCATCATCACCCCATGCCAGAGGGGACGAGCGGATTGGGCTGCGGTAGAGACAAAATGCCAGTCATAGCGCATTGAGAGATGGTGCTCAGACTGCTGCTCTACCTCAAACACCCGCAAGGCAGAGACAGGCCCCACCAGCGGGGGCGAGGTCAAATAAGGGATCCCTTGGCGGCGGTAGACCTTGGGCACATGGAGATGTCCGCTCAACACCCCAATGATGTGGCGATGGCTGCGTAAGACCCGTTGTAGGGCGGCGCTTTCTTCGGGCAGGACGCGATACTTGCGAAAGAGCACGGAGGCCACCGGCGGCTGGTGAATCAAGACCAGGATCCCCTCTTGAGCATGGGCGGCCAAGACCTGCTCTAGCCACTCCAGTTGGGGGGGACGGATGCGACCTTGGGGCTGTGGAAAACGACCTGAGCTGGCATCCAACCCGATGATTTTGAACCCAGGCCGAGGGGATGCCACATAGTCCACATAGCCTGTGGGGGCCAGGTCAAAGCTAAATTGGCTCTCACACCAAGCGATAAAGTCTGGGCGGGTTAGCTTGCCTCGCCGTCCCTCACTGTCAAAATCGTGGTTGCCAATGCTGGCCCAATAGGGAACCTTGAGCCGGCCTAACTGGCTTTTGAGCTGCTCAAAACTCCAGGGATCCGCTCCATCCACCAAGTCCCCCGTCAGCACCACAAAGTCAAGATCCGGGATCCGGTTGAGCATCTCAATGGATTGATGCAGCAAGGTCTGAGGGTCATCGGGCATCCACCAACAGCGGCAAGTGGACTCCGGCATGACATGAATATCGGAAAGCTGAGCAAACTTCATCGCACCCACTCCTGACACACAACCAACCTCGCCCGCATGATAGACAAAAATACTTATGCTAGCGATCTCTCTTTCTTAACCTGTCTGCTTTACCTCTCTAGATCCAGCTTGCCGAATCCAGACTTTTCTGAGAAGAGGGAATCGTGAGCAAAAAAAAGGATCCCCCCATTAAAAGAGGGATCCCTGTTCAAAGAGACCATTATCTTCAAAGAGACGATTAGGGGACAAAGCCCTTTGTAACAACTGCATTGATTAAAAGATCAGCAGCAGGAGCAAAGGTATTTTCTGACAATAGATCTGCTGGAACGGCGGGATCCGCTCCTTGTCCAATGTAAAGACCGTCAGCAGATCTTTCGAAAGCATTGAATGTGATGGTACTCGTGGAGGCATTTTGCAAGAAAAGATGGCCAGCACTAGGAACAAGCAGTCCTACATCCTGGAAGGTGTTGTTTTGGATTGTGATGTTGGGTCGGCGGGTTCTCAGTTGTGTGGCGAAGCGAGAGGTGGTGCCAGCAAAAATGTTATTGGTAATAACACTACCAGCAGCATCTATGGTAACCAGATTGTTTCCCTGAGGATCCCCGGCTGTGCCAGTTTCAGAGCCGCATGGCCCTTGACTGGTTCCTCCGGCTGTGCCTGTCACTTGATTGTTGCTAAAGGTGATATTAGTGGTTTTTGTGCCATTGGCTCCTCCACCAATCACCACAAGCTGTCTGGGTACATTGGGTTCTGTAAATTGATTGCTAAACCCGATACAGTTTGGTTTTGTACCCGCAAAGGTTTGTCCTGAAAGGATATTTTTGTCAATCAAAAAGCCAGTGATAGTTGCCGAAAACTCTGTGATTAAGCCTGCATCCCCCTCAGCTTTTATCTCGTTGCCAATAATCTTGGCGTCAGCATGGTCGCCTTGAAAGTAAATTGCAGCGGCTTCTATGCCTGAACTTGGGCCATCGATGCCCACAACCTTGAAGCCAAAGTTTTGCGATCCCATCTGATCGCCAATCTGGATCCCATCAGAGCCAGTTGTGATCACGATCGTGCCAAGGTTGGATCCTCCGCTGCTGGGTGGCTGGGATCCTTGGATAATAGTGCTGTCTCGACCCTGGGTAGAAAGTAGTGTTAGCTTGCTTTGAGTAATTTTGAGGTTTTCGTTGTAGGTGCCCGGTTCCACGCAGATGGTTGTGCCTTCAGGGGCTGTACTGATAGCGGTTTGAATAGATGCGCTAGAGGTCACGATTGTGGCGGTTACACAAGGATCCACAGACGGGATAGTCGGCTCATCAAAAATGAAGTTGTCAAAAGTAATCTGACCTCGAAAATCTGCCCCCCGCAACCGGATCCGGACGCGATTGCCGTTGGCACGAATGGTGATGATGGTCTGGTTTTGATTGCGGTTATAGCCAATGGTCAGACGGCTATCGGCAGTATTGGGCCATCCCTCTAGGAGCTGGTCAAGTGTAACCAGATCGCTGATATTGAAATGTGTTGCAGGGGTGAAGGATCCTACTGCCACAAAAAAATCATTATTAGGATCCAGATTGGCCGGTGTAACCACCAAGATATCGGCTGGATCTGCGCTTCTGGCGATGGCCTCTAAATCAAGAGCCACCATCGGGATGGCTTCTTCTTCCAGGGATTCAAGGGCTACAGAAGTATTGGGGGTGGCAGATCCACAGGCCACCGACACCAGAGTTAACGCCAGCAAGGATCCCAGCAGAGCCACGCGCTTATAGGAGTTCATAGAGCAACCAAAGTTACTAAAATACACATAAAATTATAAGCGACTTCAAGTTGAGGGCTAGTGTATTGCAGTCTGACCACGATTATTTCTTGAAAAACTGAGCAATATGGCAGTTGCTGTGTAATTTATCAAACAAAAAAAGGATCCCCTGTGAAAGAAAGATCCTTATTATGTAGCAAATAGAGTTATCGTCGCGAGATGCTAGCTGTCAAACCTCAACTGAGCCAAGACCGGGTCATGGTCGCTAGCCCGCTGATTGGTTCGACAAACTCGATGTTGGCGTGAACCACATCCACCTGAGCTGATGGCGATAGGTTACTGCTTACCAAAATGTGGTCAAGCACCTGTGAGTTGCCCTGGAAGATAAAGGTGTACCGCTCTGGTAGAGGCAGGCTGTCAATCAAATTGGTCAGACCCACATTTTGAAGGTTGGTCAACGGTGAGACAAACTCAAACTCGTTGAAATCTCCCAAAACAATGGTGTTGGGGTTATTCCGACCAGCCACAAATGTGCCCACAGCCTCAGACTGATTGCGGCGACCATCCACGGTTCCATTCACGGTCGGATCCTCTTGCCGCTGCTCAAACGGCTGCTCAGTCCCCAAGATGGCTGCGCTACCACCTTTGGAGGAAAAGTGATTGCAAACATTTAGGATTGTCTGACCGTTAAAAGTAAACTCGGCTACCAAGGGTGGACGCGTGTCAAAAAAGTTAATGGGGCCAGCGACAAAATTGCCATTCTCATCAATAGATCCGACCGAATCCTCCACCAGTTGCACCCGCTGCGGGTTGTAAAGGTAGGCGGTACGGATATTGCCACCGGGCTGACCACCACCTCCGAGATCAATTACCGCAGGGTTATCGATTGCTAAGTAGGCAGGGCCACCAGCAGTGGTGATGAAGTCAATCAAAGTCTGCAAGGTCACGTCAGCAGCAATCAACCCATCATTAGTGGATCCATTGTTGTCCTGGATCTCTTGCAAGCAGACGATATCAGGGGCATTGAGGTTGTTGGCAATTTGGGATCCGATGGCATCGAAGCGACCATCAGCCACATCTGTATCCCCATCATCATCATTGGGATCCAGGTTGAGCACGTTGTAGGTGGCGATCAATAACTCATTAGATCCGCCTGTCAAGGGGGAGGTCTCTGGAGTTAGAGAGGAGGAACCAGCTGTGAATAGCTCCGTCACTAAAATCTCAAAATTGCCAAAGGCATAGCTAATCACCCCGGTGACATTCCCCAATTGAGCGCCCGTATCCACACTGGGGAAGTTGAAGTCAAAGACCCGACTATCAAACTGAACCTGCACCTTTTCAGGATTAAAGTCAGTCTGGGTAATTGGTAGGGCACCTCGGCTGTTGAGAGTAGTGGCCCCAATGCCGCTGTCTACCACTGTAAAGATTTCACCAAATCGATTGTTACCCCCCACCGCAACAGGATTTTGGGCAGTTACCCGCATGGCTTCGAGAGACTCAAAAAAGTCAATGCCATCGGTAGCTGGGTCGTAGTTGGCTGGCCCAAAGATATCGTTGCCGCTGTTGATCGCCTCTGTGGGAGGGATCCGTCCCCCTTGGCCGATAATGACAGGGTCAGGTAAAGGTGCTGTGCCCAAGATCTCGATGCCGGTGTCGGAGAGACCACTGATTTGGGTGGTGGAGAGATTTCTGGTGTCGGCTCCGCCAGGGGTGAACTCAGAGACATTACCCGTGACATTGATTTCACTACCAACCGAGATGGATCCTAACAAAGTCTGTCCGGTTGTCCCCGTCCCGGTGAATACAAAGATGGCATCGGAGGTATTGACGTTGTTGTCGCCAGTTGGATCCTGCAAATAAAACCCATTGTTCGTTTTGGCGGTAACGACCCCAGTGGTGGTCACAGTCTGGCCAACCAAGGGTGAAACCTGCTGCGCACCCTGAATTGTGAAGATAGGAGTCAGTCCTCTACCAGGAAAGGGGGTTGCATTAGGCCCAGGTAGGGGAGTGTCTAATTGCACTTGGCAGGATTGACCCAATACATCCTGACAAAAACCATTTATATCTTGGGGGGATGTAACACCCAAAAACAGGGCAACCGCAACCCCTAAGTCTTCAATCGTGCCAGGAGTGCCGTCACCATTTAGGTCATAGTTGGCCAGCGGATCTGTTCCGGCGCCGGTAACTTGTGCGGGGGTGAGATTTACGTCCAATACCTCCTGAGCGATAGCCTGAATTTGGCTGACTGAGGCAGCAGGATCAAGAAATAGGGCCAAAGATACGGCTAGATCTTCAAGGGCAAAGGTTGTGGGATCCCCATCAAAGTAGAGAGTAACGGATGCAGAAGAATTGTTGTTGGGGGTCACCGTCACCGGGGATCCGCCCCCACTACAGGCTTTTAGCGACAAAATCAAACCCAACGACACCGCCGACATGGAGAGGATCCCCAGCCAACGTCGTAATCGTGAACCTACTTTACGACTCATCTTGCAATCTCCAGCCTGTTCACCTATTAGCTGTCACAGTAGCAGCACTTAGCAAACCAGTTACTGAAGGATGAAGTCTCAATCAAATACAAGCCTATTTCTACCAGCTTCTCCAATGCTGCCATCCCTCATGTGCAATAGAGGCGAACAAAAGCTTTGATGACTGACCACATCATCTCAATAGGATTAAAGTCTGGTGAGTATGGCAGCAGATATTCAATCCTTGCCCCTTTCTCTTCAACTAGTTCTTTGATTCCTTCCATTTTGTGACTGCTTAGGTTATCCATAACAATTACCTCGCCGCCCTTTACAGCCCTTCCCTAAAATACCAAACATGGCTGAGGAGGTAGAATTCGGACGAAGAGATGGCATTTGCTCATGACCTGCTACTCACCTGACCTTCGTCACAAGGTTGTCAAAATCTATCAGCAAGGGAACACCTCGATTCGGGCGGTTGCTCAACAGTTTCAGATCAGCACCAGCACCGTGCAGCGATATCTAAAACAGTATCAGCAGACCGGTGATTTAACCCCTCAGAAACCGGGCAGCAAAAGAAAAAGTGTCTTATCTCAGCACGAAGCAGTGGCATTAGCCG
>JAAUUM010000112.1 GCA_012031565.1 Synechococcaceae cyanobacterium SM2_3_2
GGCCAAGGCCAGCCGCAATAGTCTGCAGTGATCCGCTCTCCCAGCCGGTCTGCTCAAAGTGCCCCCCCTCCCATCTGGGCCGAGATGCCGCCCCCTCACATGAGTGCGTTAACCTCAGAAGCAAAGATCGTTGAGACCAAGGGATCCCCAGCTCAGGTTGCCCCCAGTCAAGAAGATGCCCCCCCCAGTCCCGATACCTCACTTTTTCTGGCTCAGGATCCATCCCCCCGCTCACTCAAAAGACTGCTGCGATTTTTGCCCCCTGATGCTCAGCCAGAGCCCCATCCAGACCCCCATCCAGTACAGCAGCCAGGAGAGTTCAGCCCTACCAGCCAATTCACCACAGGTGAGCCTCCTCAACCTGCCGAAGCAGGAATGCCCTTGCCAGCCCTGTCTATGGCGATGCCCGATCTGGGATCCCTGGTGCCAACTGAACCCCCCAGCCAAGCAGAACAGGACGATTCCCCCCCCGAACTTGAACCCGAGCCTGAATTTGCACCACCACTGCCTGACACGGTTGAGAACCTAACGGAGGATGTCGCAGCAGGGGTGCCCACCCAAGAACCCCCTGAGCCAGTGGCATTGCCAGAGTTGAGACCCAACCTAGAGACTCCCCTAGCGGCACCTCCCTCTCAGCCGTTCCCATCTTCTATCCCCCCCCTAGAATCGGCCTCACCCCCCAGCCCCTTACCGCAGCCGGAGGTGGAAGTGCCTTTACAGATTAAGGCGGGCAACACCCTCGATATTGTCCTGCGGCTGACGTGCCGACTCCCCCCCCCTTGGATCAAGTTCCGCATTCGCAATGGGCAAAACAAATCTATCGCCGATGGGCCGCGCTGGCTGATCGACTACTCCCAGATAGACGCCAACTGTTGGCAAACCCTCACCCGCCTCACCATCCCCCACGGGATCCCGGAGCTGCTGTTTGAAGCCTGGACGGTGGGCCGCGATCTCAAGAGCGAGGGATCCCGTATCGTGGTGCAAAGAACGGTACGGGAATAACATCCGGCCCTTCCCACTACCCTTTTTCCTGCTCCCGCCTTTCCCCCCCAGCACCTTCATGTCTCCAGAATCCAAGCCGCCGCTCCCCCCTTTCACCCTCGACACCGCTGCCATCAAAGTCCGCATGGCCGAGGATGCCTGGAATAGTCGGGATGCCGAAAAGGTCTCTCTGGCCTATACCCCTGATAGTATCTGGCGCAATCGGGTCGAATTTATCCAAGGTCGAGCCGAGATTGTGGCATTTTTGCGGCGCAAGTGGGCCAAAGAGCTGGACTATCGCCTGATCAAAGAACTGTGGACAACCCAAGACAACCGGATTGCCGTTCGGTTTGCCTACGAGTGGCACGATGATGGCGGCCATTGGTTTCGGGCCTATGGCAACGAAAACTGGGAGTTTTCAGACTCTGGCCTGATGCAACGTCGCATGGCCAGCATCAACGATCTCCCCATTGCCGAGAGTGATCGCAAGTTTCATTGGCCCTTGGGACGACGCCCCAATGATCATCCCAGCCTGTCTGATTTGGGCTTCTAACCCCTGTCGTCGGGATCCCTTAGGCACTATGCTCAGAGGCAACAATAGATCCCTACAAAACGAGACCCCATGATCACCTACGAAGAGCTGACTTCAGAACAACGGCATCTTTATTTGCAAGCGTTAGTAGCCGTTGCCCGTGCCGATGGAGCCATCGATGAGGCTGAAACCGCATTTTTGGCGGATATCGCTGTGGGCTGCGGGGTAGACGAGGCAACCTTGGCCGGATTGCTCAAGGGTGAAGCTATCGATCCGAGCCAATTTCCCCCTTTGCGCGGCGAGGTGGGAGCCTTAATCCTGCGGGATGCGGCAGCAATGGCCGTGATCAATAACGATTTCACGGAGGGGGAAGAGGCTCTGATCAAAGCAATGGGATCCGCTCTGGGCTTTGCGGCAGACGAGGTGGAGGAGTTTCTCAATTGGGGCTTTATGGGGATGCAGTGGCAGAAGATGGCTGTCCGGTTGATCGAGCAGTATGCCTGACCTGATGGCGAAGTCTGATCTCGCTCGTCCTTCCCCTTGCCAGATCGCTGTATTGGGCACAGGTATTTGGGGATCCACGTTGGCCCAATTGGCCCGAGAACAGGGGCATGATGTCCGTTGCTGGAATCGGGGGATGGGACTCGATCGGATCCCTGATCTGGTGGCGGGATCCGATCTGATCATCTCGGCAGTGGCCATGGCGGGAGTGCAGCCCGTGGCGCAAGCTCTGGGCACCTATGCCCCACATACCATCCTGCTCAGTGCCACCAAAGGCTTAGATCGGCACACCCTGGGCACCCCCACCCAAATTTGGCAGCAACATCGGCCCGCTTCCCCTTGGGCGGTGTTGAGCGGCCCCAACTTGGCCAAAGAAATTCAACAGGGTTTGCCAGCCGCCGCTGTGGTCGCAGCTCCAGATACCGCCATCGCCACTCAGGTGCAGCACTGTCTGGCTTCCCATCGCTTTCGCCTCTATACCCACTCCGATCCAGCCGGGGTAGAGCTGGGGGGCATTCTCAAAAATGTTTTTGCCATCGCCACCGGGGTCTGTGACGGCCTCCACTTGGGCACCAATGCCAAAGCAGCCTTGATCACCCGAGGGCTACGGGAAATGATCCGATTTGGCACCCAACAGGGGGCACAGCCCGAAACCTTCAGCGGCCTCTCTGGCTTGGGAGATCTGCTGGCCACCTGCAACAGCAATCTCAGTCGCAACTATCGGGTCGGGTATGGGCTGGCCCAAGGTCAACCCCTCGCCGCTGTCTTGGCCCAGATCGAAGGCACTGCTGAGGGGGTCAATACGGCTCCCGTGGTGATGGCTCTGGCGGCACAAGCCGGGATCCCCATGCCCATCTGTCAGCAGGTGGATCAGGTGCTAAAGGGAGAGTCCACCCCGCAAGAAGCTCTGACTGCCCTGGTGCAGCGGGATCCCAAGCCAGAGTGGGTGGATACTTGAAGCCGCCATTAGCCACAATAGACCCATCGTTTTGCACAAGGGCGACCATGCGACGGATCCATCTGGCTATCGCAGTGACTGATCTCCAAGCTTCCATCAGTGACTATTCCGCTCGTTTGGGCATGGATCCCGAGGTGGTAATTCCAGGAGAATATGCCCTGTGGCGGACGGATAGTGTCAATCTGTCTATTCGTTATACCGAGGAGGATCCCGGTACCTTGCGACATTTGGGCTGGGAGGACGACGAGGCCAGCCAACATACCACCGATATTGACTGCAATGGCATTGTTTGGGAACATTTCTCCGCCCACCATCAAGCCGAAGAAATCCGGGCTCTCTGGAGCTAGTCGATCCATGCCCAAGAACCAGAAGTGTTTCATGCCGACACCATACTTTACACAGCCATCCTGAAATTCACTGCCATCCTGGAAAGAGTCAGTTCGACAGTGGCACTGGCGTCTAATGGCTCTATCAAGGCTTTATCAAGGCTCTATCAAGTAAGAAGTAAAATCTATCCTCAACACAACATTACAATGGTGGCACTACCCAAAAGCGATGCTATGGCTGACTTGAACGATGTTTTGGAGTTAGGGCAACCCCACCTGCCTGCAGAAGGACTATTGGCGCAGATGCAGGTGGCCAATGACATTGTTCAGGAGCTGGTGGCGTTGGCTTCTGTACCGCCCGAGGATAGCTGGCACGGTCAGCCTGATCGGTCGTTAGAGATTGCCGAGGTCTTGGCCATCCGATTGGTGACGCGATTGGGAGCGGCGAGCGCTCAGGTGTGGTTCCACGACAAACAGGATGGATCCTATTTTTCGGTGGCCCATGCAGGCTTGCCGGATCCCTCTGGGGTGACCCGCCTTTATCCCGACGATACCCCACTGGGGCAGGTGGTCAAAAAAGGTGCTCCCATCCTCAGTAACAATCTCTTAGCGGAGCCCTGGCTCTTGACCCCGGAGTGGGTGGTGCAGGAGCAGATCCAAAGTCTGGCCACCTACACGATCTCGATGGGATCCGATATTTTGGGTGCTTTAACGGTGTTTTGTCACCATACCCTAGCGCCCGAATTTCTGGAGGTGCTAAAGCTGATCAGCTCCTATACCGCCACCGCCTGGGTCAATGCTCGCCAAACGGCTCAACTGTTTCATCAGGCTCAGCGGGATGGCCTGATCCGGCAGATTAGCCAAAAGCTGCGGCGATCTCTCGATCTGCCCACCATGCAGCAAACTTTGGTGGAATGTGTCGGCACTTTTTTGGGTGTGGACGGATGTGACCTGTTGTGGATCCCCCAACTTCAGCCAGATTTGGATGCATTTGGGTCTCAATCTGCCTCACATCCTGACTGTACCACTGCGACCGGCTGGACGGTGGAGCGGTTGGCCACCCATGTGCTAGCCCCCGAACCGGCCTGGGATCCCATTGCCCACTGTCAGGCTCTATTGCAGGATCCCGTCTATCTGGAGCTGCTCAAACGTCAGCAGGTGATCCAAGGGGAAGTGGATGGGGTGGCTCTGCTGCTGGTGCCGTTAATTTTGCGACAGCCCTACGCAGAAGAGGTGATGGGCTTTTTGACGGTCTATCAACGCCAAGCTCAGCGGTTTTCGGAACCGGTGGTGGATCTGCTGCAAGCCATCGCCATCCAGGCAGCATTGGCCCTGCACAATGCCCACCTCTATGAACAAACCCGCCAACAAGGGGAACGGGAGGCTCTGCTCAACCGCATCACCACCACCCTACATCAATCCCTCGATTGGGATCAGATCGTGGAGACCACCATCGACCTGTTGCGCTCGACGTTGGATCTGAGCCGCTGTTGCCTGACACGGCTAGAACCTGATCACCTCAGCGTCGCCTACGAATCCCGGATGGCGGGCCTCAAGCCCATGAATCCTGTCTATGACATTTCTGAATTCAGAGACTATTTGGCAGGGTTGGGGCAAGGCCAGATCGTCTCCTTTGGGCCAACAACACCGGATCCCTATGGGGTCTTAGCCGGACTCCAGATTCAATCAGGGGTTTTGATCCCCATCCAATCGGAGCAACCCACCCTCTCAACCACCTCAGAGCCTGGGCCGGATGGCTTGATCGGGCTGGTGGGGGCTTTCAAAACAGATGACTACACCTGGCAACCTGCCGAGGTGAAATTGTTGCAATCCGCCGCCCATCAATTGGCGGTGGCCTTGACACGGGCTCGCCTGTTTGACCATGTGCATCGCCAACACGACCGCATGACCCTGCTCAATTCCATCACCACCGTGATCCGCTCCAGCCTCGATCCGGCCACCCTGTTTCAAGCCATCACCCAGCAGATTGGGGCAGCATTTGAGGCCGATGTCTGTACACTGGCCCTTTGGCATACCGATCACCACTATCTACGTCCCGTGGGGATCTATGCCCCTCATCTCAGTGCTGAAGAACTGGAGGTCATTCTGCCGGGACTGACCCTACTTACCCTTTCTCCTCAGCAGCAGGTCATGCCCCAGCAACAGATTCCAATTGACTGGGGATCCCAATTGATCTCGCCGCAGCCGCTGGAGACCCTGCCGGAAGAATTGGGCAATCGGTTGCGGATGGGGGCACGGCTGCTCTTGGAACAACGTACTCCCTTGGTGGTGGGTTGGGATCCCTCTGCCAGCGGATGTCCAATGGGGTCGCTAGAGATCCTGGCCTCACCAGAGCAGACTTCAACAACCGAGCAAGACTGTGCTGACCCCCAATTGCCCTTAGGGGATCCCCGTGGCATATTGCTGGTGCCCCTCTTGCAGGGAGATCAACTGGTGGGGGGCATCAGTCTCAAGCGCATTGGGTCAGATCGCCCGCAGTGGCAACCGGACGATCTTGACCTGGCTTCAGCGGTGGCAGACCAGGCGGCGATTGCCATTGTTCAAGCTCGACTGTTGACCCAGACCCAACATCAAGCGCGGCGGGAAAACCAACTGCGACAGGTGGCCCAGTCCTTTAGCTTGGCCTACGATCCCACCCGCATCATCGACATTGCCCTGCGGGGTATGGCCCAGGCTCTCAATGTGGGGGAATGCGTTTTTATCTCCCGAGGCTCAGATTTAACCGAAAATTCCCCCTCCAGCGAGCTGCGGATCCAGCAGGGCCATCGCCAAGATGGACATTCCTCCACCCGTGTGGGACAGCCCCTATCCGAGGCCCTCAGCAGACTGATCCAGCACCAGTGCTATGAACGCCATGATTGTCTGCGGATCAGCAGTCTTTACCCCCCCTTAGCACCGGAATGGGCCAGCCTGGATCTAGACGCCGATAGCCCAGGCATCCTCTGCTCTCCTCTCATGCCGGGTGATCAGGAGGTGACCGGGATCTTGTGTGGGATCGAGACTCAGCCTCGTGATTTCTCGGATGCTGATGTGGATCTATTGCAAGCTCTGGTGGATATGACGGCGATGGCTCTGCAACGGGCGCAGTTTTATGAACGCTCACGCCGCCAAGAAGCAACAGCCGCAGCCGTGCGAGGGCTGGCCGAAGGACGAGAGGCAGAGAGTCGCCGTCTGGCTGCCGATCTACACGACCAAACCTTGGCGGACTTGGGGGCAATGGCCCGCCATCTGCGCACCTTGGCCCTCAATCCTGATCTGGGGTCTGAAGCTCTCGCCACCGTGGCCCAGATCGACCACCAACTGCGGGATACCATCACCGAGTTACGGGGCATTGTGGAGGATCTTCAACCCACTGCGATGGGTGCCTTTAATTTGGGATCCGCCCTGCGCAGCCTGATGGAAAGAGCTGCCCAGCGCTCACCCCAACCTTTGGTGACTCGGTTTGATGATCGCTCTGGGGGTCTATTGAGCTGCTTGGATCCCTTAACCCAGAGCACCCTGTTTCGCATTTTGCAGGAAGCCCTCAATAATGTGGTCAAGCACGCTCAGGCTCACCGTCTGGATGTGATCATTGGAACCACTCATCTGCCCACCAGTCGTCGCCCTCCTCTGGCGGAAGCACTCCAGCCCGAAGAGGATCCCGCCTTGATCGACGGTGATTTGCCCAGTTCAGCCCCCACCGCAGGCGAGGATCCATCGACGTTGGTATTACGTATCATTGATGACGGCATCGGCATCTCTGCGGAATCTAGTCGTCATCGGGGTCACGGATTGAGCAATATGCGGTATCGCAGCGATCTGATCGGCGGACATATCGAATGGCGAGGGCGGCGATTGGGCAGTGGCACGGTGGTAGAATTACGGATCCCGCTCCATCCCAACCGCACTACACAGTCGTCTCAGTGAGGGGAAGTGGGTCAGCGAATACCGATCTCGAATACTGATCTCGAATACCGATCTGGAGGTAGAAATCGGCTGGCCAGAGTGAGTGATTCGTTGAATACCATCAGCGCCATACTCTGTCAAGCAGAAGCATGAGCGGCAGGAGTATGTCACGATAGAAAGAGCTATTTGTGCTCAGTTCGTTGCTCATCTGATAGCTTTGATGGCTGGGGAAAGAACCAACGGGATCCAAAAATCCTGACGGATGGATCTTCACCAATCCCGCCTCGATCCCTCCTCAATTTTTCCCTCCTCAATTTTAATGAGAGTGTTCAATGGGAGTGGTTGCACCTCAACTGTCACCGATAAGCCGACTGATAAGCCGACTGATGAGCCATAAGGCTGGAAAACCAATTTGATCCAATGTTCTTTACTGTATTGCAGATTTCAAGGAGATCGGTGTTTGTCTAAGCAAGATGCTATCGAAATGGAAGGCGTGGTAACGGAGTCTCTGCCCAATGCCATGTTCCGGGTGGATCTCGACAATGGGTTCAATGTTTTGGCTCATATTTCTGGCAAGATTCGCCGCAACTATATCAAAATCCTGCCGGGGGATCGGGTCAAGGTGGAACTGACCCCCTATGACCTGACCAAGGGCCGGATTACCTATCGTCTCCGAAATACCAAAAAATAACTACCAAAAAACAAGGCAACACTCAAGCTCTGCCACGGCTATCTTGTTGCCCACTCTCTTGTTACCCACCCTGTTAGCCGCCCCCATGGATCCCCATTAGATGCACCCCGAGGCCACACTCCAGCAATTACGCACCCTGTTGCCACCTGAGGTTACCCGTTATGGGGTCTATCTCAAAAATACATTGGTGGCCCTTTGCCACGCCCTTGAGGATCACCTGCTCAATACGGTCGGCGGGGATCCCTTGGTATTGGTGACTTTTCAGGAGGGCAAATGGTATCTGCAAGAAGCCGATCGCTATGCCCTGATCGCCGATCAAGCCCGTCGAATTGTGATAGGAGCCCGGTCTGACAGTGGCTTTGGCGAACACCCCACTGGATCCCGAGACAATGTGGATCTGGTGCATGTGCCTAGTGGGGATCCCCTATTGCAGGAATGGAATCTGATCATCTTGGATCGTGACTACACGGCGATGGTGCTCTGTTACGAGCTGGATGCTGATGACTATGGCGTTGGGAGCCGACCGCAGCGGGATCTGGAGCGCAAGTTTTATGGATTTTGGACATTTGACGCCGAGCAGGTGATCTTGTCGGCCCAAATCTTGACCCGTCGCATGGCAACCCATAACCCCACCGTTGCCGCAGAGCTATTGCAACAGATTGAGGATTATCAAAAGCCAAAGCCGGGAGCAGTCGATCCCGTAACATCTCCAAATCTGGGATCCCAAAATCTGGCTGATGTGGTGGCGCGAATCGTGGAGTATCTCCAATCCAGCCAGCAGCAGTTGGTGACCTTGCAGCAACAGACCCGGGACTTTTGGGCCTTGGAGAGCCAAGCCTTACGGCTGAGTCGCAACCTTAATGCCAACAAGTTGCAGGCTTTTTTGCGGATGGCCCAGCAGGTGGATAGTCAGGATCCAGATAATCCGGTGGCCTCCTTGCAAGTGTCAGCCCTGGCAGAAACCCTGGGGCAATTGCTGGATCTGCCCACCCTGCGGCTGCGGCGGCTGCGACTGGCGGGCTTACTGTTTCGGATTGGGTTGGCCCATGCCCCCCGGAATTCACACCACAGCCGCAAGCCGGATCCCTTGAATTGGCCAGAAAGTGCCGTCTGGGGGGGATCCCTGTTGGAGGCGATGCCAGAATTTACCCCTGTGGCCCAGATCGTTGCCACCCATCGAGAGCATTGGGATGGCAGTGGCTATCCAGAAGGGCTAAAGGGGGAGGGGATCCCGTTAGAGGCTCGTATCTTGGGGCTAGCAGCCTATTTTCAAGCCTTGACCCAACCTCATGGCCAGAGTCGGACGGCTCTATCTCCGGCTGAAGCACTGGACCAATGTCGTCTAGAGCAAGGTCGCCGCTTTGATCCTGACCTAGTGGATAAGCTGGGTATGGTACTGCAATTGGTGGCGATGGGAATGATGGAGCTGCCCGAACGACCTCGCCACCTGCCCAACCTGTGGCTGGAGGATCCCGACGACAACCAGCGCCCCTAAATCAGTGCTCCTAACGCTGCCTTCCTCCCACCTGATCCACTCCTGATCCAATCGAGAGTTTATCAAAGCCCAGCTAAAAGCCCCATGACATATCCCACCTGGAACCCTTGCCCTAACTGCCATGTCTCCCGATAACCTTGCCACCCCATCTATATCACTGGCTCCCGGGGCCAATTTGAGCGGAGCTGATTTGCAGGGGGCTAACCTGCGCTTGCCCTTGCGGGGGGCTGACTTGAGTGGGGCCAATCTGCGGGGGGCTGACTGCCGCAATGCCGATCTACGAGGGATCGATCTGCGGGATGCGGATGTAACTGGGGTGAGCTTTGCAGGAGCATTTTTGGCCGGAGCCAGCCTAGAAAAACTCAACCTGGCGGGGGCCGATTTTCGGGGATCCGATCTGCGGGGGGCCAATCTGCGGGGCTGTGTGTTGGTGGAGGCCGACCTGACGGGAGCGAATCTGGCCGGGGCCGACCTGAGTCAAGCCGATCTCGAAGAGGCAGAGCTAGCGGGAGCGATTCTGTTCGGCACCAATTTTACCGATGCCAATCTCCTCTGTGCTCACCTAGAGGGATCCCAGTCCCAGGGGGCCATCTGGACGGGTGCTTGCTTGGAAGGAACAGGTTAAAGATCGGGAGCGGGATCCCACAGTTCTCACCAATGAGCTCTTACCGATTAACTCCCTCAGATTAGCTCCCACCGAGCAGGGCAAAGTCAGACTTGGCAGGCTTTGCGGGCCCGATCCGACTCAGGCGATACCCAGGAGTAGGCAAAGTGGCTGACACAGCTCAATTGGGGATGACTCTGCTGCAGGGTTTGCATCTGCACCTCTAACATGGGCCGATTGGACAAGGCTTGTCCCCATAACCCCGCCAAAGCAGGACAGACCAGGGTGTTGGGGGGTGTCGCGGCCAACACTCGGCCCACCTGCTCCGCCACACAACTGGCATCTTCGCATAGGGCATAGGCCATCGGATGCCGTTCACGGCCCTGCTTAAATCTCTCCCAGGGTTGCAGGCGAGAGTCGTAGCCCATCTCCCCCACCCGCGCATTGCCATCTGGGAAAAACACTGCTCCCGCCGGGATCCCTTGGTTCTGAACAGGCTCGCTGATCTGGTCGAGAAAGTCCAGGATCCCTTGCTGGGCAAACGACACCGCTAGGGGCCACAGTTGGCTTTGCACCCGAGCCTGTCGAGTCGCCACATCCGAGATCGGCATGGGGGTAGATTCTTCTGCCTCTTGGTCAGGATTGAGGGCAGAATCATTACCCTCTGAATTGGCGAGATCAGGTGTTGTGGAGGGGAGGAATCCTTCAACTTTATCAGCGGGATCCCGCCGCAGTTCGGCCTGCACGGTTCCAGAAGCTCCAGAAGCTAGGGATCCCGTCTGACCATCGAGGTCAAAAACAAACGGGGTCTCTAGGGGTTCGACTGTCAGAGGTTCAATCGCCAACGGCCCAGATAAGGGCACATCAGGGGATGGCAGGGGATCCCCAGGCTGTCGCCAACTGGGATCGGTGGGGCCATAGCGGCTGTCCAACTCCAGCAAGTTATTGACGGTGACATAGCCCTGATCGAGAAAGCGGTTGAGCAGATCTTGGCTATAGGGATTCGCTCCTAGCCCTACAAAAGCCGCTCGGGCCGATTCCCCATAGATCCACAAATCCTTGACAGTGCCCGCCACCGAACTGGCACCAGTGCCACGGGGATAGCGAATGTAGTCAAACAGCACCCCATCCGGTTGCCGCCGCAGGATCCCGCTCAACAGAGATAGATAGTCTTGTCGCGCCTGCGGGCTGTAGGGATCGATAAACACCTGATCTGGCCCCACCGCATCATCGAGATCCGCCAGCGTGGCTGTGCTGGGATCCAAAATAGTGGTGTCCCCTGCTCCATTGCGAGCTAAAGCCCCCTCTCGATCTGGCAACTGGCTATAGGAGTAGCCCATGTTCAGGGAAAAAACCCAGGCATAGGCCGATATCCCCCGCCGCCGCGCCAAGGTCAAGGCCATCTCTAACAGATCCTGATTGGGCTGGACAGAAGGCCAAGGGGATCCCTCCTGTCCCGGCAAAATGCTTTGACCGTCATAAAACGTCTCGATGAAAACGCGGTTGTAGCCAAGATTGACAATCTGGTCAAACACCTGATCCAAGACCCCCGGATTGCCATCACAGGGATAGAGCCGCAGCCACACCGCCTGAATCTGAGGCCACCGGGAGCGCCGACATTGTTCCAGCTGCAGACGATGCTCCCCCACCACCTGGGTATAGGCCGCCCAAGCCGCATCAGATTCTAACGATTGTTGCCGCAGCTGTTCTTTGCGGGCTTGAGCCTCGGGGGGTTGCCGACAGAAGCTATCCAGCGTGATTGAGGGGGCAGGGATCCCCACCAGGGACGGGGACAAGGGAGAAGGGGCTTGGGCAGGATAAGCAGAGGCAGGAGACACCGGCACCGGTTCAGGGCCAGCAGTCTCCACAGCACTGGACTGAGGACTGGTGGGAAAAAGCTGGGCTTGCACCCCCCATCCGCCCCAACCCAAAGCCCAGAGCACGATGGCGCTCACCAGACCTACCATTGCCCGCACCAGACCCGTTGCCCATCTGCCCATGATCATGTCTTTTGTCCAAAACGGTGGTCACCACTATGAGGATGATAAGG
>JAAUUM010000113.1 GCA_012031565.1 Synechococcaceae cyanobacterium SM2_3_2
GCACAGCATCGCTCTATTTAAGTGCCGTCCCTTGGGGTTGGGTCGTTCCGCCTCATCAGGGTGACGGTCGGTTTGGCTCCCGTGGGTTAAGCAAACAAAAGTAAAGACTTCATTCAGGGTGATGTGAATGGAGAAAACACTATGCCACGCAAGACTCAAACTCAACCCACAAAGGTTCTCTCTCAGGCCGATATTCTCCAGTATTGGGGATCCCAGTACCGCAAGGCCAAAACCATTGGTGATGAGGCCAAGGCCAGCGCCGCATACATGGCCATGATCAAACTCTCCCCTCCAGCTCAGGGATCCTGTTGATCAATAGCTCCCGTTGCCCTTCCATCAGGTGGGGATTTTTCTGCTCGCTCTGTATGCAAGGTCTGGCTAGTCTCCGTGGGTTAAGGGTTCCCACTTGGTAAAGCAACAAGCAAAGGAGAGCAACAGTGACCCACATCTACTACCTCCCAGAGGAAACAGTCATCTCTGAGTACCAAGAAAAGCTCCAGCAGTTCACCGCTCTGCTCGATGCCTTTCAATCCGCCCCTAGACGGATCCGTGAAGAAGTATCAGACCTCATCTCCATCTACCTGGAGGTTGAAGACGATTAGAGATTCGCTCCTGCCATTCCTCTGTCTTGGGGATGAGCGCACACCCGCCCCGGTCAAACTCTAGGGGTGAGGATCCCGGTAGTGTCTCTCGCAGAAAGTGATAGAACTCCCCCTGAGTGAACAGCCTTTGAAAGGTGCCCCACCGGGTCAGCCATCCATCCGAGTAGGGGCATACCCTCACCAGTGGTCTATCCCGTCGTGCAGTTACCATCAGGTAATCAGTCGTCAGCGCCCAGGCCCGCTGCAAGGCTTCCCGCCTCTCCATTGGATCCCTAATGCAGTCCAGGACAAAATTCAGCAGCACCACATCTGATTCCACCAAAGGATCCCCATCCCGCCAGTAAGGATCCCATCCCGCCACATGAAAACCCCGCTCCCTGAGAAACTGGATATCCAACCCTTGACCACAGCCATAGTCGAAAATACTCTGCGAGGGATCCAACAATCCCAACTCAATCAACCGCTCTATCGGTGCTGATAACTTCTGCCACTGTGCCCTTGCCGACCGTCCAGGATTGAGTTGCACCCATGCTCTACCACCTCATCAGTGCCGTCCTACCCTGACCCTGCACATAGTGCATCCCCACTACAATGCGGTATCCTCTCGCCTCAAACCCGATGTTCAAATCACTCATTGCTCAGCACTACCAAGCCCAAGGGATCCTTCCCGATGGGATCCTGGCCCAGGTCTCCGAAGCTCTGCGTCTTGATGAATGTCCCTACGACTACGACATCGAGTGGCAGGTGATCAACAACCAGCTCACCCCCATCTTTGTCTGCTATGACAGCAAAACTGCCTCCTGGATCCAGCAGCATCGCAGTACCCTTCGCTGGTATGCCAGCCAGTTCATGAAAGCTCCGAAAATCAAAACTGAGATACGGAGTTGAACCAGACTCATCAATGGCAATGAGCTTGTTGATCTCGTGATCAATCATTAGCTGTTCGATTCACGGTATAAAGGGTGCCTAACCGTAAAGGGACTCTACGGGCTAGTGGTGCTGAAAAGATTCTGATGAATAGCACTCTGATACGACAAGGCCCAGGCAGAATGAGTAAGAAACGAGCATACGCATGAGTCAACTAGAATCTATCGACGCCATCAAGAGATGCCTGGGCAGATCACGGGTCATTCGGGTTGCTACAGCATTGGAGTCATAACCGATGGCCATCAAGAAATCTGATCTCTACTCATCTCTTTGGGCTTCCTGCGATGAGCTGCGCGGCGGCATGGATGCCAGTCAGTACAAGGATTACGTCCTATTCATGCTGTTCATCAAGTACATCTCCGACAAGTACGGGGACTCTGACGACTTTGCGCCCCCTGTTGTCATTCCCACTGGAGCGAGTTTTCAGGACATGATCGCTCTCAAAGGCAAGAGCGACATTGGCGACAAGATCAACACCCAAATCATTCAGCCCCTGATTGAATCCAATGCTGCGCTAGCCCGGAGTGACTTTCCTGACTTTAATGACCCCAACAAGCTGGGGGAAGGGCAGGCAATGGTGGATCGCCTGACTAACCTTGTCGCCATCTTCCAGAAGCCAGAACTCGACTTCTCCAAAAATCGCGCTGAGCACGACGATATTCTCGGCGATGCCTACGAGTACCTGATGCGGCACTTCGCCACCGAGAGCGGCAAAAGTAAAGGGCAGTTCTACACCCCCTCTGAAGTCAGCCGCGTCATCGCCAAAGTGATTGGCATCTCTCCCCAAAACGCCGTAGCCTCCACGACGGCCTATGATCCCACCTGTGGCTCTGGATCCCTCTTGTTGAAGGTGGCGGCAGAGGCCAGTAAGCACATCACCCTTGAAGGGCAAGAGAAGGATGTGACCACCGCTGGTCTGGCCCGAATGAACATGATTCTCCATGACTTTCCTACTGCTAGCATCCGCTCTGGCAACACGCTTGCTGCGCCTAAATTCAAAGACAAGGAGCAGCTACGTACCTATGACTATGTGGTTGCCAATCCGCCCTTCTCTGACAAGACCTGGAGCACGGGTCTAACTCCACCTGCGGATCCCTTTCAGCGGTTCGTCTGGGGAGAACCACCCGCCAAGCAGGGGGACTATGCCTACCTACTGCACATCATTCGCTCGATGAAGAGCACAGGTAAAGCCGCCTGCATTTTGCCTCACGGGGTACTGTTTCGCGGCAATGCCGAAGCGGTTATCCGTCAGCAGCTTGTGGGATCCGGCTACCTCAAGGGCATCATCGGTCTCCCCGCTAACCTGTTTTATGGCACTGGCATTCCTGCCTGCATCCTGGTGTTGGACAAAGAAAATGCCCCCGCCCGGAAAGGCATTTTTATGATTGATGCGTCCAAGGGCTTTAAGAAGGACGGCAACAAGAATCGCTTGCGGGAGCAGGATATTCACCGCATTGTGGACACCTTTAACAAGCAGATCAATGAGCCTCGCTATGCCCGCATGGTGCCTTTTGAGGAGATCGCTGATCCCAAGAACGACTACAATCTCAACCTGCCGCGCTACATCGATAGCACCGAGCCAGAAGACCTCCAAGATATTGATGGACACCTGCGGGGCGGGATCCCTGAGCGTGATATTGATGCGCTTGATGCCTACTGGCAGGTGCTTCCTAGTGTGCGGGCTGCGCTGTTTCGGCCAGTAGCGGATCGCCCTCTGTATTTTCAGTTGCGGATCCCTATTGCTGAGGTCAAGACCGCCATTTTTGCCCATGCTGAATTCACGGCATTTAATGCTGCTGCCACTCAGATTTTTGACCAATGGAAAGCGGCAAACCGCCCACGCCTCATCAACTTTGACAAAGATGGGCATCCGAAAGAGTTAATCGAAACCATAGCTGAAGATTTGCTTGCCCTGTTCAAAACGGCTCCGTTGCTGGATCCCTATGATCTCTATCAGCACTTGATGGACTACTGGGCGGAGACAATGCAGGACGATTGCTACATGATCTCTGCGGATGGCTGGGTGGCTAAGCCTGAACGGATTGTGGAAACCGACAAGAAAGGCAAGACCAAAGATAAAGGCTGGGCTTGCGATTTGGTGCCCAAGGGGTTGATCGTGGCGCGGTACTTTGGGACGGAACAGGCGGCGATTGAGGCGAAGCAAGGGGAGCTAGAAACGGTCGCGGCTGCTCTGGCAGAGCTGGAAGAGGAACACGGCGGCGAAGAGGACTTTTTGGGATCCCTGGAGAAAATCAACAAGGCGGAGGTGGCAGCGCGGCTGAAGGAACTCAAGGGCGACAAGGATGCCAAGGCGGAGATTGCCGTTCTCAAGGAGTGGCAGCGGCTGAACGCAGAGGAGGTGAACTACAAGAAGGCGATTAAGGAGGCTGAGGCGGCTCTTGACAAGCTAGCTTATGAAAAATATCCGACTCTGACGCAGGCCGAGATCAAGAGTTTGGTGGTGGATGATAAGTGGCTGTCCACGTTGGCGATGGTTGTGCAGACGGAGCTTGATCGGGTTTCGCAGACGCTGACGGGGCGGGTTCGCCAGCTTGCAGAACGGTATGCCACGCCATTGCCGGAGCTGGTGGAGGAAGTGGAAACGCTCTCGGCACGGGTGGAGGAACACTTAAAAAAGATGGGCTTTGACGTTGGGTTATACTGTACGGAAAATCACCGTACAAAGTGAACCTATGTCTGAAGCTGTTGAGCGTTTTGATCTGCGCCTGCCCGCTCATGCCAAGCAATTGTTGCTTCAGGCGGCTGATATTAGCGGCAACACCTTGAGCAGTCTGGTACTCAATGCTGCTCTTGATAAAGCGCGGGATATTTTGGAAAGCCATCAGCACTTTTTACTCAATGCGGAGGAATGGCGACAGTTTACGGCTACCCTAGAAAATCCGCCGGATCCTAGTGAGGATTTGCAGGCTGCTTGGCGAGATTTTGAGTCTGCCGGATTGGGATGAGAATTCTCTTGCTGGATACTTCTCGCCACGATAGAGGTGGCTTTGCTTGTGGCAATGCTGGGCTAGATGATTATCTAAAACGCTACGCTGGCCAGAGTGTGCGTCAAAATTTGGCTCAGGTGTATGTGGGTGAGGGCGAGAATGGTCAAGTTTTGGGCTATTACACGCTGTCTGCTGCTTCGATCCGCCACGAGGAAATGCCGGAAGAACTGATGCGTCGTCTGCCAAAGTATCCCGTTCCGGCGGTGTTGATTGGGCGGATGGCTAGCGACCAAAAAGCACGGAATTCTGATCTCCGTATTGGCTCAAATTTGCTTGTCCATGCCCTCAAACAAGCGTTACGGGCTGCGGACACCATCGGGATCCAATGTGTGATTGTTGATAGTAAGCCGGAAGCGGTGGATTTTTATCGACGTTTCGGTTTTATGTCACTGAAACAGGACGGACTAAAGCTCTATCTACCCATCACGACGATCAAGAAAATGGAACAACGTAATGATTGAGCCAGTTAAAGCAGGTTACAAGCTGACTGAGGTGGGGGTGATCCCTGAGGATTGGGACGTTAAGAAACTTTGTGAAATCGCAGAGATTAGATCTGGCATTGCTAAAAACTCAAAAATCTCTGTTAAAGAGCCTATTCCGGTGCATTATCTCCGAGTCGCAAATGTTCAAGATGGCTTTTTAGATCTCACAGGAATAAACAAAATTGAGGTGTCAGGTAATGACATCAAACGTTACGCAGTCCTACCAGGAGATGTTTTGATGAATGAGGGGGGTGATCTAGATAAATTGGGACGAGGAAGCATATGGCGGGGAGAGTTTAATCCATGCATCCATCAGAATCATGTATTTGTAGTTCGGAGCCATTCGTGTTTATACCCTGAGTATTTGAATATATGGACTAGTGGTGCTTCAGCGCGACGCTATTTTCTTATAGGAGGTAAGCAAACAACTAACCTGGCAACAATAAATAAGACAGCTCTTGGAAAACTTCCTGTTGCTCTCCCCTACCTCCTTGAACAATATGCGATCTCAAACGCCCTCTCCGACACTGATGCCTTAATTGGATCCCTGGATCGCCTGATCGCCAAAAAACGGGATTTGAAGCAAGCCGCCATGCAGCAACTCCTCACCGGCAAGACCCGCCTGCCAGGGTTCACGGGCGAGTGGCAGGTGAAGCAGTTGGGGAATCATCTCAAATTTTTAAGAAATGGGATTAATTCTCGTGCTGAACTTACGATAGATGACACTGTTAAGTATCTTCACTATGGAGACATACATGCTTCTAATAGTGCATTTCTAAGTCCTTCAGCATTGCCAAGTCTACCATCAAGTAAAGCACACAAACTGAGCCGACTCTGTAATGGGGATCTGGTATTTGCTGATGCTTCTGAAGATCTAGATGGAATAGGAAAATCTGTCGAGATAGATGGTGCCTTTGGAATTGAACTAGTTGCTGGGTTACACACAATCGCTATCAGGTTTGACAAAAGTATTTTGGCTGATGGGTTTAAAGCTTACTTGCAGTTTCATCCCAGATTCTGTGAACAACTTCGACGGCTTGTGTCAGGGACAAAGGTCTATGCAACCAACAGGGCGCACATTGCCAGCATTGAGATAGATTTACCACTTATCGAAGAACAAACCGCGATCGCCACAATCCTCTCCGACATGGATACCGAAATTGCCGTACTGGAACAACGCCGCAACAAAACCCACGCCCTCAAGCAGGGCATGATGCAAGAGCTTCTGACAGGGAGGATTAGACTGATTGATAATAGGGAAAAACAACAGCAAGACATCCACTATGCAAATCACCCTTAACCTAGACGATGCCCTCGTTCAAGATGCGATGAGCCTTAATCCTGACTTGACCTTAGAAAAAGCAATCGAGTCAGCCCTCGCCTTTTATGTCAAACAACAACAGCGATTAAAAATCATTGAATTATTGGGTGCAATTGATTATGACCCAGACTATGACTACAAAAAACAGCGAAGCCTATCATGAATGTCATCGTAGACACAGCAGTTTGGTCATTGGCCCTCCGGCGGCATTCGCCTGACCAAAATCAGGAAATTATCAGCCAGCTTCAAGACCTGATCCAGAGCGATCGCGTTTTAATATTGGGTGCAATTCGTCAAGAGATTTTATCAGGCATTAAAAACCCAGATCAATTCCACCGCCTTCGCGATGCCCTCAGAGCATTTCCCGATATTGAACTTCATTCTGAAGACTATGAAAAAGCCGCAGACTTCTTCAATATCTGTCGCCAGAAAGGTGTCCAGGGATCGAATACTGATTATTTGATTTGTGCAGTTGCTAGTCGCTGCAATAGTCTAATTTTTACGGCCGATCAAGATTTCCAAAACTTTCAGCCCCATATTCCTATTCGTCTTTTCGATAAATAAAACCTATGATTAAACCCCTAAGTCTCACTACCAAAATCGCTACCCTTGAACAACGCCATAACATAACAATGAGACAAAGATCTACCACTCCTACAACCATGCTCCCCCATGCTTGACACTGAAATTCTTGAGAAACTTCGCCACATTTCCCCCACAGAGCGCATCGCACTCATCGAGATGCTACTGCACTCCCTCAAAACCGATATGACCACCCCCTCTACAACCCAGCCCCAACGCCCCACCTTTGGCTTCATGCAAGACACGGGTACAATTCTTGGCGATATTATTGCCCCAGTATCTGATACCGCCCAATACGAAGAAACTATCGAATAGTTACCACTTACCATGCCAGCCCAACCCCGCCCCGAACGCACCACCCAGAATCGTGTCATCCGCCTGTTCTCTTCTACTGAAGTAATAGGATCCCCTGGTTCTGCTAGCGTTGCGCGGGAACAACCCACCCCCTACAGCACAGGCACACCCCTGGGATCCCTGGGCTATCGCTACCTGGGCAACTGGAGCCAGCGCCCCAACAACCGCAACATCGAAGCCGACCTACTGCGGGCCAATCTCCAAAGCCGGGGCTACTCCGCCCTCCACATCGCTGCCGCCCTGCAAAAGCTCGAAACCGCCGCCGACGCCACCGGCCTCACCCTCTACCAAGCCAACCTCCGCACCTACCAACTGCTGCGCTACGGGATCCCTGTCCAAATATCCATCAGCCAAGCCCACGAAACGGTTCACCTCGTTGATTGGGAGCATCCTGAAGCCAACGACTTCGCCCTCGCTGAAGAAGTCACCCTCAAAGGAAGCCACGAACGTCGCCCCGACATAGTCCTCTACCTAAACGGCATCGCCATCGGTGTCATTGAACTCAAACGCAGCTCTGTCGGCATTGGCGACGGTGTGCGACAACTGATCACCAATCAAGAAGAGATTTTTAACAAAGGCTTCTTTAGCACCGTCCAGCTCCTCTTTGCAGGGAACGACTCCCAAGGGCTTTATTACGGCACGACCGGCACCCCCGAAAAGTTCTTCGTGAAGTGGAAAGAGGAGCGCCCCAGCAGCAACCCATCTACCTTAGGCTCACTACTAGACCAGCCTTTAGCAGAGATGTGCGAGAAATCCCGCCTACTCGACTTCATCCGCAACTTCATCATCTTCGACGGCGGTCAAAAGAAAGTGCCCCGCCCTCACCAGTTTGCTGGGGTCAAATCCGCCCAAGTCCGCATCGCCAAACGCGAAGGCGGCGTCATCTGGCACACCCAAGGCAGCGGCAAAAGCATCCTCATGGTGCTGATTGCCAAATGGCTCCTAGAACAGGATCCCGAAGGCCGCATCCTTGTTATCACAGATCGTGATGAGCTGGATAAGCAGATCGAAGGAGTCATGAGGAATGCGAGCATCATCAGCCCTGAGTCGCCCTCGCCTCGCATCACCTCCCGCGCTGATTTCGTCCAAAACCTCTCAGCCCCCATTCCCCGACTACTGTGCGCCCTCATTCACAAGTTTGACCTCGACCTCAAAGGCCAACCACCCCAAATTCATGGGCGTTTCTACGTCTTTGTGGACGAATGCCACCGCACTCAAGGCGGCGACTTCAACAAACAGATGAAACGGTGGCTCGGCAATGCCATCTTTATCGGCTTCACGGGCACCCCCCTGCTGCGGAAAGACAAGCAAACCACCCGCGAGGTCTTTGGCACCTACATCCATACCTACAAGTTCCATGAAGCCGTGGCCGACAAGGTGGTGCTGGATCTAAAGTACGAAGCCCGCGCCGTACCCCAGCGTCTCACCTCTCCGACAGCCATTGATGCCTGGTTTGACCAAAAAACCAGGGGGCTAAACAGCTACCAACGCGCTGTCCTCCGCAAGCGCTGGGCCACCTTAGAAGAACTGATGAGTTCTGAAGAACGGAAGCGGCGCATCATCGCCGACATCATTCACGACTTCGGCATCCTACCTCGCCTCAATAATGATCGCGGCACCGCTATCCTGGTCACCGCCTCCATCTACGATGCCTGCCACTATTTCCGCCTCTTCCAGAACACATCCTTTGGTCAATACTGCGGCATCATCACCTCGTATGAACCCAATGCCACCGCTATCTCCAAAGAACCAGCCATCAGCGACGAACGATACAAGTACGACACCTACACCCAGCACGTCCTCAAGCACGGTCAAAACACCAATAAATACGAGGATGAGGCCAAAGACCGATTTATTAAAGAACCCGCCAACTGCAAACTGTTGATCGTGGTGAGTAAACTCCTGACCGGATTCGATGCACCTTCCTGCACTTACATCTATCTCGACAACGAGATGCGAGACCACACCCTCTTCCAAGCCATCTGCCGCACCAACCGCTTAGATGGCGACGATAAGGATTTTGGCTACATCGTCGATTACAAAGAACTCTTTGAGCAGGTGCAGAACTCCATTTCCGTCTACAACTCCGATGAGCTCGACATCGACAACGGCGACAATGCCAACATCATCATCAAGGACTACAGGCAGGAGGGAAAAGCCCAGCTCGACACAGCTCGTGAAGTGCTGCATTACCTCTGTGAGCCGGTTCCCTTACCCCGCGAACTGGAGCAGTACCTTCATTACTTCTGTGGCGATGCTGACGACCCCTTGGGGCTAAGCACCACTGAACCGCTGCGTATCTCCTTCTACAAGGCCACAGTCACCTTTCTCCGGGCCTACGCTGCCATCAGTCGCAATCTTGAATCCGCAGGCTACTCTACAGCCGAGATCGCCACCCTAGAACAAGAAGCTCAGTTCTACACCGACACACGAGCAGCGATTAAGCAGCATTCTGGTGAGGAGCTAGACATCAAGCCGTATGAGGCGGATATGCGCCACCTCATCAACACCTACATCCAGGCTGACCCCTCTGCATCACTCGGAAACTTGAGCGATCTCACCCTCACCGACGCCATCATCGCCACCGGCATCCACGACGCCATCGCAGAGAAACTCAACAAGAAGGGAAATCTCTCCCAGAACGCAATCGCCGAAGGCATCATCAACAACGTCCGCAAGACCATCATCCGCGACCAGCTCACCGACCCCAGATTCTACGACCAGATGTCAAAGCTGCTCGACGACCTGATCCAGCAGAAAAGAGACGATACCGAGTCCTACGAGGAGTTCCTAAAAGCGGCTGAGGCCCTGGCCCAACAGTTGGGACGCCAGCAACCTACCCCCGACATGCCTATCGGATTACAGGGAAAGCCTGGAGCTATTGTCTTGTTCAATAACCTCCCGACCATTAACGCCAAGACCTTCCAATGTCCTGAAGGGGATGAGGAGAAAGCGGCGATTGCCCTCGCACTGGATCAGGCCATGCACGAGCATGCACCAGCAGGATGGAAAGGTGACGAAACTCGGCAGAATCAGGTACTCAACGCCCTATTCCCTATAATGTCTCGTGACCGAATAGCCACCCAGTCAATCTTCGAGATCATCAAGAATCAGGGCAGCTACTGATGGCCGAAACGATTCAAATCGGAGAAATCCCCATCACCGTCACCCTGAAGGATGTGCGAAACGTCCACCTATCCGTTCATCCTCCCGATGGGCGCGTCACCTTAGTTGCTCCCATTTCCACCCGCTTGACGTAGCTCGTGCCTATGCGATTAGCAAACTCACCTGGATCCGTGAGCAGCAGCACAAACTTTTTCATCAGGCCCGAGAAACACCCCGCCAGCTCATTGAGCGAGAGAGCCACTATCTGTGGGGAAGGCGGTACCTGCTCACGATTGTCCAGCGGGAAGCCAAGCCAAGCGTAAGGCTTGACCACAAGCGCATCACCCTCCACATTCGACCTGGCAGCGATGCCAACAAACGGGCTGAAGTCTTTCATGAGTGGCACAAATCATTGCTGCACGAGACTATCCCATCCTTCATCCAGAAATGGGAGCCTAAGCTTGGGGTAGAGGTAAAAAGCTACTTTCTCCAACGAATGAAGACTAAGTGGGGAAGCTGTAACCATCAGGCAGGCCATATCAGGCTTAACACCGAACTCGTCAAGAAGCCTAAGGATCTGCTCGAATACGTCATCGTTCATGAGATGGCGCATCTTTTGGAGCCAACCCACAGTGCTTGCTTTGTTGCCATCCTCAACGAGCACTACCCCACCTGGCGGGAAGCTCGGGCAGAGCTTAATGAACTACCGCTTGCCTCAGAGTCTTGGAGACTATGATTTTTTGGGCTGCTTTCCATCTCATTGAATCCCCACAAAGAATCTGTCACTACTCCCTCCCAACATCTCTCCCAAAGGCCCACAACACAGAGACTAGACCTCTTGCATGAATCGAGCCTCACCTCGCTGAACCCCTTGATTTAAGCCAATCTGTAATGTTCGGTAGGATACAAAAAACCTATTCGCGCAAGAGGTCTACTGTTTATTGACCTTCTAGGGATCTGTATTCCTCCCTCTCAGCTCCACCCTCAATCTTAGGATCCCCTCCCACGCTCTCTCCTGATGGATCCCCCGCAACATGGCATTACTCTCCACCGGCTCCACCCCCTCACAATAGGACACCGTCACATGGGGATCCTGTCCCTCATAGGGGATCCCCTTTGGTAAACGCACCCGCAACGCCTGGATCCTGTCATTCCAAGCCTCCGCCCACACCTGAGCTTCAAACTCCATCCCCACTCAGTCCCGCCACAGCTCTGGATCCGTGACCCCATACATCAGCGTCACATGATGGGCGGATCCACACGAATAACGCGCCTCCACAGAGATTGGATCCAGCAGCACCGCCCACAAGATCTCAGACTTCATCGCATCCGCTCAAGCAAACCCTCATACTCCGTCACCAAGACCACGGGGATCCGTCCCGCCTGAGCATGGATCCCCATTACCCGCCCCAACTCTCGGTAGTACCAAAGGGATCCCTCCTTCTTGCCCTTGAACCGCTCCCAGATGGCCTCCCCCACATCTTTCCTGTCTTGCCAAATCGAGCGCAGATTGTGCAGCTTGTCACAGGCGGTCACCAATAAATAGCCCGGATCCGT
>JAAUUM010000114.1 GCA_012031565.1 Synechococcaceae cyanobacterium SM2_3_2
CATGAGAGACTTGACAATCCCTGGAAGGGAACGTAAGCTGGTCATCTCTAAATAATGTATTTGTGGGGGCTAGATTAACATATCTGGCCCTTTCTTTTCCTCTTTAAGCTATCGTGCAACACTTGTGATGAGCATGAGATTTGGTATTACAACTATCGCTTTGCAGAAGAAGGCGCAGATCTTCATTTCCTAACCCGACTATGGGGGCAATCTTCTCTGACCTTTAAGGGGAATGAGTATCATGTTCCTTTTACATGCCATGAGAGTTTTGAGGATATTGATGATGAGGCGTTAAAGACCTTCAGCGCCATCATTGTGCCCTCAGCCATGGTTTCTGATCGGTTGCGTTACACAGAAGATGTCAATCAACTGCCTCCCGCAACCGCTTTTCTCAAGAGAGCTTTTGCGGATCCCACTATCCTGAAAGGCATTATTTGCCATGGCATGTGGTTGGTGGCGCCAGCCCCTGAGTTGATCAGAGGACGACCCGTGACCTGTCACAATAACCTCCATGGCGATGTGATTAATATGGGAGCCCTTTATCAAAATGAAGATGTGGTTGTAGATGGAGATCTGATCACGGGTCGAACCGGAGGCCATGCTCATCTCTTTGCTCGAAAATTGATTGATACTCTCAGCGCTTAATCGTGGAATTCATATCATCATGTCACGTTGTCCTCCGCCTGATATCTGATCCGCGCTACTCCATTTGATCGACTTCTAACTCTTGAGGATTCTCAGTATGAACCCGATTGACTTCACCTTTTCTGATCTGATTGCGGGCTATGTTGTCGCCGCCGATCCAACTCAGGGAATATTTACTCTAAAAACCACCGACGATCGCGAATATACCGTTAAATTTGCTGCCAATACCTATGGATGGGTGGCCAATAATTTGGAGGAGGCTCGTCAATGGACAAACCAAGATCAGATGAAGGCTTTGGCGGTACCGGGACGATATTTGTTTGTCTATGGGATCTATTTTCCTGAGAATGGTGGCAATACTTTTGAAGCTCAATACCTTGTCTTCCCCACCAAAAAAGAAGACAGCTTTGTGTTTGAGCGACAGGATTGGTGGGTTCAACAGATCAAGTCTATTGCTGACTTTTACCTAGCTGCTCAGTTTGAGGGTAAGCCCGTTGACTATGATAATTACCGCACCAGCATCACCCTCAAAGGGGAAAAAGCCACTGATAATTATCGGCAAGAAACCGATACTATCTCTCGCTTGGTGTATGGTTTTGCCTCTGCTTATATGCTCACCGGTGAAGATCGGTTCTTAGACGCGGCTGAAAAGGGGACGCAATATCTCCAAGACCATATGCGCTTCTACGATCCTGATGAACGGGTGGTCTATTGGTATCACGGCATCGATGTGCAGGGATCCCGAGAGGTCAAGGTTTTCGCCTCAGAATTTGGGGATGATTTCGATGCCATCCCAGCCTATGAACAGATCTATGCCTTGGCTGGCCCAATCCAGACCTTTCGGATCACGGGCGAACCCAGCATTTTGCGGGATGCAGAGCTGACAGTCGAATTATTTGACCGCTTCTTTCTAGATCGCTCATTGGGCGGCTATTTCTCCCACCTGGATCCCATCACCCTTGACCCTCGGTCCGATGCCTTGGGAGCCAACAAGGGCAAGAAAAACTGGAACTCCGTCGGGGATCACGCACCCGCCTACTTGATCAATCTCTATCTGGCCACCGGAGAAAAGCGCTACGCCGACTTCCTGGAGTACACCTTCGATACCATCGAAGCCCACTTCCCCGACTATGAGCACAGCCCGTTTGTGCAGGAGAAGTTCTTCGAGGACTGGTCTTTTGACCAACATCATATGTGGCAGCAGAATCGCGGTGTGGTGGGGCACAACCTCAAGATCGCCTGGAACCTGATGCGGATGTACGGACTCACCCCCAAGCCTCAATATGAGGCCTTGGCCCGTCGCATTGCCGAAGAGATGCCCAAAGTGGGGATGGATCGGCAGCGGGGCGGCTGGTATGACGTGATGGAACGGATGGTGAAAGAGGGTGAGGAATGGCATCGCTTTGGCTTCCACGACCGTAAGGCTTGGTGGCAGCAGGAGCAAGGCATCTTGGCCTACTTGATCCTGAAGGGGGTGCTCAAAGATGATGAGTACCTCAAGCTGGCACGGGAATCCACCTCCTTCTACAATGCCTTCTTCCTCGATCATGACGACGGTGCCGTTTACTTTAACGTCTTGGCCAACGGGATCCCCTATTTGATGGGAACTGAGCGGTTTAAGGGCAGTCACTCCATGAGCGGCTACCACTCCACCGAACTGTGTTTCTTGGCGGCCACCTATTCCAACCTGCTGGTACACAAGCAACCGTTGGAGCTGCACTTTAAGCCCAAGCCCAACCACAGCTTTGGCCGCAATATCCTGCGAGTGGCCCCAGACATCTTGCCACCGGGCAGCGTCAAGTTGGAGTCCGTCACCATTGATGGCGAGCCCTATGACAATTTCGATCCGGCTGCCCTGACCGTGAAATTGCCAGAGTCCAGTGAGTCCATTCGAGTCAAGGTGCGTTTGGTGCCTGTAGAGCCCGTCTAGTCCAGACTTGACTTCTCCTCTGCCTCAGCTGACTCAGCCAAAATTGCTCACCCTGTGTGGAGACCGATGCGATGGATATCACCATCCAGACCAATAACGACATCACCATCGCTCAAGTGGTAGGCGAAATTGATGGAAAAACAGCCCCTTCGGCCCAAGAAAATCTTGTTCCTCTCACTCAAGGCGGGGGAAAGCTAATCTTGGACTTGAGCCAAGTGAGCTATATGTCCAGTGCAGGCTTACGGGTACTGCTGTTGCTCTATCGCCAGATGGCCGGCAACAATGGGCAGATTGCGCTTGTGGGCTTATCGGAAGAACTCAAGGACACCATGTCCATTACGGGTTTTCTCAAGTTTTTCCTGACCAGTGAAACATTGGCTGATGGCATTGCCGCTCTATCGACCTAATCAGACCTAATCAAGGGGGGTGCTATCTCAAGCAGGGAGACGATCTCTTGCGCTGGGCCTATGTGTCTAGCCTCAGTCGGTCATCCTGGATGATTTTGAACCCTCCCTGACGCTATCCAGCCCCACCTTGGGGGTATCCTCTATTGGAGACCGGATCCTATGCAACAGCGGATTGATTTCTACCCCACCCATGAGGTGGCAGGATACAAACTTCGGCCTGGGCGAGCGTTTCCGTTTGGGGCCACCCTCGTACCGGGTGGGGTTAACTTTTCAATCTTTTCTCGCAGCGCCCACTCCTGCACCTTGGTGTTATTCAACAAAGGGGAGCCTGAACCCTTTGTTGAGATTCCTTTCCCGGAGGAGTTCCGTATTGGGGATGTCTACACCATGATGGTATTTGACCTGGATGTGGAGACGATTGAGTATGGCTATCGCATGGATGGCCCCTTTAATCCACAGGCGGGCGATCGGTTTGATAGCAGCAAGATTTTGATGGATCCCTATGCCCGTGTGATTGGGGGTCGAGATATTTGGGGTCAACTCCCAGACTGGAATGCCGCTTACCAGCATCGGGCTCGCTTGGCCTTTGATGACTTTGACTGGGAGGGGGATCGCCCCCTTGAGATCCCGATGGAGGATCTGGTGATCTATGAGATGCATGTGCGGGGATTTACCAAGGATCCCTCGTCAGGGGTCAAGCATCCCGGCACCTATGCGGCCATTCGGGAAAAGATCCCCTATCTGAAAGCTCTGGGGGTGAACTGCATCGAATTGATGCCGATCTATGAATTTGACGAGTTTGAGCACAGTCGCCCTCATCCCTATGAGGAAGGCAAAATGCTCTATAACTATTGGGGCTACAGTACCGTTGGCTTCTTTGCCCCCAAGGCAGGCTATGCCGCCACGGGCAAGTTTGGGATGCAGGTGGATGAGCTGAAAACTTGATCAAGGAACTGCACCAAAACGGCATCGAAGTGTTTCTGGATGTGGTGTTTAACCACACTGCTGAGGGCAATGAGCGGGGCCCAACCATCTCCTATCGGGGTCTGGACAATAAAACCTACTACATGCTGACCCCAGAAGGCTACTACTACAACTTCAGCGGCACCGGCAACACCCTCAACTGTAACAACCCGATTGTCCGCAATATGGTGTTGGACTGCTTGCGCTACTGGGCGGCTGAGTACCACATCGACGGGTTCCGGTTTGATCTGGCCTCGATTCTGAGCCGGGATCCCTGGGGAGCACCCCTGCCCAATCCCCCGTTGCTGGAAACCTTGGCTTTTGATCCCATCTTGGGCAAGTGCAAACTGATTGCGGAAGCCTGGGATGCGGGTGGTCTCTATCAGGTGGGATCCTTTCCTGCCTACGGTCGCTGGGCCGAGTGGAATGGTAAGTACCGCGATACTGCCCGCCGTTTTCTCAAAGGGGAACCGGGGCTGTTGGGGGCGATGGCTCAATGTTTACAGGGATCCCCTAACATTTATCATGGCCGGGGCACCACTGCCAGCATCAACTTCATCACTTGCCATGATGGCTTTACCCTGATGGACTTGGTTTCCTATGACGGGAAACACAACGAGGCCAATGGTGAAAACAATAACGATGGCGGCAACGACAATCACAGCTGGAATTGTGGCTGGGAAGGGCCCACTGACGATTTTTGGATCAATGCCTTGCGGCGACAACAGATCAAAAATGCCGTCACCTTTTTGATGGTCAGCCAAGGGGTGCCCATGATCCTGATGGGGGATGAGTTGGGCAACTCCCAAAATGGCAATAACAACACCTATTGCCACGATAGTGAACTGAATTGGCTCAACTGGTCGCAACAGGAGCAAAACCCCGATCTGCTTCGCTATTTCAGTAAAATTATCGCCTTTCGCAAGGCTCACCCCGCCCTCCGCAATCGAGATCATTTCCGCAATATGGACTACATGGGCAGCGGTTATCCCGATATCTCTTGGCATGGGGTCTGGTCTTGGCATGCCGATTGGTCCTCTGGCAGCTTGGTACTGGCCTTCCTGTTGGATGGCAACCATGCCAAAGGGGGAACGGTTACTGATGACTACATCTACGTGGCCATCAATATGTATTGGGATGCCCTGCCCTTTCATCCCCCTGGTCTACCAGAAGGCAAGCGTTGGTATGTGGCTGCCAATACCAGTGTGCCGAGTCCCAATGACATCTACGATGTGGGCCAAGAGCCTGAATTGGGTAACCAAGGGGAGTTTCTCTTGGGGGGCCGCTCCACAGGCATTTTGGTGGGTCGAGGATGACAGGGATCCCTTGTTGAAATACCCAGCGACTTGCCCACAAAATTGATAAGTTTGTTTACCTTTGATTTGGAGACTATTTATGGCTTTCAACTGCACCTTAGACCTCGTTGATTCAATCGCTAAAGTGTTTCTGTCGGGAGAACTAGACGCCAGTGCCGCCGGACAATTTAAGGCCAAAGTTGAAGAGGCCGCAGGCGAACATCCTAAGAAGCTGGTGTTGATGATGCAAGACCTCGAATTTATGGCCAGCGCGGGATTAAGAGTTTTGATCTTTGCCCGCCAAAAGATGGGTGCTGATGTAGATATTTATGTGGTGGGAGCCCAGGAAGGCGTGGTCGATACACTGATGAAAACGGGCTTCAATCGAAGTGTCATCTTGCAAGAAACTTTTGAGGAATAACTTTGAGGGCATGACCACCCAGATCTAAACTTAGATCTAAATAGAGATTGGATCTAGACAAGACTCAGAGTGAATCATTTGTTCAGTAGATTATTATTCTATTGACTGCGATCACATTTTCCTTGTCTAGATACCATTGCTCTGATCCTGTGGGAACCATCTTCAGTATCCTACAGAGATTTTTCACTTTCCAACCGCCCCAATAGGGATTTATGAAGGCTATAACTGTCCCAGGAGTTTTAGACTCCCTTTCTTTGATTGCCGAACTCATCAAATCCGCAAGTGCAGAGGCTCAACTTTCTAAGAAAGCAGCTTATAATCTTCGACTCGCTGTTGATGAAATTGCCACCAATATCATCATGTATGGCTATGAAGATGCGAATATAGAGGGCACCATTGATGTCCATGTCTCAATGGATGATGATGCTCTAACGGTAACGATGGAGGATACTGGTGTCACTTATGATCCATTCCAGTCTCTATCCAAAGAAGAAGAAACGGTGGATAGATCGCTATCGGATCGGCCTATTGGTGGACTCGGGATTCTTCTGACCGTTCAAGGCGTAGATCAATTCATCTATGAACGTAGCGGTGATCGCAACCGCAACATCTTTAAGGTCTACCGTACCCCTTTACCAGAATCACCATGACCATTGGATCCCTACTTTTTATTGAGCCTAATACTGAGTATTTGACATTATTATTGAGGCATGTCAAAGCACTGGACTATGAAGCTATCGTAGTTTCATCTTTTTCTGACTTTACTCAATTAAATCAAGTCCATAACTTTGATCTGATTTTGGTCAATATCGAGCTGTTAGAACAACAACAAGGGGAGGCGCAAGCCTTATTGAAAGATGCCACGGTAATCATTCTGGGGCTGGTCAAGGCATTAGATTCTCACCAATTAGAAGGCTATTTTAAGTTGGGAATTTGTGACTATCTGACCTATGATTGTGGCCCTAGAGCGATATCAGCTCGACTTAAATCTGGATTGGAACGTCGCCGCCAAGAGCAGCAGGTACAAACCCAAAAAGAACTGCTCAAATATGAGCGGGAATTGCAAATTGGTCGCCAAATCCAACTTGACTTTCTGCCTGATAGTTTACCAAAGTTAGACAACTGGGAAATCTTATCTTACTTTTCTCCTGCTCGCGATGTGGCTGGAGATTTTTACGATTCCTTTCTCCTTGCTAATGGCCGTGTAGGTCTTGTCTTGGCTGATGTTTGTGACAAAGGTGTTGGTGCAGCCCTATTTATGGCTCTGTTTCGCAGCCTGATTCGCAGCCTTTCCCAGCAAAACTATTCCTTAGGGGTTTTAGACTTTTTGAGCGAAGATAAGCCGATGACTCGTTCACAAGGACAAGGCCGGCGAGTTGCTCCTTCTGCGGGCACAACAGCTCTTCGCAATACGATGACATTGACCAATAACTATATTGCGAATACTCACAGTCGATCCAATATGTTTGCCACTATTTTCTTTGGCATTCTGGATCCTGCCTCTGGCATGATGATTTACATTAATGGCGGGCATGAACCCTTGATATGGACTAATCGTGAGGGGGAAATCAAAGGCCGGCTCCAGCCCACTGGCCCTGCGGTTGGTATGTTGCCAGATATGACTTTTGATATTGAACAGGTGCAACTTGAGGTGGGAGATATGTTGTTAGCCTACACCGATGGTGTCACAGAGGCTCACGATCTCGACAGAAAACTATTTTCAGAGGCTCGTCTCCTCGATATTGCTAAAAAGCCAAAAGACTCTGCTCAGGAACTGCTTGATCAGGTGGTTGAAGGTGTTCGCAATCACATTGGTCAGGCAGAACAGTTTGATGACATCACTATGTTGGCTGTACATCGACTCTAAGCCAAAACCCTCTTTCTTGAGGAGCCAAGTCTTTCAACCTAAGGTATGGCCTGTGGGTTTTTGAGTCACTACAATGGATATTGGCGTACCATTGAAAGACTTAATGCTTGCTAAATTTCTGCTGTGCTAACTAACTTTAAATTTCAATCTCAAAGGTCATGCCCCTATCTAGAGCCAGATTGATCGTATCGTGATCAACCAAATTGGTGTCTGATAATTCAAGGTTATAAAAATCGATATAGTCGGGATCCTGGAAATGAGGCCCTGCATGCCAAGTTCCCACTTCTAGTTTGATAAAGCAGTCTCCAGGGATCTTAAAAACCACTATCTGATCGGGATTTAAGGGATCAGAACTGGAGGGAGCTACCCCTAGATACCACGAATGTCCTCCTAGGGATCCCAGGCATTGAGTACATTGACGGTGGCGAGTGATTTGGGAAAAGCTTAATCCTTTGGGGCGCAGCCGCATCAGATAAAAACGCGGGATCCCTCGGTCTAAAACCAGCTGGGCATCCTCCTGGTCAAAAGCTTTCCCATCCTGAGTGGCGGTGATGATCTGGCCAAACGGGGCAAACGACTCAGGCGTAATCAATTGGGCCTTGAGCCTTCTGAGGGTAAACGTTGACATTGTTGACATTATGGAGGCTGCATAGTTGGGACTGTGGGCTTATTTTAAACCCTTCTAGCTGGCCTGCCACAAGTCTGGATTCTCACTCTCGGGGTTCTCAGCCTCACCACCATAAGCAAGCTCTGCCTCGGAGAAGACGATCTCGGTGGTTATATCCGGTGAGGAGTCCAGTGAAGTCCCCGTACTCTCTAAATTGGCCTCATCGTTGGTTGCCGTTTCATTGGCCAGCTGGTCAGCCAAGACCTGTGCCTGCTCAGGATCCCAGGTGGATTGGGCGCGGAGCTGGAGCATTTGACGGGCCGAACTGAGGGAACGACTGGGTATCGATTGAGCGGCCCGAGCTGGGGCTCCACTAGGGGTTCTGGCTCGCAGGGCTTCAGCTTGTTTGGTATGAATCCGATCCAATAGTTCTTGGGCCTGCGTCAGGGTTGGATTGAGCTGGAGGGCTGTGCGAATGGACTCGATAGCAAAGTCAAATTTTTCCCAGCGAACATAGAGTCGGCCCAGCTGAAAATGCATCGGCGCATAACTGCGATTCACTTTTAGTCCATCTTGATAAGCCTTCAGGGCAAATTGGAGATGATTGCGCATTCGATGCACCTCAGCGATGCCAAAATGAGCCTCCACAACATCGGGATCCCGTTGCAGCACGGTCTCAAACTTACTGATTGCAGATTCCACCTGGCGAGATTCCAAGACTCGCTTGCCACTATCGCTTCTCTGCTTACTGTGATCTAGGGTGGCAAGTCCCTGAGCTGCCAATGCCTCCCAGAGATTGGGATCCAAATCGAGGGCTTGTTGAAAGTGATCGATGGCCTCAAGATAGTGACCCTGAGCCGCTAGCCACTTGCCCATCGCGTGATGAGCCCGAGCATGGGTGGGTTCTTGCTCCAGGACTTCCCGAATCAGAGGTTCCGCTTGGGCCAGATTTCCTGCCAAAATCAGAGCTAAGCCAAACTCCAGTCTCAGCTCAACGGTGGGGCGAGCTGCCAAGCTGAGGGCAGTCTGAAAAGAGGCTAAGCCAGCAGCAAGACTGCCTTGCCGAGTCATGGCCAATCCCATACCCTCATGAGCCTCCAGAAAGTTGGGATCCACTTCCAAAGTCTGCCAATAGGTATCAATGGCCTGCTCAAAATCCCCCCGCAGGTAGTGTATATCGGCCATCCGACAGTGGGCTGGGGCCAGATTGGGGTTGAGCATCAGAGCCTGACGGAGCTGTTCCAGGGCAGGAGACCACGACTGAGAAGCGATGTGGACTTCAGCTATTTTCAGCTTTAAGGCTGCCCGTTCTTCCTCCGAGCTGCTGCTCTCCTCAAGGCAGAGCTGCTCAACCTGTTGAAAGTGTTGCAGGGATTCCGTTAGATCGTTTGAGGCAAATTGACGCTGCCCAATCTCCATCAACATTTCAGTCAAGGGGCGGAGGGATCCTGGCAGATGTAGTCGGTGAGCTGTGTTGTAGCAATTGAGAGCGTCATTCAGATCCCCCTCATGGCGATAAGCATGGCCTAAGAGCATGTGGGCAGGGGCATAGTCAGGATTGACCTCCAACACCCGAACCAAAAGAGGAGCAGCCTGTCGCCATTGTCCCGCTTGAGTCAATAACAGCGCCTGTTGGTAATCCTGGATCATCTGCCCCTTTGGGTCAATCTTGAGGGGAGCCGAGGTTGTAAAAGGGTTCCAGACTGCTGTGGTGGGGTTGAGGCTGGTGGTTGCCGTTTTAGAGGCCACAGGTAGTTGTCCCTGGCCACCCCCGCTCCGAGTCATGGCCCACCAAACCACCCCGACCAACGCGCCAGTCAGGGATCCCCACAGCAGTAATGTTCTCAGCAGAGACCAGTCAAAACTCGGGGAGTCTAAATTCTGGGATCCAGTCGTCTGCTCAGCTGAGCGTAAGCGACCCAGATCCACCTCAATTCGGGGCGGAGTAGAGGAGGGATCCCCTGATGTATTGGCCGATGTACTGGCTGGATCCAGTTGGGCTTGTGCCACCGCCAATGTCCGTTGCACCGCAGGATCCGACCGCCAACGCTGGCTAGCGGCAGAGGATCCCAAAGCCGCCACCGACTGTTCCCATTGTCCTGACTGTGCCAACGCTAAGCCCCAATCGCGGCGATAACGGGGATGTTGGGGATCCTGATCCACCGCTGCCTGAAGGGAGGATAGGGCTGTCTCTCGTAAGTCTGCATTGTTTTGGGCCGTCTGCCAGAGGGCTACCCCCAGCCCGTGTTGATAACGAGCCCCCTGATCTAACTTCACAGCTTCCGTCATCGCGGTCACCCCAGACTGATTCTGTTGCAAAAGCGCCCAGCCCAGCCCCCAGTGCGCGTCTGCCAAAGTGGGATCCGCCGCAATTGCCTGATCGAAGGCAGTCTCAGCCTGCGAATAATGGTGTTGTAACAGGTGAGCCTGTCCCTGTTGCTCAGCAGAGAAGGCGGTGGCGGGCTGTTGCCGCAGGACGGCAAAGATGGGATCCAGATGATCAAACGAAGCGGACGACCCGAGTTCCCACGCCAAGCTGCCGTGCCGAATAGCCAGCTCCCACTGTTGTTGGCGGGCATAGGCCACCGAGAGGGCATGTTGAGTATCGGCCCGATAGGGATCCTGCTCAATCACCGCCTCTAGCCGCCGGATGCCCTCTTCGACTTGATCGGTGGCCACCAAAACTCGACCCCAAGCCGTCTGGTAAAGCAAGTTGCCACTGACCCGCTCTGCGGCGATCTGATAATGCAGCAAAGCCTCCGCTGCAAGACCCCGCTGCTCCAACACCTGTCCCAGGCCAAAATGAGCTTGCGATTGCGCCGAGTCAATTGCGATGGCCCGTCGAAAAGCCTCCTCTGCCCCACCCCAATCTCCCCGTTGGGATAACAGCTCGCCCAGGGCAATCCAATCAGCCATCTGGTTGGGATTAGCCGCCATTCGCTCTTCTAACTCAGTCAGCTCCAGATCGATGGCCTCCACCTCTTGCTGAATCCATGCCAAGTCGGCCCCTGCCACGGGATCGGAGCTGAGCCAATTCCAGGGGTTACGCTGAGCCTGTTGATACTGAGCCAGTGCCCCTCCCACCTGATTGCGCTCTAATTGCTGGGCAGCCTGCTGACGGGCTTGTTCATAGCTCTGCCGTAGAAGCCACCCCCCAAGCCCCACCAGGGATCCCAGTCCTAGGCAGACCAATCCCCCCAGAGCAAGCTGCTTGACCCGCTGACCCGTAACCCATGCAAGCCGAGAGTGAGATAAATCACCAGGAACCTGTTCTGAATTGATAAGATCCGGCTGATCTGGAAAAAGGGTCTGCTTGCGGGGTTGGTTCATCATGCTGCCACCTGATATGAATGGCTGTTAGGGTTTACGATATGCGTTTAGATAGGGGATCCCCTCCAAAAACCCGAGATACTTGGGGAAAGAGAGAAGCGAACGCTTAGATCTTCTTACATCTTTTATACAAAGCTTAGGTCAAATAGTCTGTACAAGAACAGAGTCAAATCGCGTAAGTGGACTCTAAGTCAAGAGCAATAACACTGATACAAGCTCTAGTATAAATCTTTCTTGACGGGTACTCAGGTCAATCTGATGGGAGTGATGGTGGGCTTCTGGTTGTATGACTACCGGCTCAAGCTCAATCTGGCTCACAGGGTTTAGATCTAGGCAGTGTTTGAGAACCTGAGGAAGAGGACGATAGCCGCCACATTCAGCATGGCCAGATAGTTATCCGCTCGCTTCTCATAACGGGTGGCTATCCGACGAAACTGCTTCAGCCGGTTAATCAGTC
>JAAUUM010000115.1 GCA_012031565.1 Synechococcaceae cyanobacterium SM2_3_2
ATAGCCTCTGGCACACTGGTGAGCTTGCCCTCATCATAGAGATCACTCATTTCAAAAAAACAGGCGCCATGACTTCCCAAAACAACCCCAAGACCGAATACATGGTGGCCTGACGAGACAGCTCCATAAACATCTCTGGGAACAGTTTATAAAGCCCTGTCATTAGCGGATTGCCCTGATAATAGGCCCGGATAGCTCGATCAGCATTTTGCCGATAGTCCTCCGAATCCAAGTAGGGATCCAGCAATCCTCCCATGTCCCGGTGCCATAGCATTGCCCGCATACATTCTTCGGCAAACTCCATATTGATGCGGTCGTGATAAAGATGATGCACAATACGAGGAAGTTTACGTTTGAGTTCTCCTTGTTCCATAAAGGTCAACAATTCGGGATGGGCTGCCGCTTCCCCCCGCCAAATCCGTAGATCAGCAGTATCCCCAGCATAGTGATTGGCTAGCGTCAGATACTCTTCAGGAATGATGAACTTAAAAAACGGGATCGGATCCACAAATATCTGTTCAGCAATGTAGAGCAGATCCCGCCAATAAAAATCCATCGGCACCGCATAAGCTTTGTATAACCCAATGATCTGCATTAGATTTTCGGGGGTGTCTGGCAGCATTGCTCCCCCAGCCTCTAGTCGGTGAATGATCTCGGCAAAAGGGTGAGCGGACGCGGGTAGTTTCGATACTGGTTGAGCCACAGTTTGAGGCATAATTGTCTCCAAGTTGAGGGTCAATGGTTTCGCTTTTTGCTGTGGATCCCTAGGGGGTTTTTGCGAGATCAACGATTTCTGCCACGAGGATGGGTTCTTGTTGAACTTGAGCTACCTTGCCCGCCATATCAAAGGCCAAGGATTGCGGCAACTGCACCAAACTCATGGGTTGGATCCCAAACCAGATGATCAACCCCGCCAAGATCAATCCAGGGATCCGTTCCCAGGTTTGGATCAGTGGGTAATAGGCGGTGTGATTATCGAGTTTGCCAAAGCAGGTGCGGTTGAGCAGAATGACGAAGTAGACGGCGGTTAAGCCCGTCCCCAAAATGGCGATCAGGGTTGCCAACGGAAAGATGCTGTAACTCCCCTGAAAGATCAAGAACTCCGCCACAAATCCCACCAAACCAGGGATCCCAGCACTGGCCATCCCGGCCAAAATCAGCAGAGCACTGATGGCGGGCAAGCCTCGAATCGGGTTGAGCAGGCCATTTAACACATTGAGATCCCGACTACCCACAATGCGCTCGATAATGCCCACCAAATTGAAGAGCAGAGCCAAGATGAGCCCATGACTGACCATCTGTAACATCACTCCGGTTAAACTCACGGGGGTAGCGGCAGCCATGCCCAGCAGGATATAGCCCATATGGCCAATGGAGCTGTAGGCCACCATCCGTTGAATATCGGTTTGGGCGATGGCGGCGAGAGCCCCTGCCAAAACACAGACCGCCCCCCAGCCGGCCAGGATCCCGGCTACAGTGGCCCACCCCTCTGGCCACAAGTCCAGGCCAAACCGGAGAAGGCCGTAGATGCCTAACTTGGACAGGATCCCCCCCAGCAGAATGGCCACAGGCCCAGAGGATTCACCATAAGCATCCGGCAGCCAGGTGTGCAGCGGTATTAGGGGCATTTTGATGCCAAATCCCAGGATGAGCGCCACCAGCACCAGGGTTTGAGTCTGTGGGTCTAGGGCCAGATCATGTAGTTGGCTCAGCTCAAAACTGTGGGGATCCGCCAGCCAACCGATGGCCAAAAAAGCACCTAGCACCAGTATTGATGACACCGCTGTATAGATCAGAAACTTGATACCTGCATAATCGCCTCTGGCACTGCCCCAAATGCAGATCAGCAGATACATCGGGATCAACACCAGCTCATAAAAGAGGAAAAACAAGAGCAGATTCTGTGACAAAAAAGCCCCATGAACGGCCCCACTGGTCAGCAGAATAAGCCCATAAAACAATGCAGGACGCTTGATGGCTGCCTCAGCACTGAGAATTGCGATAAAGGTGAGCAGGGCATTTAACCCCACCATCAAGAGCGATATCCCATCAAGGCCCAGGGAATAGTTAAGGCCAATCTGAGGGATCCACTCCCAGTAGGTCTGATACTGGATGCCGGATTGTTGCGGATCAAAATGAGTGACCAGCCACACCAGCAAAACCAATGGGATCCCTGCTATTGCCAAAGCCAACCGCCGGGATCCTGACCTCAAAAAGAGCACTAGGGCTCCTAAAAAAGGTATCGCTATTACAGCACTGAGCAGCATAGATATCCTCTAGCGTTATGGGTCAATTACATGAATGGTCTAGAATCCATAGACCTAATAGCGAATTGCCTTAGTGCATCGTCAACCAACTGACCAGAGCGATGCCCACCCCAATGGTCAGGACATAGACCTGAAACTGGCCTGAGTTAGCATATTTCAGCGCCTCGCCGCCAGCCATCACCACCAGCCCCGTCAAGGATCCAATCCCATCGACAATGTAGCGGTCAATCCAATTGGTCAGGTTTGAGATCACCCGCACCACAAAGACAACACTGACCTGATAGAGACGGGGGGTGTAAAAGTCATAGGCCAGCAGATCCTGCCAATCCTTCAGCCACTCCCAATCCACAGGCTTTGGATCTCGGCGCACATAGAGCCAGATCCCCAATCCCAGCCCCAATCCAGAGGATCCCACCATCAGTCCTGCCGGGATCCAAGTCAGGTGGGGGAGCCAATCTAATGTCGCTAGGATGATGGGCAGGTGCAGCGTTAGGCCCACTGCCAGCGTCATCGGAAGAATCATAGGCCAGTGAACCTCTGGTGACCGCTCCGTCATTTGTTGGGGCTGGCCAGCCCAGATCAACCCAAATACCCGCATCAAGCTCAGGGCTGTCACTGCATTGGTGACCCATAGTATCCCCAATTGCCACCACTGCTCCGACAGCCAAAACTGTTGAGCCAAATCTGACAACACCCAAAAGGATCCCAGTGGCGGCAACGCGATCAAGCCCAGGACTCCCACCCCAAAGCTCAACCCTGAGATAGGTCGCCGTGACCAAAGACCTCCCAAATGGCGTAGATCCTGAGAAATGCTATTCCAGATCACTGTTCCTTCCGCCATCACCAGCACCGCCATCGCTGGTGCATAACTCAAGAGCAAAAGATAGGCTTGGTTTGTATGTCCACCTGCCACCGCCACAAAAATGATCCCCATGTAGGAACTCACCACATAGGACAGCGCTCGTTTGGCATCAATCTGAGCCAAGGCCACCAGGGATCCCCCCACAGCAGATAGGCCCCCGATGGTCACCATCACCGCCAATACCACGGGTGATAACGACAGTAAAGGCTGCAATCTGAGCAGCACCCAAGCCCCAGTGCTCACCACCACAGCATTTCTCAGCACCGTTGAAGGCAGTGGCCCCTCCATCGCCTCATCCAGCCAGAGATGTAAGGGAAATTGAGCACATTTCCCCACGGCACCGGCCACAAAGCCTAAACCCACCAAGGTGATCAGGGTGGGATCCACCGCCACAGTCCCCGCCTGCACCGCTGCGGCCCAAGCAGCCAAATCCTCAAAATTCCAGGATCCCGTCAATGGGAACACCGCGATCACCGCCATCAATAACAGCAGATCCCCCACCCGTTTGGTCAGAAAGGCATCCCGTGCCCCTGTCACCACCAGCGGCTGATTGAACCACAGTCCCACCAGAAGATAGGTGCCCAGCGTCAGAATCTCCAAAAACACATAGCTAAAGAAGAGGGAATCACAGAGTACCAAGGCACACATGCCAGCCTCAAATAGCCCCAGTAAGGAGAAAAATCTAGCCCAGCCCCAATCCATCTCCATATATCCAAACCCATAGACCTGGGCCAGCAAATTCAACCCCGTGATCAAGACACAGGCTCCCAAGGTCAGGCTTGATGCCTGTAAAGGCAGATCCAGAACCAAATCCCCCACCTGCACCCACGGGATCCGGATCCCTTGAGCGGGCTGGCCCCAGATTGAGATCAAGGCTAGGAGGCTGTGGACAAAGGCCATCAGTGTCAGCAATCCATTCAGATATCCGGCTGGACGCGGCCCCGTCCGTGTGGTGATACCCGGAGACCATACCAATGCCCCCCCCCAGGCCGCCATTGCATAGACTGGGATCAATCCGACACTTGCCACCCAGATTTGCTCATCCATAGTTCTGCCTTGTGGGTTACTTGACCTGTCTGTGCATTGCAACACTTTACAGCTCAACTTAAGGATCATACTAGACGAGAAACAGATAACTAAAAATCAATTCTTTGAATAGCGTTCATAGACTAAAATCTATTAGTGTAGATCTCTAGCATAGATCTTGGATCCCGTTCTCAGGACTACTCTTGTCGTGATGAAATCTCTTACCCTTCACCAGCTTCAGATCTTTGAGGTGGTGGCCCGCCATCTCAGCTTCACTCGTGCCGCTGAAGAGCTGTTTTTGACACAGCCCACAGTCTCGATGCAGATTAAGCAGCTGAGCAAGGGAATTGGTCTGCCGTTGTTTGAGCAGGTGGGCAAGCAGGTCTACCTGACTGAGGCAGGGGTGGCCCTGCACCAAACCTGTGAGCAACTTTTTGATCAACTACAAGCTTTTGAGACCAAGGTGGCGGATTTGAAAGGGCTGACTCAGGGACGCCTCAGCATTGCCGTTGTGACCACTGCTAAATACTTTATCCCTCGGTTATTGGGGCCATTTTGCCAGCAGTATCCCGGCATCGATGTTTCTCTCCATGTGATGAATCGCCAGCAAGTGATTGAGCGGATCGGCCAGAACAAAGATGATCTCTATGTCATGGGCACCCCCCCTTCCGATCTCGATGTCATCGCTGAACCTTTCTTGGACAACCCGCTGGTGGTCATGGCCCCGATTCATCACCCCTTAGCTGGTCAGAAAGGGATCACTTTGCAACAGATTGCCAAAGAACCCTTCTTAGCTCGTGAGCCAGGATCCGGCACCCGGATGGCGGTACAGCGGCTATTTGAAAAACATCATCTTCATCTCACCATTCGGATGGAATTGGGCAGCAGTGAGGCCATTCGACAGGGCATTGTGGGCGGATTGGGGATCTCAGTTTTATCTCGTCATGTCTTGGCACTGCGGGGGTGGGAGCATCATCTGGCCCTCTTAGATGTAGAAGAATTTCCCATTCTAGGATCCTGGTATCTGGTTCATTTGCGCTCCAAACGACTGTCTTTGATCGCCAAAACATTTGCTGATTACTTGTTGTCTCATCCTGAATTTAATGACTTTGAAAGGACAGACTCCTGAGAGATCAAAACTCAAGATTTCGTCAGTTCAGAAAAGTAAAACAAGCAACTCTCATGCCTTCCTCTCTATCCTCCCCGAGGGGATCCTGCATTGATTTTAGAGTCTTCTTTTTAGATCAATTCAGCTCGAAATTGCGCTAAAGTGAAAAGCCCTTGCAGCCTTCTCCTCATCAGCAGGAGTGGGATCCCAGGGATCTGAATGGGGAAAGCGCGGTGAAAATCCGCCACTGTGCCGCAACTGTGATGTGAGGGATGTCAATCGCCATTCTTGGCGTCAGCCCTCCTGAGCCAGAACACCCGTTCCAAAGTCGCTGCCTATCAGACTTTACCAGTCAGATCAAAAGGCCAGACTCAGCTTCACCTGCCATTACCCTTGCGAGCCACAAGGAAAAGGATCGTTATGCTGCCAGTGTCTACACTCAATATCTCTACGCTTAAACCGCCTGATCGCAACCAGCCCTCTGTTCCCGCAGCTATTCCATTATTGTTAATTGGTCATGGATCTCGGGATGAGCAGGGTCGCCAAGCTTTTATGGAGTTGGCGGAGCACTATCAACAGATCTCCCCCCACCGTCCGGTTATCCCCTGCTTTTTGGAGCTGACCATCCCCACCATTGCCGACGGGGTGGCTCAATGCTTGGCTCAAGGCTATACCGAGATTGTGGCCATGCCGGTGTTGCTATTTGGAGCACGACACAACAAATATGATGTCACCATCGAGTTGGATCGCTTGCAAAAACTGCATCCCGGACTCGTGATTCACTACGGTGCTCCGATTGGGATCCGTCTAGATATTCTCGATTTGATGCAGCAACGACTAGCAGCAGTAGAAGCCGCCTCTACAGCTGATATTGCTCGTCAAGATACAGTGTTGCTGTTTGTGGGCCGGGGATCCAGCGATCCAGAGGCCAATGCCGAAACCTGCAAGCTAGCCCGCCTATTGTGGGAGGGATCTGGCTATGGAGAGCTAGAGATCTGCTTTATTGGCATCACCCATCCCCGTCTAGAGCAGGGGTTCGTCCGTGCCTTGCGGGCCAATCCTCGCCGCATCATTGTGGTGCCCTATTTTCTGTTCACAGGTGTTTTGCTCAAAAAAATTCAGCGCATCACCACCGAGCAACGGCAGGCTCATCCCCACATCGAGTATCTCGAACTGCCAGAATTGGGCCTGGATCCCGCTGTGATGCAAGGATTGCTGGATCGAGAGCAGGAGGCGATCGCCGGAGTGGGCAGTATGAACTGTCATCTGTGCAAGTTTCGGCGGGCGGTAGCAGAAACCCACGGATCCAATCACAGCCATGATCACGGCCACGGGCACGATCATCACGGGCACGATCATCACGGGCACGATCATCATGGGCACGATCATCATGGGCACGATCATGACCATGCAGCCCCGGATCCCTATGCCACCCATGAGGCTTACCATCACAAGGTTTGGCAGGTGCCTTAGGATTTATTGGCAAGGGCTAGGCTAGAGGAGATGACTCCTACTGTTTGGTTTAGCTGTTTGATTTAGCTCAATTGTCTTGTTCGCGGGGAGTATTGATCAGATAGTTGAGCTATTCAAATTCCCCCTCTAGTGGGCATTGGGATCCATCTCGGGATGCTCTACTTCAACCGACTCTATGGGCAAAGCAGCCACAAGCTCTAGACCTTCCGCCACGGGATCCCTTTGTATGGACACCAAAGGTTTTACCAACACCGTCAATAATCCCAGACGATTGCCCGCCAACACATCTGTCAACAGCCGATCTCCCACGATGGCCACCCGTTCTGGCGGCAGACTCATGTGCTCGATCACCTGCCGCAGTGCGCGCCGGGAGGGTTTGGCCGCTCGGCTAATGTAGCGAATCTCGATCTGCTCAGCAATTTTACGGATCCGGCCCATATCGAGATTATTACTGACCAACCAGACCTGAAATTGCTCCCGGACGGGCTGCAACCAGACCTCAATTTCAGGCGCTGCCATCTCCTCTTGGATGGGAACCAGCGTATTATCCACATCAAAAATGATCCCCTGGATCCCTCGCTCAATCAGCATCTCGGGCATGAGATTGAGCACCGTTCCCGCCACCACAATATCGGGCTGTAGCAGTTTGATCCAAGACTTGAAAATCACAGGGATCCCTCCGGCGCGGAAGAAGCATTTTGGCGGTCTTGAATGATCTGGCGTTGGGCGGCTTCGTGTTCGGCCAGGGTGCGGCTAAACACATGGGATCCGTCATAACGGGCCACAAAGTACAACAGATCGGTCTCTGTCGGCTCCAGCGTAGCAGCCAAACTGGCCAACCCCGCACTGGCGATGGCTCCAGGAGGCAAGCCTACATTGATATAAGTGTTGTAGGGATGGGGGGTTCCTACCTCCGCAAATGTGAGGCGACGATCAGGGGTTTGGCGGATGTTGAGGCCATATTCTACGGTGGGATCCGCCCCCAATGGGATCCCGGCCCCGAGGCGATTGACAAACACCCCGGCGATCAACTGCCGCTCTTCCGGCAAAACGGACTCCTTTTCCACAATGCTGCCCAGCGTCACCCACTCGTGCAGGCTGAGGGGAGAGGGATTGGATCCCGCTTGATTGTCTTGGTAAAGGGGCAAAGCTGTGGCGGCAAACTGGTTCAACATCTGCATGATCACCGCCCTCGCCCGTTGATCTTCGGTTATAGAGGGGCCCAATAGATCCAACGGGATTCGGTAAGTATCAGGAAATAAATAGCCCTCCAGCGAGGGAGCTTCGGCTGGGATCCACTCCACCTCAGGACGAATCTGCTCTGCCGCCGATCGAAAAGCCTGTTCTGAGAACCACCCCCGTTCGGCCAAAGCCTGCGCCATTTGCTCAATGCGCCAGCCCTCAGGAATAGTGTAGGTTTCTTGAACGGTGGATCCCTGTTGTAATTGGGTGGCCACCTCCATCATGGAGCGATTGGGATCTAGATCATAACTGCCCGCCTGCAAGACCCACTCCCGAGCCAGGGTTCGCATCCAGAGCCGCCAAGCCCATAGGGAGCGAATGGCCCCTTCTTGATAGAGAATTTGACCAATTTGGGTGGTGCCTGCTCCGGCGGGAATCTCCACCCGCAGCAATTCTTGGCCCCCGACGGGTGCAACCGCACTGTGCCATGTTGAGACCGCTTGCCAAGATCCTACCCCTAGGGTGATTAGCACCACAGCCCCTGCCATCCAACCCAAACGATGGGATCTAACGGTCGGTTTGGGCGGAGAATCAGGGTCTGTCTCCGAGGCTGGAGGCTCAATGGTAGAAGGGTCACGCATAGGTTGGTTACGTTATCTAACTATCGTTATCTAACTATCGCTGCCACCCAAAGTCTAATGGCTGATTGTTGCGATGGAGGCCGACCCTGATAGTAATTGATCAAAACTCTAGGGCGTGTCATCATTTGATTGAAAGCTTTGCCCCCAGCCACCTCTGAGTACAGCCCTTGCATCGGATTTTAACCACACCGGGGGGATGGATCCCAGGCACTGAGGGGGTGATGCTGGTGGAGCAGGATCCGGCTCCATTGGTGATTGGGACAGCAGCGGATACCGATATTCAGATGGTGGCGGCGGCTCGGAGTTTGTTGCCCCCTGAATTTGCAGCGGTGCGGGTGGTGAATCTGCTCCAGTTGCAGCAGCAGTTCAGCATTGATGACTATGCCGACAAGGTGCTATCTCAGGCCCAAGGGATCCTGTTGCGGCTGTTGGGGGGGCGTTCCTACTGGAGCTATGGCCTAGAAGTGGTGAAGGATTTGGCGGAGGCCCAAGGGATCCCGTTGATCGTGTTGCCGGGAGATGATCGGCCTGATTGGGAATTGCTCAGCCACTCGACCGTGGAGCTAACCCAGGTGCATGAGCTGTGGCGTTATTGGCTGGAGGGCGGCGTCGAGAATCTGGCTCAGGGGCTACGGCGTTTAAGCGATCTGGCCCTGGGGACGCAGTGGGGCTGGGATCCCGTGCAGGAGTGGCCCCATGTGGGCAGCTATCCCTCCCTCGTAACAGTGGATCCAGATTGGCCAGGGGTGGGGATCCTGTTGTATCGCGCCCATGTCTTAGCGGGGAATACAGCTCCGGTGGATGAGCTGTGTCAGGCTTTGGCGGCCCGACAGTTGCGGCCCGTGGTGCTCTACACCTATGGCATCAAGGATCTCGATCTGCTGCCCATGATGCGCCAAGTGTGGCGGGGCCAGATCCATGCCCTGATTAACACCACCAGTTTTGCCCTCACCCAGCCCAGTCAGACAGATCAACCCAGCATCTGGGATGAGTTGGATGTGCCTGTGTTACAGGCGATCTTGAGTGGTGGCTCCGAGGAACAGTGGCAGGGATCCCGGCAGGGGTTGGGATCCCGAGATATTGCCATGAATGTGGCCTTGCCGGAGGTGGATGGGCACCTGATCACGCGGGCGATCTCCTTCAAGACCATGCAGGAGCGGGATCCCGATTTGCAAACAGAGGTAGTGCGTTATCAGCCGGTGGCGGATCGGGTGGCGTTTGTGGCGGAGCTGGCCCGCAACTGGATCCGATTGCGCCAGACCCCGGTGGAGCAGCGGCGGGTGGCCTTAATCCTAGCCAATTATCCCTGTCGAGATGGGCGGCTGGCCAATGGGGTGGGGTTGGATACGCCCGCCAGTTGTATTCACATTCTGAATGGGCTGCAAAAAGCCGGGTATGCGATGGGTGCTGGGATCCCTATCGATGCCGCTGATTTGATCCAGCAGTTGACCCAAGGCATCACCAACGATGGGATGGGACGAGGCTGGCGACAGATCAACCAACAGCTCTCGGCAGCAGACTACCATGCCTTTTGGCAGACATTGCCGCCGCCTGTGCAAACTGCCCTCCAGGAGCAATGGGGGGATCCTCCGACTCAACCGATCCCCATCGCTGGGATCCAGTTGGGGCATATCTTTGTGGGCATTCAGCCCGCCCGTGGCTACGAAGAGGATCCCAGCCTCAGCTACCACGCGCCCGATCTGGTGCCGCCCCACAGCTACTTGGCCTTTTATGCCTGGATCCGGCAGGTCTTTGGGGCTAATGCGGTGGTGCATGTGGGCAAGCATGGCAATTTAGAATGGCTACCAGGCAAAGGGATGGGCCTGTCCAGTCAGTGTTTTCCTGAGGTGGCTTTGGGGCCGATGCCGCATCTCTATCCCTTCATCGTCAACGATCCGGGCGAGGGATCCCAGGCCAAGCGGCGGGCGCAGGCGGTGATCATCGATCATCTCACCCCTCCCCTGACCCGAGCGGGACTGTATGGCCCATTGGCGGAGCTAGAGGCGCTGTTGGATGAGCATAGCCAAGCCCAATCGCTGGATCCCACTCGGTTGCCCGCCATCGAGGAGCAGCTAAAGACCCTGATCCAGGCCACCCAACTGCCGGGATCCTCCCCAAAACCATCAGGTCTAGCCACAGATCCCAAAGATCCAGCCGCTTGGGAACAGACATTCTCGCAGTTGGACGGCTACCTGTGCGAACTGAAAGAGGCTCAAATTCGAGACGGTCTCCACATTCTGGGCCAAATCCCAGACAAGCCCCAGTTGGTCAGCCTACTCGCAGCCCTAGCCCGCTATCCTGGGGGATCCCAGCAGGGGTTAACCCAAGCCATCGCCCAAGATTGGCAACTGCGGTTCGATCCCCTCAATGTGGATCTAGGGGATCCCTATTAAGTCAAATCAACGGTGGCAGACAACCCCAAACTCAGAACCACGGGCTAGCCATCCGTCTGCATTTGAATTGTTAGGCCACATTCATTTCAGAATAAGTCTTCAATCCTTCAAGATCCTTAATTTGAAGATCATGAGTCCATTTGACGAGAGCAAATAGCTTTGCAGGCACATGAAAAGGTCTGTGGTAAGTATTGACAAAGTTTAGCCTCACTTCTGTTTTGTTTTCGGAAATGGGATCTAAATCGAAGTCGAGATAAGGTGTGTGCTTGAGTGATCCATTATTCACTGGGGTCATAGAGACTTTTTGGTTCGGTTACTACACTGATTGAACGGTTGGAGAAAGCCGGTTTTGTGGAGCGCAGACCATCAGAAACTGATCGACGCTCTATCGAGGTAGGTATCGCACAGCATCGTTATGCAGAGATTGCCTCTCTATACCATCAGTGTGCGGATAGTTTGATGCATAAATTTGGTGAACAAAAGGGCAATCAGCTTAAAGCGTCAGCAGAAGTACTATCAGACTTTGCAAAAGTGATGGGGCAAGTGGCGGCAACATTGACGGCCTAATGCTCCCGCTCACCGGACGCAAATAACCTTTTCAACTCACCCAGCCATGTTGAAATGTTCCGGTGCAGCGCTATTGTTAGATTGCCGGTAAATTCCCACTTTCTTGTCTCCTCCAATTTTGAATCTCGTAGTAAAGCAATGGACGCTCATTGACGATCGCTCTACGAGTTCGAGACATTCCCAACGTCTCAAGCACTCGAATCGACGCTTTGTTAGGCTCATCAACGTCTGCCTCTACCCTCTCCAATTCAAGC
>JAAUUM010000116.1 GCA_012031565.1 Synechococcaceae cyanobacterium SM2_3_2
GCTAACCCCAACCCACTCCCAAATCTGCCCAGCCCCCAAAGCATCTTCAGCTTTTTCCTGGATCCCGATGATGCCCAGACCTTTGGCAACATTGACTATATGCGTACCCCCAAATCTGTCCGCAAGACCTTTTTGGGCGGCAAGATAGAAGTGGTTGAGGAAATTTCCGCCAAGGAAAAACGGATCCTGGCTGAAAATGGCTTTGTCCCCCCCCAACCTGCCGCTTCCCCCCCTCCCGAAAGTTCTGTGCCCACTTCATCACCAACTCCTAGCGAACGCCGTCGGTCGGGATCCGAGATGGATATGTTCCGCACCATGGCCCGTGACATCAACCGCAAAGGCTAAGGCCCTGCAAGATGAGGGAGTGGTACTCTGCCTTATGACCTGATAATGGCTTATATCTCGTGGGATCCCTTCCTCATCCGTTGCTGCACTGGCGACACAAAAACCGTCTCTACTACCGCGATCTTGACCGTCTACATCGCTGGTTGATTCCGCCAGGGTTGCGGGTACTGGAGATCGGTTCTGGGACAGGGATCCTACTGGATCAAGTCCAGCCCGCGTTTGGGGTGGGGATCGATGAGGATGCAGAGGCGATTACTTTGGCCCAGGTTACTTTTCCTCAGCTGCATTTTCGGGTTCAGGATGCCCAAGAACTCGACCTGACTCACCTAGATCTGGAGGGCTGCGATCAGCCGTTCGATGTCGTCATCCTCAGCAATCTGATCGGTGGCCTCAAAGATATTCAGGTGGTGTTGGAGCGGTTGCGTCCTGTCTGTAGCCCCCAAACTCGGCTGGTGATTACTTATCACAATCCCATCTGGGAGCCAATTTTGGCGGTGGCCTCTTGGTGGGGTCAGCGGATGCCATTGCCGGAGGCCAACTGGCTCTCTCGTCGAGATGTCAGTAATCTGTTGGAGTTGGCAGGTTTTGAGACCATCAGGTGGGGCAAACGGCTGCTGTTACCCCGAGGGATCCCGTTGCTGTCCAATTGGATTAACCGTTGGATCGCCCCCTTGCCGGGGATCAATGCCCTTTGTGTGACGGAATATCTGGTGGCCCGCCCGCAGCCAGGGGCAATTTTACCCTCAGACCGCAGCCTACAGCCCTCGGTATCAGTGGTGATCCCGGCTCGCAATGAAGCGGGCAATATCCTCAACTGTGTGCAAACCCTGCCGGAGATGGGATCCCATACCGAGATCATCTTTGTCGAGGGTAACTCCACCGATCAGACCTGGGCAGAGATCCAGCGGGTGCAAGCTCTTTTGCAGGGACAGCGGGATATCAAGAGTTGGCAGCAGAGGGGGCGGGGCAAGGCGGATGCAGTACGGCTGGGGTTTGGGCAGGCCACTGGCGATATCCTAATCATTTTGGATGCCGACCTAACGGTCAAAGCGGATGATATGCCCAAGTTTTTTGCCGCAGTAGCCTCTGGGCGTTGTGATATGGCCAATGGCTGTCGTCTGGTCTATCCCTTGTCTGGCGAGACAATGCCAGGGCTTAATCGCTGGGCCAACCGCTTTTTTGCCGCCTTGCTGTCTTATATTTTGGGCATCCGAATTAAAGATTCCCTCTGTGGCACCAAGGTGCTGCGTCGCCAAGACTATCTCACCATCGCTGCCCATCGGCATATTTTTGGTGACTTTGACCCCTTTGGGGATTTTGACCTGTTGCTGGGAGCGGTCAAACAAAACCTCAAGATCATGGATATTCCGGTGCGCTACTATCCCCGTGTCTACGGGCAGTCCAACATTGCCCACGTCCGGGAGGGACTGAAGCTGCTGGGCATCTGTGGATTTGCGGCGCGGCGATTCCGCTTTTTTTGAAGGGATCCCGGTGATCTCTAATCAGATTTCTAGTCGGAATGCCCCTCGGTGCGAGAATGCTCTAGATCTAACCGCAGCGCCTCCACCTGTCGGGTCAAGTCCATCAGCGCTTGGATATCATCCTGGCTGACTTGGTTCTCAGGATCCAAGACCACACTAGGGCCAGAGTCTTGGGCATCTTGAATGATGATGGTAACGGGGGCTGATGGGTTGGGTGCTGGGGCAGCCTGTTGCTTTTGAATAGTCTGCAATTGCTCTAGATATTGCAGTGCTTCGGCTTCGGTCAGAGCCCCCTTAGTAGCCAGCTCGTCAGCCAGATCCCCTAAATCAAGGGACAGTTTGTTGATGTTTTCGGTGCGTTTGTCGGGATCCTGTAACATCTCCACCACCGAGCTGGCGGTGCCATAGAAGATGTGACGGGCGCGAGTCATCCAGGATCCCAGATCGCCAGGTTCCTCAGGTTTAGGGGCTGGCGGCTGCGGGGGCAAAGGTGTTTGGTATTCAGTCTGAGGGGATCCGGCAGACGGCAACGGTTCAGAAGAAGGGGCGGTCATAGCGGTTCTTTCTCATCTCTAGAACTTTTTTACCTTACCTCAGCTCTCCTTTTTGTTGTGCTGTGGTTCTTGTGCTGTGGCCCTTCGTCGTCGTTTTGACCCCACACCATTTTCGTTTTATGAGGTAGGTAAATTATCTAAGTAAATTATCCATTGCCCGGAAGGCGGGATCCCGGCTAGGCGGGTGGGTGATAGGCTTGCATGTGATTGAGAAAGTCTTGCCTGAGGTCAGCAATTTCTCGCTTCATCTCTCGCATGTCTCTCTCGTATTGAATTCTGCTTAGCTCCCTCCGAGCGTCCTGCTCTCTCATGTAGTCCATCAGGATGGCTTGTCCTTCTCTCATTTCTGAGTTCTGGATCCTAATTTCTGAGTTCTGGATCCTAATTTCTGAGATTTCTGTTCTGATCTCAGAGATCTCTGTTCTGATCTCAGAGATGACCTGTTCATGATTCTGAGCCACTTGAATTAGCCATTGCTCCTGCTCTGGGGTCATGGTTTATTAATCACTTACGTTCTGGTTAGCCTAATTTTATCTCTTGGGAAAGAGCGGATCAGACCTTTTTGTTGCCCAGGGATCCAACACCCTTGTCAACACCAATCTTGGTCACCCCAAAGCCCGATCGCAACTGAAGGGGGCTTATGATTCCTTTAACGCTTAGAGAGTAACGCCTAGAGAGTGGAGATCAATCTCCCGCCAGATCCGCTACCAGATCCGCTAAGGGAACTACCTTTCGGATCCCGTTTGTCCCTCTACAATGGGGTGCTAGTCATCTTGGGATCCCGTTATGCCGCGCCGCACCGATATCCACAAAATCTTGCTGATTGGGGCTGGCCCCATCGTGATCGGCCAAGCCTGTGAATTTGATTACTCTGGCACTCAGGCGTGCAAAGCCTTGCGGGAAGAGGGCTATGAAGTGGTGCTGGTCAACTCCAATCCCGCCACCATCATGACGGATCCCGCCACAGCTGAGCGCACCTACATTGAGCCCGTCACTCCTGAGTATGTGACCAAGATCATTGAGCGGGAGCGGCCCGATGCTCTGCTGCCCACGATGGGGGGACAGACGGCTCTGAATGTGGCGGTGGCTCTGGCGGAATCAGGGGTCTTGGACAAGTATGGGGTGGAGCTGATCGGGGCCAAGCTGGGGGCGATCCAAAAGGCAGAAGATCGCGATCTGTTTAAGCAAGCGATGCAACGGATTGGCTTGGCGGTGCCCAAGTCAGGACTGGCCACCACGATGGAAGAAGCACGGGTGATCGCGGCTGACATTGGCTTTCCGTTGATCATCCGGCCCGCCTATACCTTGGGGGGATCCGGCGGTGGGGTGACCTACAACCAAGAGGAGTTTGAGGAGATCTGTGCCTCGGGGTTGGATGCCAGCCCGGTTTCTCAAATTCTGGTGGAGGAATCGATCCTGGGCTGGAAAGAATTTGAGCTGGAGGTAATGCGGGATCTGGCGGACAATGTGGTGATCATCTGTTCGATTGAAAATATCGATCCGATGGGGATCCACACGGGAGATTCTATTACCGTTGCTCCAGCCCAAACCCTGACCGATAAGGAATATCAACGGCTGCGGGATTATGCCATCGCCATCATCCGAGAAATTGGGGTGGAAACCGGGGGATCCAATGTGCAGTTTGGCATCAACCCCGTCAATGGCGATGTGCGGATCATCGAGATGAACCCCCGCGTTTCCCGCTCCTCGGCCCTGGCCAGCAAAGCCACTGGCTTCCCGATTGCCAAGATGGCGGCAAAATTAGCAGTCGGCTATACCCTGCCCGAGATCCCCAACGATATCACCCGCAAAACCCCAGCCAGCTTTGAACCCACCATTGACTATGTGGTGACCAAAATCCCTCGCTTTGCCTTCGAGAAATTCCCCGGCTCTAGCCCGGTGTTGACCACTCAAATGAAGTCGGTGGGGGAGGCGATGGCGGTGGGTCGCACTTTTCAGGAATCGCTGCAAAAAGCGCTGCGGTCACTGGAGATCGATCGCTATGGCTTCGGGGCCGACAAGCCGGAAGTCATGCCTTCAGTCGAAGAGATTCGCAGCAATCTTCGCACCCCTAATCCCATGCGATTGTTGACCCTGCGATTGGCTCTCTTGGCTGGTTTCTCAGCGGAGGAAATCTTTAACCTCACCCAGATCGATCCCTGGTTTATCGACAAAATGCAGGAATTGGTGGAGGTGGAGCAGTCCATCCAAGGCCGAGAGCTGGGATCCCTGGCTCCAGAGGATTTTCGGGGCTTGAAACAGATGGGCTACAGCGACAGGCAGATCGCCTTTTTAACAGGATCCCAAGAGGCCACCGTACGATCACGCCGCAAAGAATTGGGGATCCTGCCCGTCTACAAAACCGTTGATACCTGTGCTGCCGAATTTGAAGCAGATACCCCCTATCAATACTCCTGCTACGACAGCGAGAGCGAGCCTTTTGTCTCCGACAAGCCCAAGGTGATGATCTTGGGAGGTGGCCCCAACCGCATCGGCCAGGGGATCGAGTTTGACTATTGTTGCTGTCATGCGGCCTACGCTTTGTCAGAGATGGGCTACGAATCGGTCATGGTCAACTCCAACCCGGAGACGGTTTCCACCGACTATGACACCTCCGACCGCCTTTACTTTGAGCCGCTCACCCACGAGGATGTGATGAACTTGGTGGATCAAGAGGATCCCGTCGGCATCATTGTCCAGTTTGGGGGCCAGACCCCCCTCAAGTTGGCCCAGCCCCTGGCTGCATCTCAGGCTCCGATCTGGGGCACGTCGCCGGATTCGATCGATATTGCCGAAGATCGGGAGCGGTTTGAAAAGATCCTGTGGGAACTGGAGATCATTCAGCCCCAAAATGGCATCGCCCGCAGTGTGGATGAGGCGCTGGCCATTTCTCAGCGGATTGGCTACCCGGTTGTGGTGCGACCCAGCTATGTGTTGGGGGGACGGGCGATGGAGATCGTCTATTCTGACCACGACCTCAAACGCTACATGCAGCTGGCGGTGGCGGTGGATCCCGAGCGTCCGGTGCTGGTGGATCAGTTTTTGGAGGATGCCGTTGAGGTGGATGTGGATGCCATCGCCGATAAGACGGGCCGGGTGGTGATTGGCGGCATCATGGAACACATCGAACAAGCCGGGATCCATTCGGGGGATTCGGCCTGTGTGTTGCCCAGTCGCACCCTGAGTCAGGAGGTCTTGGCCACCATTCGGGCGTGGACGGTCAAGTTGGCCCAGTCCCTCCAGGTGATCGGGCTGATCAATGTGCAGTATGCGGTCAAGGGATCCCAGGTCTATATTCTGGAGGCCAACCCTCGGGCCAGCCGGACGGTGCCCTTTGTCAGCAAGGCGATTGGCCATCCTTTGGCGGGCTACGCGGCGCGGGTGATGAGCGGGGTCACCCTAGAGGAACTCAACTTCACCACCGAGGTGATCCCTAAGCATATTGCCGTCAAAGAGGCGGTGCTGCCGTTTAATAAGTTTCCGGGCACCGACACATTGCTGGGGCCTGAGATGCGCTCCACCGGCGAAGTGATGGGGCTGGATACCGATTTTGGTCGTGCTTTTGCCAAAGCTCAGATCGCGGCGGGGCAGGATTTACCTCTACAGGGAACCGTGTTCATCACCGTCAGCGACCGGGACAAGCCGCAGGTTTTGGCGATTGCCCAAGAATTGGCGGAGTTGGGCTTTAAGCTGGTCAGCACAGGGGGCACCCAACAGTTTTTGAGCCAAGCGGGTCTGGCGGTGGACAAGGTACTGAAACTGCATGAGGGTCGCCCCCATGTGGTAGATGCCATCAAAAATCGCCAGATCCAGCTGATCATCAACACCCCCAGCGGCAGTGAAGCCCAACAGGATGGCCAGATGATTCGCCGCACTGCTCTGGCCTATAAAGTTCCCCTCGTCACCACCTTGGCGGGTGCTAGAGCCACAGTCGCGGCCATTCGTGCCCTGCAATTGGGGGATATCCAGGTCAAAACCTTGCAGGAGTATCACAATGGCTAAGGGAGATCAGTTCTGATCGGGAGAAAGCAACCCCTTAGCCCAACCCCCAAGCGATATATTCCCTAGGGATCCCTTGTGAAACAGTCGGCTCGTTCCACCGTTGCGCTGCCTCCAGAACCCTCTCCCCTCAGTGAGGGATCCCAACAGCCCCCCGTGGGTCGCTTGGTGGCGCAGTTTTTGCAGGAGCGAGAGCGGGATCTAGCGCGGGCCAGTCGGCGCACCTATCGCTTGGCGCTGGAGCAATTTGCCGAAGCCTGCCAAATGCCCGTAGATCAGATTCAGCCCCTCCAGATCCAAACCTTTTTGAATGGACTCAAGGGCCGTTCTTTTCGCAATCGAGCTGGACAATGGGTTGTCCCCCCCGCCTCGCCCGCCACCTACAATCTGAAGCGGTTGGCCCTTCAACAATTTTTTGAATGGGCCGCCAGTCGCCACTACTGCCAACGCCCCCTCCCCACCGAGGCGATCCGGGCCGCTCGGCTCCCCGCGCGCTTACCCCGCGATCTGGATCGAATGCTCTTGCAGCGGGTATTGGAACGGGCTGAATTGCACTCGTTGCGCTATTTCAGCTTGATTCGGATTCTGTTGGAATGTGGGCTACGGGCGCAGGAACTTTTAGACCTCTGCGTCCAAGATTTTCAGCTCACCCCCGAGGGATCCCTGCTGGAGGTGCGTAGCGGCAAAGGCAGTAAACCGCGAGCGGTGGCGGTGGGGGAAAGACTTGCGGACTTGATCCAAGCCTATTTGACCGAAGAGCGGGGTCTCTATGCGCCGACGGATCCCTTGTTTGTCTCCCGTTCTCGGTGTCCGGCCTATCAGGGGCAACCCCTGTCCTATGATGGGCTGCGCCATATTGTTCTCAAACTGACGGTGGATGAACCTGGCCAACAGACCCCCCACCAATTTCGTCATAGTTTTGCCACGTTGTTGTTGGATCGTGGCGTTGCTCCTGAGCATATTCAACATCTCTTGGGGCACACCACTGCCGCTATGACAATGCGCTACACTCAGCGGGCCAATCTGCGGGCAGCCATCAGCCGCTCTCGTGAGGTGTTGGATCAAGGGTTAATTTAGGCCCGACTGATCTCTAAACCTAGCTCTCTAAATCTATACGATCTGATCTGACTAATCTTGAGACTGATCTTAAGAAGGGTTGAATCTCGCTTCCAGAACTAAGACTAGACGGCGACTAGGGCAAGGGATCCCTGACGGGCAGACTTTTTCAGGCCATCACGAAAATGCACTTCCACCTTAACGGGCTTGCCCAGCTCAAGAGCAGTGCCGACGCAACGAGCCAAAATCTGCACCTGAAATCGGAAATTATCGTTCTGACTCATGACTTTAAGTTCCTGAAACGGTGGATTTATTACAAAAAAGTTCACACAATGAAAGAATTTCAAGAGCAAGAGGAAAGTAGTAATCAACTCATCTTCATCTCGTCTTGCACATAGTCTACCGAGATCGTCGGTGTAACTCTTCGGTGTAAGTACAGAAGTGCAGGATACTACCTCTACTTTGGGCCTAAGTTGCGTAGAGTGGCTTAGGCTTCTAAGCGATTTGGCTGAGGAAAGCAGGATAGGAAACCCGGCCTAGCTCTTTCCATGTCAGCCTCAACACATCCTCTATTTCCTTTTCTCTTTCAAGGATCCCTCCGTAAGCGCCTCCGTACTTGTACGTAGAAGAAGAGGCCACTCCTCAAAGAAGGGGTCTCTTTCTGTGCTCTGCATCACATTTTCTCCCCCAAAAAGCTGATAATTTTGCTAACGATAAGAATTTGTTAAAAAAGTAAACAAATTCCCCCAAAACAAAATAAAGTCAATCGCAAGCCAAACCCCAAACCAAACCCAGGCCGAAGGAGGAGTATTTGCCAATGACGGGATCCCCGCAGTCCGGTGGTCAGATCAGTGCTGAAGAGTATGTCATCAATGCTGCCCAAGCGATTGGATTACCGATTCCAGATGAGTATCGCCAAGGGGTGATCGATAACTATGGGCGTATCCTGCCTTTGGCTCAACTGGTGATGGATTTTCCTCTACCACCTGAAATTGAGGCGGCCCCAACCTTTCAGCCCTAACGCCAAGCTGGTCTCTGGGCTAGGTTCTGGCCACTGTATCTGTGTTGATGTCCCCTTGCTCAATCGCCCCTCATTCAGGAGATGCTCAGATGACGATGGATGCCTATTCTCTCGCCTCAGCCATTCGAGGTGGGCAGATGTCCTCTGAGCAGGTGGTTCAGCAGAGTCTTGTTGAGATCCAGACTCAGGATCGAGATCTCAATTGTTTTACGACCGTTCTGGCGGATCAAGCTCTAGCAGCTGCCCAAAAGATCGACCAAGCCATTGCCCAAGGTCAGGATCCCGGCCCGTTGGCAGGCGTGCCCTTTGCGGTCAAGAATCTGTTTGATATTGAGGGCATTGTCACCCTCGCGGGATCCCGGATCAACCAAGACAACCCGCCCGCCACCAAAGATGCCACCGCTGTCGCCAAACTCAAGCAAGCGGGGGCCATTTTGATGGGAGGGCTCAATATGGACGAATACGCCTATGGCTTCGTGACCGAAAACACCCACTACGGCCCGGTGCGGAACCCCCATGATCAGGATCGAATCGCTGGGGGATCCTCCGGTGGTTCGGCGGCAGCGGTGGCAGCAGGCATGGTGCCCATCAGCTTGGGCAGCGATACCAATGGATCGGTGCGGGTGCCCGCTTCTCTGTGCGGTATCTTTGGCCTCAAGCCCACCTATGGCCGGATTTCGCGGGCTGGGGTGGCTTTATTTGCCAGTAGCTTTGACCATGTGGGCCCGTTTGCCCGGTCGGTGCGAGATATTGCCCTGATGTTTGACCTCATGCAGGGCCATGACCCGGAGGATCCTGTCTCCACCCAACGGGCGGTGGATCCCTGTTTGCCTCAGTTGGATCAAGGCTTGGATCAAGGCTTGGATCAAGGCTTAGCAGGGCTGAAGCTGGCTCAAGCGGGGGGCTACTTTGCCAAGGGATCCCAGCCGGAGGTGCAGCAGGCACTGGCCACCATTAGTCAGTCATTGGGGATCCAGCAGCAGGTGGAGATCCCAGAAGCGGCGCGGGCGCGGGCAGCAGCCTTTTTAATCACCGCCAGTGAGGGGGCCAATCTCCATCTCCACAATCTGAAAACCCGCCCCCAGGATTTTGACCCTACCACCCGAGATCGGTTTTTGGCAGGGGCTTTGTTGCCCAGTCAGTGGGTGCTCCAAGCCCAACGCTTCCGGGCCTGGTATCGCCAGCAGGTGCAACAGATCTTTGAAACGGTGGATGTGGTGATCGCCCCCACTACCCCCTGTGTCGCTCCTTATATCGGCCAAACTACGATGGTGATTGATGGGGTTGAGGTGCTGACCCGTCCCAACCTGGGTCTCTATACCCAGCCACTTTCCTTTATTGGCCTCCCAGTTCTTTCAGTGCCGATAATTCAGGCGGGTGGGTTGCCCATCGGGATCCAGTTGATCGCTGCTCCCTATCAAGAAGCCAAGCTGATGCGGGTAGCCCAGCACTTAGTTGATCTAGGGGTGACAGAGCGAACGAGTCAAGCCATCTAGTTCTTGGTCAAAGTTCTTGGTGAAAAAAGGTCACTTGGGCTATTGTGCAACACTCGTGGGTTCAGACTCACAGCCCCAAAAGGATTTTGGGAGATAAATGCATGACCAGGGATCCCTGCTCCATCCGTCGAGAGGGAAACTGGATGCGGGCTAAGCCTGCTTTTTTGAGGGGGATCAAAGCGCAGGGAGGCCGGGATTCGGGTGCCCAATCATTCACCAGAGCCGCTAGGATCCAACCACTCAGATCTGGCTGATGGCCGACAACCGCCAAGGATGTGATGTGGAGATGCTGCTGTTGCCAGTGGACAAGCTCCCGAAAGGATCCCCCTGGTGCCAAGGGAGGGAAGACCTCAAGTTGGTGGGTGAGGCGGGCTGATCGGGCAATCTCGGCGGTTTGGGTGGCCCGCAGAAGCGGACTGGTGAGCAGCATATCCCACTTGATCCCCAGCTTTTTCAGGGATTTGGCCACCGCTTCGGTGCGGCGGATGCCCTCACGGGTCAAGGGCCGCTCAGCATCAGGGATCCCGTCTGTAGGCTCTGCGGCAATGCCGTGGCGGAACAGGTCGAGGGTGAGGGAAGCAGGGGCTGGATCGAGAGTGGAGTTCAATTCTGACATGAATTTTTGACAAGTTGAATGAACGGGAGAAAGAGGGTGTGGGGCGAAATCGAGCCCACTCATGTCATGGCGGCGACAGCTGACTGCTGATGCTGTAACAACCGCTCTGGACTCAGGGATCCCTGTAAATGGCTCCAAGGCAAGGTCATAGCCGGATCCCAGGTGTCATGGACATAAAAGTCTAGGGGCGGTAGTTGGCCTTTGAGATCTTTGAACGCCCGTCGGTAGCTGCCCAATGAATCGCCATAGCCCCGCGCCAGTTCTAACACCTGGGCCACCCGCCGATCTCCCCGCGAGATCAGAGCTTGGATCACTGACCAGTTGTAGCTCTCGGGCCGAAAATCGACACCCGTTGACCGGAGATGCTTGGCAAGCGTTTTCAGGCGTTTCTCAGCCTTGGGTTCCACCCCGTACCACTGAAAGGGGGTCTGGGCCTTGGGCACAAATGTACTGCACCCCAAGGTGTAGCGCAGCTGCGGGGATCCCTGTTTGAGCTGGCGCATCATCTCTAGGGTGTCGGCCACATCCTCCTCTTGCTCACTGGGGATCCCGACCATGCCATAGAGTTTGAGGGCTTTTAGCCCACCTGCCTGAGCTGCTATGGCCGCCTGCAAGATCTCGGGCATCTCCAGCTTTTTGTTAATCACCTGGCGCAACCGCTCCGATCCACTTTCCACCGCGATGGTTAGGCTTTTGGATCCCCGTTCCGCCAAAATCTGGGCCAGCCGTGGGGTGACGGTGCCCGCTCGTACCGAAGAGACACTCAGCCGTACCTCCGCAAAGCGGTCTTGAGCCAAATACTCCAACAACTCCAAAAAGTGAGGGTGTTGGGTCACTGAAGCTCCTAATAATCCCAGCCGCTGAGTCACCTGCAAACCCCGCTCCACCGCCGGGATCAGATGATCCTCCACTGGGGCCACCCGAAAGGGCAAGGTGAGATAGCTAGCCAAGCAAAAGCGACACATCTCAGGACAACTACGCACCACCTCCACCATGTAGATCTCTGGCCATGCGGAATGGGCCGTCAC
>JAAUUM010000117.1 GCA_012031565.1 Synechococcaceae cyanobacterium SM2_3_2
AAGGAGCTGAGGTGGAGAGTTACTCCGATCACCGCATCGCCATGAGCCTAGCGGTAGCCGCCCTCGCCGCTCAGGGATCCACTCAGATTGCGGGGGCCGATTGTGCCAGTATTTCCTATCCCGACTTTTTTCCTACATTGGGATCCTTGACGGCACAAACATAAGGAAAAGATACATGCAGCCTCTGGGGATTGCTAAGCTGAAGATAACAATCTAGCCCCTGTTAAGTTTTCCAACGAAAACAATTCCCGGCTAGATCACAGTCAGAGTCAACGGGGCACCATGATTAGGTGCAGAACGTTGCCCATTGGCTCTCCTGACATTCCATCGACGGCAATCTGGTCGTTTTTGCATTTTCATTGGGATATTCCATGACCCTCACTACCACCTCTCCCGGTTCTATCGACATTCAGCTTCAGCCTACGGCGCAGCGACATAACCATTTCAGCCGAGATGATTTCTTCCGGTTTGACCGTCGCCAGGGATCCCTGACAGATTGGAATGGATCCCGCAATGTTCTGGTCAGCGAAGACTTCATCTTGGGCTTACAGCAGGGCTTAGAAGAAGAAGTCGGGGATGCCTCTGCCTCTTTGATGTACACCATTGGCCTGGAATGGGGTCGCAATGATGCCAAAGCTTTTGCCGTTTGGTACGAGGCCGAGTATCGTCGCTCCATCAAACAAAGCCATGTGATGTTTTTATTAGAAACCTGGTGGTGGCCGCTGGCATCCCAGGGCTGGGGCCGTTGGGATGTTGATCTGGAGGGCCGCAAACAGGGCTTTATCTTCATCAACCTGTTTGATTCGGCGGTGGCGCGGACATTGGGGGATGTGGGTAAGCCCGTCTGTCATCTCTATGCGGGCTTGTTTGCGGGCTTTTTTACCGCCTTGGTCAGCCGTTCCCTCGATTGTATAGAAATCCAGTGCTACTCGATGGGCGAAACCTACTGCAAGTTTTTGCTGGGCGGTAAAGACCGAATCGATGCCGCCTCTTTTTGGCTGAGCGAAGGGGCAAGTGCCGCCGAGATCACCCAAAAGCTCCGCTCTGGAGCCACCCGCTAGGGAAGCCGGGTTGAGGTGCATCCCAATCTGCTCACTTATCTGGCTAAAACCATGCTCACCCTCAATCTTTTAGATCAGACCGTCAGCACTTTTTTTGGCCGAGTCAACTGGGATGCACGGCCTCAACTGCAAAAAACAGCAGCGATGGCACCCATGCAGTTAATCAGTGTGAGGGAGTTCTTTCTCTCAATTCCTTGGTCTGGGGATCCCCAAGATCTGGCGGCTCGCTCACTGGCGGCTTCTGTGGCCCATGACCCCATGCCCGAGATTGAAGACAGTTCGCTCACCCTGTCTGACTTGTTTGAGTGTTTTTAAGTTAAGGGCTTTTAGGTTGATGTCAACTAAACAGGGGCAAATCTTTCACAAGGAGTTCATCAGATGGTAACTGGGCTGCATAATGGCCTCAGTACAGACTTTAGTGCTGAGACAGTGAAGGATCCCATGCATCTGCCCATTGAGCACATCCTCATACAGGCCGAGTCGCGTTTTCTCAAACCTGACGAGCTGGATCAGCTCAAAGCTTTTCTGCACAGCTGGCCCGAACGCCAACAGGCTTACCAAACGCTGCGGGAACGGGAAGCCAGTTTGGTGCAGCAGACTCTCAATCAGTTGGAACGGGATCGGCCCGATTTATCAGCGCCTTTGTTAGCGATTTGCCAGCAAGATCTGCTGCTGATCCTGAGACAGAGTGCGATGGCCATGCTGATGACGGATGAGGGGCTACTGCGAGAGCGGGCCATAGACTGGATCGAAGATCAACTCCAGATGTATCCTCTCCAGTCAGCCTACGAAGCCATGATTCGCATCCTCAACGCCCAGCTCAAACAACAGTTGGGATCCCAGGAGATGGAGCTGATTCGACCCTACATGACTCAAGTGCAGGTGGCGTTGTTGGTATGATGGGCAGCTTCAAAAGGGATCCCTGGTGAGCAGCTTGCCCCATTACTCACAGGCCCTCTCAGCTCCGCATCAAGGTTTTCTTCACGAGTTGATCTCCCCTCTTGGCCTGAGCAATCGGTATATTCCCGCTTTCAAGGATGTTCTCATGACCACGACAGCTTTCGATTCCTCAACGCCTGTGCTGGGCAACTACTTTGCCCCCAGCGTCTATATCCAGAGCGACCTGGAGTCGGGTCTGCTCTCCAGTCGCCACGGCGATCGGTTGTTGGCCATGCCTGAGTCACTGTTGCTGGCGATTTATAGCGGTTTGGAGTACGAGACGGGGCAAGCTTCTCGCCTGGTGTTGCGCCACTGTGGCCAAAAATGGGGCAAAGAATTCTTCCGACGCTTTGCCAGCGAGTTGGGGGATGCCTACCAACGGCCCATTGCGGACTTGGATATGGGTGTGTTTTTGCAGAATCTCAAGCAAGCTTGGCGAGCTCATGGCTGGGGCATCCTCACCCTGGACTGGACTCACCAAGATCGGGGCATCTTAATCATCCGGGTCACCCATTCGCCGTTTGCAGCCCTGTTGCCCAAGCATCACACTCGCCCGATGGGGTTTTTGGAAGCTGGACTGTTTGGCACTTGGTTTAGCCAACTGACGGGCCGCGATCTCGGTTGTGTCCAAACTTCCAGTCAGGCACTGGGATCCCCCAGCGATCAGTTTGTGGTGACCACAGTCGAACGGATCAAAAACGCGGAGACTTGGGTGGATGAAGGACAAACCCATGAAACTGTCTTGGAAAAATTGCTGAATCTGGAAGGCTAAGAGGCAAGCAGGCGGTTGAGGATTCTAGATCTAAGATCTGGGGGTCATAAAGATGCCGGAACATAGGGATCCCGTACCATTGCCCTAATGAGTGACTTGGTGGGCAAGTCTACCACTAGAGCAGATGGAGGTAGGGATCCCAGGGTTTCTCTCGCTTTTGCACCCTAACGGGCCAATTCCTTCTCAATCGCCGCCACCAATTCGGGGGCACTGGGGCTGACACTGCTGCGATAACGCCCGACGATCTGCCCATCCTTGCTGATCAAGAACTTCTCAAAATTCCAAGCCACTTCGCCAGCGGGATCCGCCTGGGTGGTCAGAGCTGCATAGAGGGGATGTTGCTGGGATCCCTTGGCATGAACCTTATCAAACAGAGGGAACTCGACCCCAAAGCGGCTGGAGCAAAAGGTCTTGATCTCCTCATTACTGCCGGGTTCCTGGCTACCAAAGTCATTGCAGGGAAATCCCATCACTTTGAGACCCTGGGATCCATAGGTGCGATGGAGGCCTTCCAGTCCTTCATATTGAGGGGTGTAGCCGCAGTAGGAGGCCACATTGACGATCAGCAAAACATTGCCGCTGTACTCGCCTAGGGTTTGCTCCTGACCATCAATGGTTTTAATGGCGATGGCGCTGAGAGAGGATGACATGGGTTCCAGTCCTTGGATGGGAGACTCTTCTCTATTGTTAACCATTGTTGCGTATTGTTACAGCACTTGGGGCTGAATTTGCCCCCCAGGATTTTGCGATCCCCCAGGATTTTGAGGTTAGGTATCAAGCCCAGTCATCCGCTCTGCTACGATGGCGGCCCGACGAAGGATTTGCCCCGCCAGGATGGCAGCACCAAAGCCGTTATCGATATTGACGACGCCAATGCCAGCGGCACAGGAGTTGAGCATCGCCAAGAGTGCCGCTACCCCCCCAAAGCTAGCCCCGTATCCCACACTGGTGGGGACTGCCACCACAGGGCAATCCACCAAGCCTCCCACCACGCTGGCCAGTGCTCCTTCCATCCCCGCCACCACGATCAGGACATCAGAAGTGGAGAGAATCTCCTGATTTTGCAGGAGCCGATGGATCCCTGCCACTCCCACATCCCAAAGTCTCTGCACCTGAAATCCTGCCAATTCAGCCGTCAGCGCCGCTTCTTCCGCCACTGACAAATCTGATGTGCCCGCTGTGATCACCCCGATCGTTCCCTGCCGCTGTGGAGTCGGAGCACTGATCCAGGCCAATCGAGCTAAGGCTGAATACTGTGCCATCCGAATCCGGGCTTGAATCAAGGCCCCCACCTCTGGATCAATGCGGGTGGCTAAGGCCAGGGATCCCTGTTGCTGCATGGCTGTCATAATCTCGATGATCTGCTCTGGAGTTTTACCCGGCCCCCAAATGGCCTCAGGAAAGCCGGTGCGCAGTTGTCGGTGATTATCGACACGGGCAAAATCTCCCACCTGTTCAGATGGCAAAAATCGCAGGGACTGCATTGCTTGGTCGGGGCTCAGGTGACCTGCCGCCACCCCATTGAGCACGTGACGCAGCCGGTAAGAGTCATTCAAAGACATGTTTCAACAGAGTGATTTCAACAGAGTAATTTCAACAGAGTAAGCGAAAGGATATCATCTTCCATTCTCCCCTAGCCCGCTTCTCTGCAAGGGATCCCCCATCCAAAAGGAGGGATCACAGTAGGGCCGTCAGGGATGAAATTAATACAAGAGTGACTTAACATCACTTAATGCAAAGGCAGGATCCCGGTCGATCAAGGTAACGATGTGTATACTTTCGCCTTCATATAAGTTGATATTTATAGATATAGAATAATCTACCTTCGTAAGTTTTAGTCTGTCTGAGCTTGGGTCAACAAACCCAGACAGAATTATTAAACGATAACGATATTTCTATCTCTAGCGAGGTTCTATCTCTTATATCTAGAGAAGTGCGCTGCGGACATACCCGACATTATGAATCACTCCAAATCTTCTACTCAATCTACAGCTTCACATGACTTAAAGCTTCGTCAGCTCTTAATTCAGGAACGATGGCCAGAGATGACGATGGGTTGCCGAGCTTGTATTCGTTGGAATGATGAACAACGCCCCGAGTGTTGTGGTGATTGTGGGATTGGAGAACGTCGTCGCTATGACCGCTTTCAAGCAAATTAGTTACCCACTTAGCAGCTATAGTTGAAAAAAGTAAAGCCACAGCAGGATCTTCCGTACTTCTGGATCCCGCTGTGGCTCTACCGTTTAGCGTCTTGATGTTTAATGTATAATTTAATGTATAAAAAGGATAATCCTGAAGGTTTACATCATCCCTGATCATCGACAATTTAAGTCCCAATTCAAGCCAAGATTTAATAGTCCAAAGCAACAGACTCAATGGTTTGAGAAGAGCAGGCAAAGGGATTATCGGGATTCAGAAATAGCATACAGTGGCACTCTTTACGTTCTCTCATCGGCACACAAGGGCAATTCCAATAACCATTTTTGACTTCGGCTTCTTTATCCTCATAAAACCGGCAGGGACATAGGGGAGCCCCCAGATTCTCTTTATGAACGGCTAAGCCCTCGATCACCGCCATCGTGACACTCGGATCGGAGCAAAAGTAGGTTTCTGTCCGCTTAGCATAGGTCTCCGCAAAGTTCTTCATCACATCGAAGGCTTTTTGAGAAGACTTGTTTTGACCGCGAGTTTCCATATCGACCCTTGAGGGTAAAATGTTTCAATGGCTTATGATCTTTACATACTTAAGTCCACTTTTGCTTCTTTGTGCCCCTCAATCCTCAGGATTTTTACAGCTTGTTACAGACCAGGGATGGTGTTGCCCTGTGTGAACTTCTCTGCGGTGTTTCTTGGCCTTGATGAATTGAACCTGAGTCATTTGAGGGATCCCGTGAATCACCTATGAATCAATCACCTGTGAATCAATCACCTGTGAATCAATCACCTGTGAATCAATCAATGACGACAGTGGGCACCCTTGATGCAGTCGCCTGAGATTTGAGGACTGATCGTCATGCTGCGCCGCCTGATTCCGCCCCATTGGGGATCCCTGCTCCCTCTGCCCTCACACATCCAGCGCAAAATGAGCCTTTGGATCCTTTCGAGTCTTCTGGGCATCCTCATTGTTGGGATTGTGGGATCTTTTTTCAATACTCTGGTCAATACTTTAGGGTTTTCGGCTAGCCCTCAGGTCAGTTGGTCTCAGCTGCTATCAGGCGGGGCAGTCTACGCTCAAGAGGGGAGAAATGGGATCCCAGAGCCGATCCGCTATCAGCTGCCCCCTGGTTTGGAGAGCTATGTCTATGATGATTCGGTCGGGGATTATCTCGACCAGATCAGCAGCAGTGAGCAGGGAAGCTATCTGCAATGGTCATACTATCCGGTGCCAATCTATATCGAAGAACCGCCCGACTACGAACTCTGGAAACCCTTTGTGGAAAAGGCTGTGGAGGAATGGTCTGCTTACCTGCCTTTAACTATCGTCGATACAGAAGCTGAATCCCGCATTACCATCCAGCGGACAACGTTGGAGCTCGGCATTAGTGGTGCTGCCCGTCCGGTTGTCTACTTTGCCAACGATGGCACCCTACAACAACAGGTGCGGATCCTGATTGGTCAGCAGGAAGGATTGGCGGAGGTAACGGCGGTAACCCGACATGAGTTGGGACACGCGCTGGGTTTGTGGGGGCATAGTCCAGACCAAGCCGATCTGATGTTTGGGGGCTACCATGCCATTGAACTGGGGGGGAGACGGGCCTTGCGGGTGCCGACCATCCGAGCCCGAGATCTCAACACCCTCAAGCGCGTTTATGAGCAGCCCACTTTTATCGGTCTGACCTTTCCTGAATCTCTGCGCCGGCAAAATCAATAATCTTAAGCATCCCTATCAGTGCAAAGCCAAGCAGTGCCAAACAAATGGGATGTTTGCCCTCATAACATCAGACTTCCGCGCAATTTGTGATCTAAGGTCGTGCTCACAGGGTCTCTAGCAATCACAATAAGGTGAGGGATCCGGTGAGGGGTTAATCGCCAATGGGGGGGGCCATTCAGTCTTGGCTTGAATCATTGACACTAGAATCGCTGACACTAGTCCGACTGGTGGACTGGGGACTTGCACTACTGTCCATCGGGCTGGTGATCTACTGGAGTCGGCGCACTCGGGCAGCTGTCTTGATTCGGGGTTTTGTCATCGTGCTGGCCCTGTATCTGGCTACCGATTCGTTACCATTGATGCATCTTTTGCTCAATTATTTGCTGATTGGTGCAGCTGTCGGCACCGGGATCCTGTTTCAGCCGGAGATTCGCAGCCTGTTAGAATACCTCGGACGCGGCGATTGGCTGCCCATCCTGCCTTCTTCTGGGCGAGAAGCGGAGACGAATTCTGGAGAAGAAGACTATCTAGAGGAGCTGATCCAGGCGATCAAAGATCTATCCCGCAACCGAACCGGAGCGCTGGTGGTGATTGAAACCGAACAGATTATCGATCCACGCATTTTTACGGATGCTGGTGTACCCTTAAATTCACACATATCCCGTGAACTGGTTCAAACCATTTTTCAAACTTCAACCCCCCTCCATGATGGTGCCCTGATCATGAATGAGAAACAGATCAAGGCTGCTGGGGTGATTCTACCCATGTCCGAGCGAGTGGCTTCCCGGCAATTGGGCACCCGTCATCGAGCTGCCATCGGCATCAGCGAACAAACCAACTGTCTGTGTGTAGTGGTCTCCGAAGAGACTGGCTCAATTTCTTTGGCGGAAGCGGGCAAACTGGTGCGCCCCCTGACCAGCAATCAGTTGCGGGATTTGTTGGTGGACAAGTTACGTCCGACCCGAGCTTTGGCCGTGGAGTCGCCGCTGCATCGATTGGGATCAGGAGGATTGTTGACTTGGGGGCAGCGCCTGTTGCGAGCTTTGCCCGATCCCATCCAAAAGATTTTGTCCAAAGAGTAGTGTGCGATGCCTTTATCCTCCCCTATTTTGACTGAGCTACCTGCGGATTTGGATCCCGACCTGTTGCCGCGCCATGTAGCAGTCATCATGGATGGCAATGGCCGCTGGGCACAGCAGCGTGGTTGGGCGCGGGCATGGGGACATCGACGCGGGGTGGATGCCCTGAAGCGGCTGCTCCGGTGCTGCAAAGACTGGGGGATCCCAGCGTTGACGGCCTATGCTTTTTCGACCGAGAACTGGAATCGTCCGGTGGAGGAGGTCGATTTTTTGATGGCTTTGTTTGAGCGGGTGTTGCGCTCCGAACTGGCCGAAATGCATCGGGAGGGGGTGCGAATCCGATTTGTGGGCAATTTGGCGGAACTCCCAGCGTCTTTGCAGCTAGAGATCAACAGCGCCATGACCGCCACCGAGGCCAATCAGGGGGTGCAATTTTCGGTGGCAACCAACTATGGAGGCCGTCAGGAGATCGTCTACGCCTGCCGCCAATTAGCTGAGCAGGTCAAAGCAGGCGAGTTAAATCCCGAGGATATTGACGAGACCCTTTTTGCTCAACACCTCTATACCCACGATCTTCTGGATCCCGACCTGCTGATCCGTACCAGTGGCGAACAGCGGCTGAGCAACTACCTGCTCTGGCAGATGGCCTATACCGAGCAGTATTTCACCAAAACCCACTGGCCCGATTTTGATCGAGCAGATTTCCATCAAGCGTTGTTGAGCTACCAGTCCCGCCACCGGCGCTTCGGCAAGGTTTAGATCTCGGCCCAGGTGCCTTGTGGATCCCCCTTGTGGATCCCTTGGGCAACTGGGCTTCTCGAAGGGTCAGCACTGCCCAACTCAGCGCAGCGGCTAAGCGTAGCTCATCTGCTCTGAAGAGGGAGAGTCGAGGATCCCTTGAGCTGGATTATCCTCCGCCCACCATCGTCACGATCTCGAACCGGTCGCCAGCTCGGATAGTTGTGATAGGCCAATGCTGGCGGTGCAAAATCTCACCGTTGTACTCTAGCGCCACCATACGAGGATCCAATTGGAGATAAGCCAGCAGCTCCGTCACGTTTAGGGATTCAGGCATCGTCTGGGCTTCACCATTAACCGTAATCGAGCAGGTTGACATAAGCATCCACAATCAGCGAGTCGAACAAAATCGTGTGACAGTCTATCACTTCCACACCTAACTCAAGCGCTCGAACTCAGAGGATCAAAAACCGCCAGGGCCATGCTCCTACCGTGCTCCTACCGTTATGATCAGTGAGACTTGACAAAGGTGAAGACAGGCTGTGGCAACGATATTGCGAGACTGGAGCTATCGTTATCCCTGGCTCTACCAGGGCATTGCCAAGACAACTGCATTGATGGTGGGAGGTGATGCCCGTCTGCGACAGTTGCCCCTAGTCGGGATCCCCATCAATCGGGATGATCACGGATTAGATCTCTGCTGTGGACGAGGCGAGGCCACCCGTTATCTTGTACAACATTGCCAGCATGTCATCGGGTTAGATGCCTCCCCAAAAGCGTTGCAGGTGGCCCAACAGCAGGTGCCTCAAGCCCAGTATGTAGAAGGATGGGCACAGGCAATGCCCTTTTCAGAGGCTAGCTTTGATTGGGTTCACATTAGTTTGGCGCTCCATGAGCTGCAACCTCAGATCCGCACCCAGGTTCTCAACGAAGTTCATCGGGTGCTCAAGCCCCAAGGGATCCTGGCAGTGATAGATTTTCATCGACCTCAGACGCCTTTAATGTGGCCCGGTCTGGCGGTGTTTCTCTGGTTGTTTGAAACAGAAACAGCATGGCAAATGATTGAGCAGGATCTGGCGGATCAGGTCATGCAGGCAGGGTTTGAATTATCGAAACAGACCTTTCATGCCGGGGGATCCCTACAAGTCATCCAAGCTCGGCGGTTCTAGCTCTGGGATCGTTACTCAATGGCACTCAATTGCGGGATCCCGGTTTAGGATTGGCGAGAAACTCACTTACTGATCTATCCTGCCGAATGTTGACCCCAACACGGGTAAATCGGGTAGACATGACGGATTGCGACCAGCCGGAGGATGACTTAGCCCCCATAATGGGATTGAAATCAATTGGAAAACTAGAAAACATTGAGTTGGAGGGATCCCCATGAGCCTGAATGTGATCAATCTGGTGGGTCGGGCTGGCAAAGACCCTGAATTGCGCTATTTTGAGTCCGGCGATGTGGTCTGTAACCTGACCTTGGCCGTCGATCGCCGCCGCAAAGGTGAGGATACCCCGGACTGGTTTGACCTGGAACTGCGAGGACGCACAGCCGAAGTAGCAGGAGAGTACGTTCGCAAAGGCAAGCAAATCGGCGTAACCGGCAGCCTCCGCTTCAATCGGTGGAGCGATAAAGTCACTGGAGAAGCCCGCCAAAAGCCCGTGGTCAGAGTCGATCGGCTAGAGCTGCTCGGATCCAAAAACGATACCCAAAACCCTGAATTTTAAGCCTATTCCCGTAAGCTCTCACTACCGCTTGGCTCAGGGTGCTCTGCTTTATCTCCTGACTGTATTGCCCCCCGTCTGTAGACTTAGCCGCTGAAGATCATGACATCCCAAACCCCTGTTTTTGAGCTTGATACCGCCATTCATCAACTCTTACCCTCTCCAGAATCTGCTCAGGATGACAGTTCCGAAGACATGATGGCTGATCTACTGGCCTCGTTACGTCAGGTGCAGGCTTTTGCCGAGGGAGGATTTTGGCTCAATGGGTTTGAGCTGTGTGAGTTGCTAGGACTGAACCTAGAGGATCTGGTCAATGCCAAAGGGGATCCTTTTGCCGAATTGCAGTGGCGGAACTTTCAGATTCACTATCAAGGGGCACAACGGGGGATCCGCTACTGGAGCCTCAGCCACAATATCCAGATCCAGCGACAGGTTGCCAGCTCACAGACAGGATCCCTCAACAGCACCCTGCAAGTGGCTCGTGCCCAGGCTGAAACTCTGCGTCAGGCGGCACCTGTGGGGGATGTGGCCAGCAAGTTTATTCAGTTGCGAGACATCCTCAGCCCGGAGCAATTACAAAAGCTGCTGGAATACACCTTTGCCCATGAACGTCGTTTTGAGCGATCAGCTTACCGCCCCGATCCTAACTATCCCGACTATCGGCGGTCGATGGTGCTCTACCAGTTTTCCCCCCATATGGAATACTTTCAACGGCTGATTCAGGGCATGGTGCCCGAGACGTGCCAAAAGCTAGGGATCCCGTCTTTTGTGGTGTCTCAGATTGAGGCACAGCTGACGATGCACAATCATGACAACTACTACAAGATCCACAACGACAACGCCTCCGCAGAGACCGCCACTCGTCGCCTCACCTATGTCTATTACTACTATCGGGATCCCCAAGGGTTTGCCGGGGGCAAATTGCGGTTCTACAATCGTGTCCAATCTCAGGTCAATCTGCCCGGTGAGGAGCACTTTGTTGATATTGAACCCTACAACAACAGCCTGATCTTGTTCCCGAGCCAATATATGCACGAGGTAATGAGAGTGGAATGCGAGTCTCGGGCCTTTCAAGATAGCCGCTTTACCATCAATGGCTGGGTGAGAGAAAAGACTGAGGATACAGCCCAACGCTCTCCTCTGCCGTCGCCGATCCAATCACAAGCTCTGCCGGTTAGCAATACCGCCGGGATGGGGGATCTCTTCGCCTAATCTGCCTTCTTGTCGGCTTAATTCATTTGCAAGCTCGCTAGGATGTGTCATCAGTTAGATAAAGTAGAGGAGGTGAGACAAGAGGAGATAGCGAGATGACAACCCGACGATACGGGCTCCGTGACGACCAATGGGAGCGTATCAAAGACCTCCTGCCCGGACGA
>JAAUUM010000118.1 GCA_012031565.1 Synechococcaceae cyanobacterium SM2_3_2
ACGACTGGGCCCAGTTTTTTCAGTCCGTCCTGGCTGCCATTCAAGCTTTGGGGGAAATGCCCCCCATCCTGATAGACCCTCGCAGCTGACGCTGGGATCCCAAGCGGTGATGATTGTGCTGACCTTGGGCATTGTGGGCTATCGGTTGGGGCAGTTTCAGGATCTCGATCAGCTGGGCATACCGCCATTGGGAATGGGGATCACGCTGGTCTGGATCCTCTGCAATTTACTGATTTTGAGCGTCCGTCCTCTGGATTTGTCCCCCAATCAGACTTATGGTGCCATTGACTAAGCTGGCTATTGCGGTGTGCTGAGTTACTTGTGTTAGGGGCTACAAACATGGGGATCCCACTGGTTTTGAAATCACCCGGTTTATATGAGTCCCTCTGGAATCTGGGGGTATTTGCCCTGTTGTGGCCTCTGGTGCGCCGCCGGGATCCCTGGGGTCAACCGGTCTTGCCGCCGGGATCCGGCTTGGGGATTTATCTGATTGGCTATAGCCTGGGTCGAGTTTGGATCGAGGGTTTGCGTACCGATAGCCTCATGCTGGGATCCCTGCGGGTGGCTCAGTTGGTCAGTCTTGCCTTGATCGTGGCAGGGGCACTGCTGCTGTGGCAGGTACGTCGGACTATTCGGCCTCAGCCAGTTGATCAGGCCATGCCAATAGAACTTGAACCCATGCCAGCTCAATCGGGCGATGATGATGGGTGAGGCAACCGCGCAACAGACAGTGATCTGGGCCGATCGGCAGGCCATGACAGCGTTGGCGACTGCGCTGGCGATAGAGGCAGAGCCGGGAACCATTTTGCTGCTGGAGGGAGATCTAGGCAGTGGCAAGACCACGCTGGTGCAAGACTTGGCCCGAGGGTTAGGGATCCCAGAGGTGGTGAGCAGCCCTACTTTTGTCCTGGTGCAGGTCTATGAAGAGGGCCGGATCCCCCTGATCCATGCGGATCTGTATCGACTTTCCAGCGCTGACCCAGAGGAGCTTGAACTCTGGGATCCAAGAGCCATCACTGCCATAGAGTGGCCCGATCGGCTGATGGAAGAACCGGAGGATTGGCTGCGATTACAACTGACCATCTTGCCAGATGACCGACGGCGGGTAACGGCGTCATGGCAGGGGGCCAACCCAGGTGCTTGGTGGCAGCGCGTGCAACAGACACTAGGGCCGCCTATTGATGGGAGCAAGCAAAACACAATCAGAACTTAGGATCCCTGGGAGCAAGGACTTTTGGATAGATGCCTATTGTTTTATAGCTTTGTGCTTCCACTCCAAGATAGGGAGGATGGTGAGTCGTCAGGCAATCGAGCAAGCAGTCTGGTAGGGTGGCTGATGCACTTCTCATGATTCCATCCGCTAGGCACTCACTTCACCATGACCACCCCCCAACCGGGATCCTACACACGCATCAATCGCAGACCTGCGACTCGAACCACCTCCACACCTCCGTCAGCTATGGGATCCCCTGCTGTGAGTATTTATACAGATGGAGGCTGTTCCCCTAATCCTGGCCCAGGGGGATGGGGCTTTGTGGTGGTTAGGGCAGATGAGTTGGTGGCCGAACAATGGGGCGGGGATCCCATCAGCACCAATAATCGAATGGAATTGACCGCGTTGATCCGGGCCTTGGCGTATTACGGCGAACACCTGGATCCAGAGCCTGCCGAGATATTCTCTGATTCTCAGTTGTCTGTCCGCATCTATAACGAGTGGATGGCGGGCTGGGAAGCTCGGGGCTGGAAACGACGGCAGGGCCCCGTGGAGAATCTCGATTTGGTCAAACAATTGGCTGCCCTCAGACAGCTCTGCCCCCATGTCCAGATCACCTGGGTCAAAGCTCACGCTGGTCTGAAATGGAATGAGTATGCAGACCAACTAGTCTGGAAAGGGCGCAGAGAGCTATGAGCAGGCTTGTTCATGACGACAATTAGGCTGCAAACAATCTCAGACAGAAAGATCAAAAGTCAAGTTGTATCCAGTTTTTGAAATATTTCTTGACGTTTCGCAAGAAATGCGTCATATTAGTTTCATCAGGTCAGTCATACCAGGAGATACAGTCATGCAAGAAGATGCAAAGTTTGGTTTCACCGGTTTCGCAGAAAGATGGAATGGCCGCTTGGCAATGATGGGTTTTGTGATTGGCGTTGCCACCGAATTGTTGACTGGGCAAGGGATCCTTTCTCAAATTGGTTTGCTGTAACCCTAGTTGGATTTCACATCGCTCCGGTCTCATGAAACAACGTCTCATGAAACAACGTCTCATGAAGCAACGTCTCATCAAACAAGAGTGAGTTCGTCCGTTTTATCCAGTCGAATTTGTCTAGTCAGAGTCACATCAACTAGTAACACATCGGCCAGTAAGACGTTTCGACAACCCAGCACAGACGCAAACCGCAAACACAATTTGCAGCAAACATCGCACATCAAGCAGCTAGGGGTTTTAGATCCTTGGCTGCTTTTTGTTGCGACCACCAAGACTGCCAAAAAGAAAGGAATCGCACTGCTCGATCGAGATCTCCATCAAGATCGAAACGTTGAACAATCACTTTTGACTAAATTTTTACTGAATCTTTCTTACCCCAAATTGTGCCAATAGTGACCTAAGGAGATTCTTGATCCATCAAGGTGGGGAAGGGCATGATCTCGATGGAATTTTGAGGGCGCGTCTCTTGGGAAGGGAAAGGCTGTTGTGGCCAAGATTCAAGCAGGGGCTGTTCGGACAGTTCTTCTACATTGATGGGTGCGATCTGGGATCCCCCCCCGCTAGGTGCAAGCGGAGCGACGACACTATTGGATGACGAAGTGGGGTTCAACGGCTGCTGGTTCAGGGCGGGAAGATTGGGATCTCTAAACTGGGGCAATAGCTGATAGCGAATGATTTGATCCCCGCGATGCAGGGTAATGGAGAGTTGTTCCCCATCCTGCTGGATCTGCCACATGCCGTCACTGGTATGGATCGACTGATAACCCCCTCCGAACGGGGCATCCAAGTTCGGCCCAGATTGGGTGCGGATCCGACCATTGTTGACCTCGATCACCAGCTGCACGGTGGCCCCTTGCCCTTGGCCGCTCAAGACTTGGCCTGTGCCCCCCCACACCTGGGTGTTGGCCGTAGCCATGCCAGTGGATCCCAGCCAGCCCCCCAGCCCCAACAGACTACCCAGCACAATCGGAGGGATCCGTCGTCTCCAACGCGAGAGGTGGGCAGGGTCAGCCAAGATAGACCTGCTGGCAAACAAAAGAGGGTGGTTTACAGCCCACACAGGGTCAACACAACTGGCATTCAGCAAAACGTTCATCGCACTCACAGGTTAAGGCTGGTATGACTCAGCGGCAGACAAATCGAAAAAAGCAGTGGGAAACAATCCCCCCTCAAGTTACCCCGTTCAGGATCTAGCCTCGTCATCGAGAGGAATCTGCCTCAAGAATCTGCCTCAAGAATCTGCCTCAAGAGGTAACTGGGCGAGCGGGACAGGGATCCCGGTAGAATTTGCTGATCAGCCACAAAGTCTCAAATCCAACTGAGGGAGCGAGAGAGGGCTGGACTTTTGCAAAGACTTAGGGGGAAAACGAAAGGTCACAAGATGGGGAGGAACTCCGTTTTTCCCGCTCTCTATTCACTCTAAGCAACTCCTGATCCCATCAACAGGCAAACACTTGAGGGCATAGCTACGCCTTTATCCAGACCCTCATACGGCGATCCGTAGTCCCTAGCCTTGATCGAGATCACTGAGGAAATGATTGAGCTGGTCTACCATGCGCGGTGGCCAGCGGCGGATCGTTGTTACCCAGTCAAGGTCACCATAGCGGGGATCCAGTCCCACAGCGGCTACCCAGTGACTTTGAGCTTCTCCTACTCGCCCTTGCTCAGACAGCGCCACGCTGAGAGCTGCCCGCATATCTGGAAATTTTGGGTAGCGCTTGACCAGCCCCCGCATAGCCTGGATCCCGGCGTCGGTTTGTCCCACTTGGTAGAGAGCTAGGGCATAGTTAGCTTGAGCAAAGGAGTATTCGGGAGCCAACTCGATGGCATGGGCATAATCTTGCAGGGCGGCTTGCCACTGTCCTAACCCGGCTTCGGCATTGCCCCGATTATTGAAAGCGGCGGGATCCTCAGGATCGATCTGTAAGACCCGTTGATAATCGGCTAGTGCCTCCTGCCAGCGACCCAATCCCTCCAGGGCGGTGCCCCGATTGAGATAGGGATCCGGGGCTTGGGGGGCCAAATCGACCGCTTGATTATAGTCGGATAGGGCGGCTTCCAGCTTGTTTTGGCTGACGCGGGCATTGCCCCGGTTACTCCAGGCGGGAGCGTTGGAGGGATCCAACTCGATAATCTGGGTCCAGTAGGTTTCTGCTGTGGCAAAATCCCCCTGATTGGTGGCGGAGAATGCCTGTTGAGCCACATCTGCGATCTGAGCCTGAACTTCAGCAGAAGGGATCGATAGGGTGTCTGCCTGAGCAGGCCAACTCAAGGCCAACACCAGAGAGGCCAAAGAGATCGACAGCAGGAGACGGGGCAGGCAAAAGCTAAGGAGAGAGCGAAAAAGCGAAAGAGTCCGGTAACCGCTTGTCCTGATCAGCGAAAGTAACGGGGCTGAGTAGAGCATGAGTGCCAAGGGAAGGGGAACACAAGGAAAAAGAAACAAATCTTAAAATTGACGGTCTTAAAATAATCTTATCTGCCTTATCAGGATCCCGGTGGCTTTTCTGATGCGGAACCTTGGGGTTGCAGTGGAGGTACGGAGTCACGCCTCAGCCCTGGGATCCCAAAGAAAAGCGCACAAAATCCCAAAGCTCGGACAGCAAAGGCCAGCACCACTCCTGCCGCATCAAAGCTGGTGGCGCTGAACAGGGCGGGGGTTTCCACCACGGCATCGCCATAGCTGACTAGTAAAATGACAAACCCATTATTGGCGGCGTGCATACCCAAGGCCAGCTCTAATCCTTGATCTCGCAGCGTGATCCAGGTGGTGAAAATGCCAAAGCCCGCATAGTAGAGCGCCAGCCACCCCAGGCCATAGCCGGTCTCAGGATTATCCAGATGGACGATCATAAACAGGATCCCGTTGACAAGGCAGAGGATCCAGGGCTTTTGGGTGAGCAAGCCGCTAGCCTGCAACAGATAGCCGCGAAAGAAAAGCTCCTCCACCGCAATCTGCATCGGGGTCAACACCATCGCCAGCCCCAACAGCCGCAGCCACTGGTTCCAATCCACCTGAGGCATGAGGCTGCCTGGATTGAGCAGCAGAGCTACCGCCAAAGGGGAGATGATCAATGCCAGCCAAATAGCAGCCCCCTGCGCCATCCGCCCCCAACGCAGGGATCCACAGGCTCGTATCAAAGTTCGGCAGGGACGATGATGCAGGCCCACCACAGCCCACCACAGCCCCAATCCCAAAAAGCCAAAGGGCAGATGCGAGAGCAGATAGCTCACCAAGGGATCCCTGATGGTCACAGAGCCATCCGAGGCCAAGCTGATCCAACCCAATCCCAGGGCCAGAGTGCTCAAAGCTGCCGTTAAGACAAAAAAGACAGAGCCAATCAGCCCCACCGCCATCAGATACCGCCACCAGTCATTGTTGCCTTGATGGACAGCCGATAAGAAAGACGGCGGGGGCAACGGGCGAGGCTTAGGGATAGGCTTTGGGGGCAGGGGTGGCAGGGGCAAAGGCGGTGACAATTTGGATCAGAGCTATGGTAAACGTTTCCCGTTCGGGCTGGCCTCGCTTAAGGCTTACTTCTAAGTCCAGCAGGTTTTTCAGACTGGTCAAAAAGGCAGACGCCGGGATCCCTTTCACCTCTTTCTGCAAAAAGTAAATCCGCTTGGGGTTGCCAATATCGGCGGTCTGGGCAATCACCTTTGGATCCCGTTCTCGTTGGTCTTCCAGCAGTTTGATCCAGAGCCAAGTGCGAAATTGTCCTACCAAGACGGCGACTATCTTCAGAGCGGGCTCGTTGTGATCTAGCAGATGGGTCAACACCGTCAAGGCCACATCCAGCTTGCCATTCTTGAGGGATCCCGCCAGTTGAAAGCTGTTGTAGGCGGAGGCGGGCACCAAGTCCCGGATCGATTGGGCTGAGATCACAGCCTGGGGATCCCCCTCACCACAGCCCACCCCTGTCAACAAAGACAGTTTTTCCAGCTCCATCACCAGCCGCCGCGAGTCATTGCCCACGGCAGTTGCCAATAGCTCAACCGCCTCAGGATCCAGCTTGAGCTGCTGGCGTTTGACCTCGGCTTTGACCTGATTGAGGATCCCATCGGCATCCCAAGGAGCCAGCAGGTTAAACTCCTGCACCTCGGCCATCTGTTTGATCAACTTGGTGGACTTGAGGCGACCATCCGGTTTGTTGCTGCTGGTCAAGAGCAGATGGCTGTTATCGGGCAATTGCTTGAGGGTGCGCTCCAAGTCTTGAAAAGTCTCATCTGGGCAAGACTGCACCAAACTTGTATTTTCCAGCCACACCAGACGCTCCCCCAGGCCAAAGGGAGGAGTCATGGCTTGAGTAAACCCTGTTAGGGTCTGATCCGCAGCCAATCGATCCAGGTTGAAACCGATCCAATCGGGATCCACCACCCGATCTCGCAGACGGTTCACCGCAGCTTCCAGGCGATAGCTATCCTCTCCCCAGTAAAAATAGACAGGCAAGGGCCAACGTCGTGAGTGGGATTTTGGTCAGCAAATGCTCAGCCACCTATGGTAGGGCAAAACTTGCAGGACAGAACCAACCTGATAAGGTCAGTCTCAAACATGGTTCTGAAACAGGGTTCTGAGGGCGTAGGCGAAACGATTTCGGGTTAGGGCCAAGATGGGCTAAGATAAATGTAACGAAAGATAACTCCTAATGGAGATGTCTCTCATTCAAGGGGCGCTACCTTTCAGAAGGAGCCTTCCACTCGCACACCAACCCGGACAAGAAGAGGAGCAACCATGGCTTTTGAACTGCCCACCCTGCCTTATCCCAAAGATGCTCTTGAACCCTACATGAGTGCCAACACCTTCTCCTATCACCACGAGAAGCACCATGCTGCCTATGTCGCCAACCTCAATAAAGCGGTCGATGGCACCGACTTGGCTAGCAAATCTCTCGAAGAAGTCATCGTAGCGGTTGCCAAGGATCCTGCTAAAGCGGGTGTCTTCAACAATGCTGCCCAAGTTTTCAACCACACCTTTTTCTGGAACTCCCTCAAGCCCGGTGGCGGCGGCGCTCCGACTGGCGCGATTGCTGACAAAATCAATGCTGATTTCGGCAGCTTTGAAGCCTTCAAAACTGAGTTTACTCAAGCTGCCGCCACTCAGTTTGGCAGTGGTTGGGCTTGGTTGGTATTGGACAATGGCACCCTCAAAGTGACCAAAACTGGCAATGCTGACAACCCTCTCACCGCTGGTCAGATCCCTCTCCTCACCTTAGATGTGTGGGAGCACGCTTACTATCTTGACTACCAGAACAAGCGCCCCGACTACATCTCCACCTACTTGGATCATCTCGTGAGCTGGGATGCTGCCAATGAGCGGCTGGCTGCTGCTAATTAGAAACTCACTGACTTAAAGATTACTGACTTAAAGTCAGGTAGTTGACAAATACAGATGAGGGATCCCTGATACCTTCAGGCGCTTCTCTCATCTTCAGCCGTTGGATCCCTGCCTCTGGGTGGGGATTTTTTGTCTGAATTCGGTTCTTACGGAGCCAACAGAGGGCCAATCTAATTGGCAATCTTGAGTGCTAGCCTTCTATAAAAGTAGCTTTTTTAACTATTCAATGGGTATAGATGCTCCCAGCGGGGACTTAGGATCCAGTTAAATCAAAAAATCAAACAGGTGACATTGTGGTGGGTATTGCCAGCATCGCCGAACAAGTGATGAGCACCCGTGTGCTTACATCCCGCCAGCAGCATCAAATTGATGTCTTGCTCAAGCATGGTCGTTATCAGACAGAGGATCTGGATGCTCTAGAGAGGCTGATGAATGCCATCGCTTCCAGAATGATTGTCACCGGTGGCAATAGTCTGGTTCCTTTGATGTCCGCCTGAACGATGAAAAGTATTAAAGAATTAGAGAAGTTAGGCAGTCTAAACGAAGGGCTTAAGCCCCTTGTTCGTCATTGGTAGATTTACGCCGGTAGATTTACACCGGTAGATTTAGCTGCCGAGTAATAGCTTGGGTTAGAAGCTAACCTTGATGATCTCGCCTACCCCCGCCAGAAAGCCATTGTTAGCGACGTAGACTGATCCATCTGGGCCAACAGCAACAGAGGTGGGTGTGGCCAAATCAGCCAGGATGATGGTGCGTTCGCCAGAGGGACTGACCCGGATCAGCGCACCCAAATCTTGACCACCTAAGATGGAATCGCTGTCATATTCCAGTACCCAAAGATTGCCCTCCTGATCAAATTCAATATCGACCAGATTGGTAAACCCGCTCAGGGCTGTTGAGACCTGGGATCCCATCACCGTCAGGATCCGCGCCTCACCGACAGGAAAGGGTAATCCCGTCAGTTCGCTGACATAGGGAATACCATCTGGCCCAAGGGTGATGCCAGTTGGAACCTGCTGCATGGGCAGGGGATCCGGCAGACCAGGGATGCCAGGGTTGGGAAAGAGGCGGACATCATTAAAGATCGCTCTCAAACCCAGCCCCCCGCCATTGCGGTCTGTGGTCAGCAGAACGTTAGCCCCAGCGTCGATGATCAGCACCTGGGATCCCTGGACAGCAACGCTGTAGGGGTTACTGATCACATCGGTGCCATCGGGATTATTCAGGCTTTCATAGTCAGCGATATCGGCGAGATAACTGACCGAGCCATTGGGGTTAGAGGCCAATAGATCAGCGGTAACAAGGAATCCTAACTGGGGTGCTCCTAACACATCTCGATTGGCAGGATCGGTGCCCAAGCCAATTAAGAAATAGACTTGCCCATCGCTACTAAAGGTGATGTCTGTTGGGCCGAGGGCATCAGCGGCAAAAGGTGCGGCGAAAACAGGCTCATTGGCAGGAATGGCGACCGAGGGAAGCCCAGTCAAGATGCGACTAATCGCCCCTGAGTCTGGGTTGATGCGAGCGATAGCCCCGGTGGTGCCATATTGCAGCTGCGCCCCTGGAACGCTAGGGGACGCGGCCACAGGTTGAGAGGGATCATAACCACCGGCTGGCCCGCGACCTGCTTCTGCCACATAGAGTTGCCCATCGGGGCCAACTGTGATGCCTCGCGGGCTATCTAGGTTTTGGGCCAAGACCGTCACCGTTGGATCGCTCGGGGTGGGCTCTTCTGGCGTCACAGTGGTATTGGAAGAAGACGAAGAACAGGCTGTTAGCAAGCCCCCAGCCCATAGTAAAGAAATAAGCAGTGTTCCTGCCGATTTTGAGAAGTCTATAGATTGAGGCATCATTATTGCCAGCTCCATATCACAAACAGGATGGTCTGTGATTGATTATGACTGAGAAGAGATCTCAAAACACTGAAGATAACTATGATTTTTCTGTTTGTCTTTTTAACTGGATGGTTTAACTGGATGGTAGTGGGGGGAGATCACTTTTTGGTTGTCTAGTTTTGCGGCATTCTCAAGGTTGCCAAAAAAGAAAGTAAAGGGAGGGATCCTGACCTTTGACTGGGATCCCTTTCTTGCTATGCGTAATTACTGTGTAATGGGGCTACTTGTGTAATGGGGTTACTTGTCCTCATGCCGATCGGCTTGCTTGAGTCTAGACTGCGATTGCCACTGGCTCTTCATATTACCAAGGTTGGTGCTAAATTCCCTGAAGCCCAATAGGGATCCTGGCTCAGTGTCCCAGGAGGCCGATAGGACGCCATAGGTAATGCCCACAAAGCCCAATCCGAACAAAACGGCTGTTTCGACCAAGGTGAAATAGCTGGGTAGCGCCACCACATCATGGGTGATCAGATAAAGATTGAGGCCAAAACTGCTGAGTCCCAAAAACGTTGGGATCCCACAAAAGACCACCACTCGCCGCACCATTCGGATGCTGACATCCTCTGGAATAAAGTTGGCGGGTTGCTCCTCAAGATTGGCAACTTTGAGGACAGGGGATCCCTTTTTTCCAGCACTGCTAGCACCAGCCTTTTGGGTGGTTTGTGACGGTGCTTCGAGGCCAGGAATAACGGGACGAGAGGTATTGCGGTTTTTGCGAGACTTAGAGCCAATCACAGGTGCTTGAGCGGGGGGATCGGCAAACAGATCTGCTTGATGAGGCGGCAACCCCAGAGCCGTTTTGGACAAGGGATCCCCTTGATGGGACTCGTTATCACTAGAATTTGTATCTAGGCTTGGCTTTTCAGTGGCGGCGGCGTGAGCATCCCGGCTTGAATTGCTCAAGTTGCCTTTGCCATTGTTAGACAAGTTGTTAGACAAGTTTTTTTTTCGTCCCGAACGACCCATGATCTGCCCCACTGAATTACGCAATGATCAAAGACGATCAACGACGCACCCGGATGCCGAGGGTATCGACCAGTTTACGGAACCGTTCGGGGTTGTGCTTGGCGATGTAGTTGAGCAGGCGCTTGCGGTTTCCTAACATGGCCATCAAGCCCCGACGAGAGCTGAAATCCTTAGGATTTTGCTGGAGATGCGTGGTCATCTGCTCGATGCGGCGAGACAAAATTGCCACCTGAACATCTGCGGAGCCGGTGTCAGTCGGATGAATCTGAAATGTGTTGATAGCTTCTTGTTTTTTTTCTTGCTGCAGCGGCATGAGAAGATGGGGGATGTGCAGTGCTTAACGAGCATAGCACCTGATCTTTTCACTATGCCAGCAGGGTGCTTATGACCTTTTCTCCTGGTTCTGCCGATTCTCAGCCGGATTCCCCCGAATCTATTCCACTGGTGGATCCCGCTCTTAAGGATCACCTTTTGGCTCAATTGCAGTCTCAAGATTTGGGAGAACGGTTGCGGGCTATCAACCAGGCCCGTCCCTTGCCGACTGACGAGGCATTAGAGGTCTTGTCGCTGGGATGTGTGGATGCCAATGCCCGAGTGCGCTACGCAGCGGTCAGCCAGTTGGGAACTTTAACGCTGGCGGATCCCAGTCATCCCTTGCCCTTGTTAGTGCGGATGCTGAAAGAGGATCCCGAGTTTGATGTGAGAGCAGCGGCGGCGGCAGCCTTGGGAGATCTCAAACAGCCTCAAGTGTTGCCAGAGTTATTGACCGCCTACCATACCGAAACCGAGTGGCTGGCTCAATTTAGCATCATCGCGGCACTGGGGGAGTTGGGCAACCCTGATGCTTATGATACCTTGGCCGCAGCCCTGCGAGGTGGGAACGAACTAATTCGCACAGCGGCAGCAGCAGCCCTGGGAGATCTGGCGGATCCCCGTGCATTCCGGTTTTAGAAACTTGTCTGGAGGACGAGGACTGGCAGATGCGCTATCGAGTCACCTTGG
>JAAUUM010000119.1 GCA_012031565.1 Synechococcaceae cyanobacterium SM2_3_2
GTGGCGCGGTCGCAACCCACCCACCATCAACATCACCCGTTTCCCCTCCAGACGAGGGCGATATTTGGCGATCACCGCTTCACTTTGGGGTTGGTATTGAGCGATCACCTGCTCCGCTTTGGCCTGGATGGTTGATCAAACCGTTGAGCAATCGCCCGCAACGATTCGGCAATATGGGTGGGGCCAAAAAAGTTGAACTCAATCCACGGGATCCCGTAGGTTTCTTCCATGTGACGGCAGATATAGTTCATCGAGCGATAGCAGTGGATCAAATTGAGCTTGACTTGGGTAGAAAGTAATACCTCATTCCAAGTGCCATCTCCTGAAAATTGGGTCACCACCCGCAGCCCAATCGCCTCTAGCAAAATACGAGAAGACCAGGCATCGCCACCGATGTTGTAGTCGCCGATCACCGCCACATCGTAGGGGGTCGGTTCAAAGTTGAGGGTGCCCTCTTTGGCTTTTTTGTCAGCAACCGGGAAGGCCCAATCCCGAACAGTGTCATTGGCGATGTGGTGCCCTAGCGATTGGGAGACGCCACGGAAGCCTTCACAACGCACCGGCACAACGGTTTTGCCGATTTCCTTGGCGGTTTTTTTGGCCACCGCTTCAATATCATCTCCAATCAGACCGACCGGACATTCCGATTCAATGGTAAAACCACTGGCCAAGGGGAACAATTCATTGGCTTCCAGCAACAATTTGGCTAATTTTTTATCGCCCCCAAACACAACATCACGCTCCTGAAAATCAGAGGTGAATTGCATGGTGCCAAAAGAATCGACCCCTGTGGTGCCGACATAGTAATTGCGGCGACCGGCCCAAGAATAATAACCGCAACCAATGGGGCCGTGGCTGAGGTGAATCATATCCTTGATGGGGCCCACACCACCCCTTTAGCTCCTGCAAAAGAGCAGCCACGGGCGGTCATAACGCCTGGAACAGACTTGATATTAGACTTGACTCCGCAATCGGATTTTCCTTCTTCATAAACATTGAGATGCTTGGCTCGCTTTTTCTGGGCTTTTTCGGGATAGGCTTCTAAAACCTCTGCCACAATCTTTTGGTTCTCTTCAACAATAGTCATGGGATCCTCAGGTGAAAGGACGGGAAATGGATCGAGCGGGGGGGCAGCAAATTTGGCCACCTCCCCAGATCATGCGGCTTAGACAGGAGCCAACTCTTTTTCGGTTTTGCCGATAACATGAGCCAATTCTTTGTCGTCGCCCAAGATGCCAAAGTCCACCAACAGATCCTCCAATTCATCCATCGAGATTGGGGTGGGAATGGTTAGGTCGGTGTTATCGACGATCTTTTTAGCGAGGGCCCGATATTCATTGGCCTGATTGCACTCAGAGGAGTATTCGATCACGGTCATGCGGCGCAATTCTGCGTGTTGCACCACGTTGTCACGGGGGACAAAGTGAATCATTTTGGTATTCAGTTTGTCGGCCAGGGCTTCGATCAGCTCCACCTCTTGGTCACATTTGCGGCTGTTGCAGATCAGTCCCCCTAAGCGCACCCCGCCGGAGTGGGCATATTTCAGCACCCCTCGGGCAATGTTATTGGCGGCATACATGGCCATCATTTCGCCGGAGACCACGATGTAAATCTCTTGGGCTTTGCCTTCTCGGATGGGCATGGCGAAACCTCCACAGACCACATCCCCCAGCACGTCGTAGCTAACGAAATCGAGGTCTTCGTAGGCTCCGTTTTCCTCCAAAAAGTTGATGGCGGTGATGATGCCCCGTCCGGCACAGCCGACACCAGGTTCTGGGCCGCCCGACTCAACGCACTTAACGTCCCGATAGCCGATTTGCAGCACTTGCTCAAGTTCGACATCTTCAACGGCACCGAGTTCGGCGGCCAGTTGCAGCACGGAGGTTTGGGCTTTGCTGTGTAGCATCAGGCGGGTGGAGTCTGCTTTGGGGTCACAGCCGACGATCATCACCCGTTGCCCCAACTCTGCCATCCCAGCGATGGTGTTTTGGGAGGTGGTGGATTTGCCGATGCCGCCTTTGCCATAAAATGCGATCTGTCTCATGGGGTCTCCTAAAGGATTATGCAGAGTTAAATACCAAGTCGAAATTGAGCTAAACCTGAATCAGTCGTTGCTTGCGGGTAGGGATCCCATCTGTTGCCAAGATTGAGGGGGGAAGAACCAGGGATCCCTAGGGGGGAAGAGCGGTGGGGAGCGCTCACAGAACCCAAAAAACGGTACGAAGAAAGACATCACTGCATCTCCTACAGGGCGCGGACTTGAAGGGTGGGCAAGACCTGCTGCCGCAGGCGGGTTTCGATGGCGTACTTGAGGGTTTCTGCGCTGCTGGCACAGGATCCACAGGCTCCTTTGAGGTGCAGCCATACTTGGTCGCCGTCAACATCGTGCAATTCCACATCCCCCCCATCGGCAATTAAGAGGGGCCGGATTTGCTCTTCCAACACCGCCTGGATGCGGGCGATCTTTTGCAGCGTTGTCAGGGGTGCGGGGGATCCCATAGAAAAAGTCTGATTTTGGGCAACCTCAGCCACCGTTGTCCTTGCTTCTGCCAAAACAGCGGTGATCAGATCTTCAATCTCCGCCAGACAGGATCCACAGCCTCCTCCGGCCTTGCTGTAGGCGGTGACTGCTTCGACGCTGGTTAGGTGGTTGTCTTGGATCAGGCGACGGATTTTGGGTTCGCTAATGCCAAAGCAAGAGCAGATCAGGGCACCGTCATCCTCGGTATGGACGGGTAAGGGAATGCCGCGATAGCTGTAGATGGCGGCTTCGAGCGCCTCTTGCCCCATGACTGAGCAGTGCATTTTGGCGGGGGGCAATCCACCCAGAAACTCGGCGATCTCCCGGTTGGTGATCGTCAGAGCCTGATCGAGGGTGAGGCCAGTGACCAACTCCGTCAGGGCTGAGGAGGAGGCGATGGCGCTGGTGCAGCCAAAGGTTTGAAAGCTGGCGGAGAGAATCCGTTCATTGGCTTGATCAATTTTCAAATACAGCCGCAGAGCATCGCCGCAAGTAATGCTGCCCACATCGCCACTCACAACCCGGATCCCCGGTTCAGAGCTGGGATCCATCGGCCCCTGGTTTTTGGGGTGATAGAACAGATCCAATACTTTTTCGCTGTAGTCCCACATGGCTGGATCCTTGGTGAGTGCTGGGTGACAATCTTGTTTGAAAGAATCAAGTTTTGAAGTAGCCAAGTTTTGAAGTAATCAAGTTTTGAAGTAATCAGGGGGTGAAAGTGTCAAGTCGCTAACCAATCTGAGAACTATCGCACAGCCAGTTCCCGCTCCTGCTGTTGCAACCAACCCTCCTGCTCGTTACTAAAGGGAGAAATCGCCCGCAGATGGCTGATGATGTCGGGCAATAATGCCAGTACCCGATCCACCTCTGCCTGTTGGGTAAAGCGAGAGAGGCTGAAGCGGATGGAACCGTGCAAAACGGTGTAGGGCAGGTGCATGGCCCGCAACACATGGGAGGGTTCCAGGGATCCTGAGGTACAGGCGGATCCAGACGAGGCACAGATGCCGTATTTGTTCAGCCAAAACAGGATCGCCTCTCCTTCCACAAACTTGAAGCCCAGGTTGGTGGTATTGGGCAGCCGTTGGCTGGGATGACCGTTAATTTGGGTGTCCGGGATCTGGAGCAGGATCCCCAGTTCTAGGGCATCCCGCAGGTGCCGTTCGCGGGGATCCCCCAGATGGGCTTGGGCCAGTTCTGCGGCTTGACCCAGGGCCACAATGCCAGGGACATTTTCAGTGCCAGCTCGACGGCCCCGCTCCTGATGCCCTCCCAACAAAAGGGGACGAAAGCGGAAGCCCCGCCGGATATAAAGAGCACCGATTCCTTTGGGGGCATGGAGTTTGTGCCCGGACAGGGTGAGCAGATCCACCGGCAGGCTGTGCAGATCGAGGGGGATTTTGCCCGCCACTTGCACCGCATCCACATGGACAACAGCTCCGTAGTGGTGGGCCAGGGATCCCACCGCCTCAATCGGAAACAGCACCCCGGTTTCGTTGTTGGCGGCCATCACGGTGACGAGGGCAGTATCCCCAGTCAGGGCGGCCTCCAGCTCCAGTAGATCCAGACAACCTTGTTCATCCACCGACAGATAGGTAACGCGGTAGCCCTGCTTTTCCAGATGCTTACACTGGTTCAAAACGGAGGCGTGTTCCACCTGGGTGGTGATGAGATGCCGTTTTTCCGGTTGAGCTGCCAGTGCCGCCCGGATGGCGGTATTGTTGCCCTCGCTCCCACAGCTGGTAAACAGGATCTCGGTCGGATCGGATCCCAGCAGAGCCGCCACCTGCTCGCGGGCCTGGGTCAGGGCTTGCCCCACCTGTCCCCCAAAGCTGTGCATAGAGGAGGGATTGCCGTAGAAGGTCTGCAAATAGGGCAGCATGGCCTCCAACACGAGGGGATCCACGGCGGTGGTGGCGTTGTTGTCCAAATAGATGACCGGGGGGGAGATAACAGGGGACATAACGGCTCCAGGTACGGGAACAAAGCTGAGCAAGGGTTGAAGTAGGTGCTTCAAATGGCCTGGGGGGCGTAGGTGTGGCACTTTTTCGGGCAGATGCGGGAGCAAGCTTGACAACCGATGCAGAGGGCGGCGTTGATGATGGTCATCACCTTACGTTCGCTTTCTTCCTCATCTTCATCCTCGACAAATTCGCCATCCTCGTTGAGAGCTTTGAGGGCGAACACCCCTCGGCCACATACTTTTAGACAGCGGGCACAGCCCAGGCAGTAGGTGATATCCAAGCTTTCGATAAACTGAGGGATCCAAGGGGATCCACCTTTGGTGGCAGCAGTCAGGGTGGCCATATCGGGTTCTCCAAACGGATGTGTGTCTGTGGCGATGGTTTGTGGAAAGGTCTCTGCAAAAACTGGGATAAGCAAAAACCGGATCAACCAAAACCGGGATAAACCAAAACCGGGATAAAGGGTCAAGCCAGGGGCCAATGGCTAGGGTTGTGGGGTCTTATGCTCAATGGTCTGGTTCACCAACCAGGTGTGGTAGAACTTGAGGGCGACGGTTTCAATCACGTCGTAGGCCTGCACCACTTCCAGGCCAGCCTCGCGGATCCGCTTCATCGGGCAATCGCCGATCTTGGCCACCAGCAGTGCTTTGCAGTCCCCGATCAAAGTCAGGATCTGATCGAGGTTGGTGTTCTCGCCGGAGTCGCCGTGGCAATACTGCGGCATCTTGCGGTGGCCGACAAAGTGGGATCCCTGGGTATTGACTTCATAGATCAGCAATTCTTGGGCATGGCCAAAGTGCCGGTTGACCAAACCACCCCCTTTGCTGGCCACCGCCACCAAGATGGCTGGACTATCGGAGGGAAGAGGGGCGGTAATCTGGTCTTGGGCGATCTGCAAATCTGCCTGAAGCTGGGCAATGCCCGCCTGCACCTGGCGACGTTTCTCAGGGTCATACTCAGGAGTCATGTCCAGGAAGCGATCTTTGGTGAACTCCTGGCTACGGTCTTCCCCCAGTAGCCCCACCGCATCCGCCCGACATTGCCGACAGTGGCGCATCATTTTCATGTTGCCGGAGCAGCTGTCTTGCAAAGTCTTGAGCTCTTTGGGGGTGGGGCCGCGCTGGCCATTGAGGCCAAAGTAGGTGCCATGTTCGGGGGCAGAGATCAGGGGCATGATGTTGTGCAAAAACGCCCCCTTGGACTGGATCACCCGATTCACCTCCGGCAGATGGGTATCGTTGATGCCGGGGATCATGACGGAGTTGACCTTGCAGAGAATATCGGCCTGCCGCAACAGATCGAGGCTTTCCATCTGCCGTTCGTGCAAGATCTGCGAGGCTTCGACACCCGTGATGCGCTTGCGTTGCCAACGGATCCAGGGGTAGATTTTGGCTCCGATTTCGGGATCCACCATATTGATGGTCAGGGTGACATGGTCAATGTTGAGGCGTTTGATCTCTTCGATATAGTCCGGCAACATCAGCCCATTGCTGGAGAGGCAGAGCTTGATGTCGGGGGCTTGCTTGGCGATCAGGGCGAAGGTCTCGAAGGTGTGAAGAGGATTGGCCAACGGATCCCCTGGCCCAGCAATGCCCACCACTGTCAACTGCGGGATTTTGCCCCCGATCACCAAGACCTTGTGGGCGGCTTCGGCAGGGGTGAGCAATTCGCTGACCACACCGGGACGGCTTTCGTTGGCACAGTCAAATTTGCGGTTGCAGTAGTTGCACTGGATATTGCAGGCGGGGGCTACGGCCACATGCAGGCGGGCGAAGTGATGGTGGGCGGCTTCGCTATAGCAGGGGTGGGTGGCGATACGCTGCTGTAGAGTGGCTGGCAGGGTCTGTCCAGAGCCAGTGCTGGTGCAGCCACAGGCGGCTCCCTGAGAGACTGGATCCGCTGAGAAACCAGGGGGAGGGAGGGAGGGTCATGGAACGAAGCGGAGTCAGAGTCATCGGCTTGGGGGCGGATACGTTATTCGCCGTTATACCCGCCACCCCAAAACTGGGTTGATGCACTCAGTTCGATAGGATTGATTGAGTTTATTACTGATCTACTCATGGCCTGAATGCTAGAGCAGCAGCCGAATCCAGATTTTTTTGGGGCAGAGGGTCTGGTATTTTTGGCTGAGGGATTGAGTCTTTTTAGATAGGGGTGCGGGCAAAAAACTCTTGCGGCGGATCCCAGAAAATCTTCTCTTTATATAGGCTTGCGGCGATCATTAATCAAATCTAAATCCATGTGTAGATGTACTCATCCGCCACAGATTAAAGCTGTGTTTTTGCATCAAACGCTACATTTAATAAGGTATCAGTTTAGAACTGTATTGGAAATAGCCATTTTGCAGAAAAAAGATTTTGGGTTGATATTTTTAGCATCCGTTTGAGTGCAGAGCAATCGCCGAGTCCTGGGATCCCTGTAATGAAGTGACTGACAGCCCTAGAGAAATGTGATGTACTCAAAACAATACCGATCCCCCTTGATATTAATACCGGATCCCCAGCAGAAAAACACTCAAACCCCTACCGGTAAAAAACTTTTGATCTTGTCAGGGCAAGGATCCTAGACCATGAGTACAACCGCAATAATCCAATCAATCCTGATCGGCTGACACAATTTTCTAGCAACTAGCATCGCTTGCTATAAGCAGGGGAACAGAAAAACAGCCCCCCTATCCCCTGCGCTCATGTCTCCCACCCTTTCCCCCCAGCCCGCTGCTGCTGATGTCTTTCAGGTGCCCCGCTCTGACCGTTGGCGGATCCTCTACCGCTTGCAGGAATTGGAATTGACCTGCGGCTGCACCCCCACAGATCAACTCTGGGTGATGATTTGCACCCCCAACGATGTTCTGTTGGTTCACAGCGTTCTCTGGCCTTTGTCTCTCAATCGCGCTGGCTTGGTGAATTGGCTCAACCACTGTTGGTCGATCCCCCCCACCCTGACAGCCTCCACAGTTGAAGTAAATTAAAATAAGCTGAAATTAGATCCATTGGCATTTGGCCAGCAGTATTTTCAAAACTATAGCTTTCAAGACTATTGCTTTCAAGGCTATGCCAGATCACTCCAGATATCTTCAGAATTGCGGCACGGCATAGTTTAATTTTCTTCAATTTCATTTCGCCTAGACCCTTCCACTTATACCTTTCCACCCTACTCAGGCAAAACTCATGTCTCCTTCTTTCACCCTTGTTCGCGCTTTCAGTCAGGTTCAGGACAACCCCATTAGATTGGGGCAGGAGATCACAGTTCCCATCTGTGAGGGGCTCAATCTGGTCTGGGCCAGTTGCCAAGGGCTATATCTGCAATACCTCAAACACCATCTGGTGGTGGAAGGGGCAGATTTTTATCCGGTTCATCAGTTTTTCAATGAGAGCCTCCAAGAGGTTCAATCCCATGCCCACGACCTGGGGGAACGGCTGAACGGCTTAGGCGGGATCCCTGCCTCTAGCTTTGGCAAATTGGCGGAGTTGTGTTGCTTTAGTCCCGAAGGAGACGATGTTGTCGGGATCCGGGCCATGTTAGAAGCCGATTTGCAAGCTGAACAAAGTGTGATCGATCTGTTACGTCGTCAGGCGTCCTTGGCAGAAAGCGTTGGGGATCGAGCCACCCGTTATCTTTACGAACAAATTTTACTCAAGACCGAAGAACGGGCCTTTCACGTAGCCCATTTTCTGACGGACGACAGCCTCATTGTGGGCCTCCTCCACTAATGCCCCTTTGACCCACTAATGTTGAAACCTTCTGAAATAGACCCACCAAAATAGACCCACCGAGACCAGGAGAATGACGCCATGAGACCCCCTCACATCCTTTCCCTTTTGAACGTTTTACAAACTGAGCTGGGGATCCCGGAGGCCGCCATCTCTTTTGTCCTCAAGCGTCAAGCCATTGAGCAGGGGCCACTGGCAATCCTGCTGTGGCGATACGGTCTGATCACCCTGGAGCAACTTGCCCCTGTGATGGATTGTTGCGCTGGATTTGAGACCTGTATCCCTAATTCCTCACCCTGGAGCCTCGACCGATGACTGACCACCCTGTTAAGGCTGCTCCGGCGAATGCTGCTCCGGCGGCTCATATCTCTCCGCCGCCGATTTGGAATCCTTTCAAATTACTGCTGAGCTGGTTGCGCCGTTGGTTGAACAGCATTGAAATTGAGGGATCCCGGCAGGCGGGCTGGATCTGTCGCCTGATCCCCACCTCCTGTCCCTTTGAGCGCGATATTCACCTAGGATCCCGGACTATTCATATTCCTGCTTTTTGTCGGATTAATCCGCTCTACGAACAAATCATTGCCCTGCGTCTGCGGGCCTCCGACTATTTGGCCAACCCACTAGCTCGTTCAGGAACAGAACCATGCCAATGATCACCAGTCGCCAGGTGGCGGAGCTACTCCACGAAACCGCCTGTGAACACAACTCCAAAAAAAGCGGCTCCCCTAAAAATGGCCAAAACAACCACAAAGTCTGTACCGAGCAGGCCAAACCCGGTGGGGCCCAGGGGGGCTGTGCTTTTGACGGGGCCTCCATTGCTCTGGTGCCCATTACCGATGCCGCCCATCTGGTGCACGGGCCGATTGGCTGTAGTGGCAACTCCTGGGGCAGCCGTGGCAGTCTCTCCTCGGGATCCCATCTTTATCAAGTAGGCTTCACCACCGACTTGAGCGAAAATGAGATCATCTTTGGCGGCGAAGAAAAGCTTTTACAGGCCATTCATCAACTTCAGGCCAGCTATCAGCCTGCCGCCATCTTTGTTTATCTCACCTGCGTCACCGCCCTGATTGGGGATGATGTGGAAGCGGTCTGCCAGAGGGCCAGCCATGAGGTGGGCATCCCGGTGATTCCCGTCAATGCCCCTGGTTTTGTGGGCAGCAAAAATCTGGGCAACCGGATCGCGGGGGAAACCCTGCTGGACTATGTGATCGGCACCGCTCAGCCGGAGTACACCACCCCCCACGATATCAACCTAATTGGGGAGTACAACATCGCTGGGGAACTGTGGAACGTCCTGCCTCTGCTTGAGGAGCTGGGGATCCGGGTGTTGGCCAAGCTGACTGGTGATGCCCGCTATCAAGAAATCTGCACCGCCCACCGGGCCAAACTCAATGTGCTGATCTGCGCCAAAGCCCTACTCAATGTGGGCCGCAAAATGCAGGAGCGCTATGGGATCCCCTACATAGAATCCTCCTTTTACGGGCTGGCGGATATGAATCAGTGTCTGCGGTCGATTGCCCAAGCCCTCAAGGATCCCGCACTCCAGCAACGCACCGAAGCCTTGATTCAGCGGGAAACGGAAGCAACCCAAATCGCTTTAGCCCCCTATCGGCAGCGGTTGGCGGGCAAACGGGTGGTGCTCTACACCGGCGGGGTGAAAAGCTGGTCGATCATCTCCGCCGCCAAGGATCTGGGCATTGAAGTCACCGCCACCAGCACCCGCAAAAGCACTGAAGAAGACAAAGCCCGTATCCGTCAGCTCTTGGGCCAAGAGGGCATCCTCCTGGAGAAAGGCGGGCCGCAGGAGTTGCTCAAGGTGGTGGAACAGACCCAAGCGGATCTACTCATTGCCGGAGGCCGCAACCAGTACACCGCCCTCAAGGCCCGGATCCCCTTTTTGGATATCAATCAGGAACGGCACCACACCTATGCGGGATATCGAGGTCTGCTGACTCTGGCCCGCGAGATCGATGCCGCTCTCCACAGTCCGATCTGGGAACAGGTGCGGCGGCCAGCCCCCTGGGATCTCTCCTCAGATCGACCCCTCTCTTGCCAACCGCCCCTCTCTTCTCAACAGGAGATGTAATGATGGCCCAGCTCATCCATGAACGCAAACCTCTTAGCGTTAATCCCCTCAAGCTGAGTGCTCCACTGGGGGCGGCGTTGGCCTTTTTGGGTATCAAAGGATGCCTGCCTCTTTTTCACGGATCCCAGGGATGTACCGCCTTTGCCAAAGTGGTGCTGGTGCGCCATTTCCGGGAGGCCATCCCGATGGCAACGACTGCCATGTCAGAGGTGAACACGATCTTGGGGGGGGAAGAGAATATTGAAACCGCCATCCTTACGCTGATGGAGAAAGCCCAACCGGATCTGATTGGCCTGCTCACCACCGGCCTGACCGAAACCCGTGGGGACGATATGGCCCGCATCGTCCAGGATCTGCGCCAGCGGCAACCACAACTGGACGGCCTGCCGATTGTGTTGGCGGCAACCCCTGATTTCAAGGGATCCCTGCAAGAGGGGTTTGCTACGGCGGTCAATAGCCTGGTAAAAACCCTGCCGGAAGAAGGAGCGGTGGATCCTGCTCAGGTGACAGTGTTGTGCGGATCTGCCCTCACCCCCGCCGATGGGCAAGAGATCAAAGACATGGTGCAAGCCTTTGGCCTAGATCCCATTCTGCTGCCAGATCTATCGGGATCCCTTGATGGGCATCTGGGGGCGGGTTTTGCCACCACCTCAACCGGCGGCACCAGCCTGACTCAAGTGCGACAGATTGGGCGTTCTGCCCTGACCTTGGCGATTGGGGAAAGTATGCGCCCTGCGGCCCAGATCCTGACGGATCGATTTGGCACCCCCCACCGGATTTTCCCCCATCTAACCGGCCTCAATGCCGTGGATCCCTTTTTGAGCTATCTCGCCGACCACAGTAAACGGCCTGTACCCGCCCGCTATCGGCACCAACGGCGACAAGTGCAGGATGCCTGTTGGATAGCCATTTCTTCTTTGGGGGCAAGCGAATCGCCCTGGCTCTGGAGGCGGATCTGCTCTGGGGCTGC
>JAAUUM010000120.1 GCA_012031565.1 Synechococcaceae cyanobacterium SM2_3_2
TCCCAGTCATAGTGGCTTGCTCCTGAGTGGCAGGGGGGTGACATAGCTCAAAATACCCCCTACCTTATCCCACCCGTTATCCCCCCAACCGGATGGCATTCCCTCTGAGCCGGGATCCCCATTATGTTCTCTCGCCCACCGCTAGCGGCAGACCTCTACATTCTGGCTAGAGCAGACACTTTGGCGATTTTATCCGCTGTTAATCCGGCTAGATCATCTTTGCGAAGCCAGCCCTCTTTGATCAATTGGGCTAAACCAAACAGCAGCACTGAGGGATCCCGGTCATATTTGCCATCGATCTCATGTCGCTTGACACTGAGCCGATCGTGCAATGTCCACATATCCTCAACACAGGCCAGGGATCCCACCCGTTGGCGAATCTCTCCCATCAGAGCCTCGGTTTCGCGGGTGTGAGCCACTTGAAGAGCAGATTCCACCACCGAATGTTCGGTTTCAGTCCACTGATTCGTTAAAGTCATCATGTGCAAATCTCAATTCAAAAGAAAACAAAGGTGTCAGAAAAACTGTCAAAAATAGTTTGAGTTGATTGATATTGATCAAATACTCATTCAAACAATCGGTCAGCTCAACGCTCAAACAAAATGCTCAGACAAAATGCTCAGATAAAGCTAGATGATGAAGAGATAGGGATCCCAACTGATCTTAATTGCCATCAAGCCAAAAGGATCCCGTCTCACTTCAGATCTAGCGGGCCAGATCTAGCGGGCAAAGTTAAGCAATTCTTTGGGAGAAGCTAGCAGGTCAATTGCCACAAAGAAGATCTGGTTTTCTGGGTTGAGCAAGAAGCGCCATGCCACGTTCATGCCGACATTGCCGCCAAACCAAGGGGTCTGCACCTTGCCTGTCACTTTGATCTGGTTGTAGCCATCTTCGGCTGGTTCCCAGACACCGCGCTCAGGCAGCAGCTTCAGGTTTTGACATTCCTCTCGGAAGAACCGCAAGACCGCCTCTTGACCCACAATAGGACGCTGGAAGGGAGGCTGAAGTGCGCCATCGGGGGCAAACAGCGCCACCAGAGCATCAAAGTCGTTGGCGTTGAGATTATCCATGTAGCTCAGCACCGTCGGATTGGTCACCCCTTCGATGGTGACTTTGGCCCGCTCATTCATATCTTTGGGGGGCTGCACCGGCTCACTGATCCGAGTGTAGGATCCCATTTTGGTGATGTCGTAGCCCATGTCCACCACCGCATTACGCAAGACGGTGATCTGCTGGCCGGGATCCAGATCTTGGATGGCTCGCAGCACGGCACTGGCATTGGCAGACAGCTTGTAGCCCTCAGGAATTGGGGCCACCAACCCTTGATTCATCCACTCGCCCAGTTGATACCAAAAACCCAGCTTGACGTTGGGGCTCCAGGTGGAATACGTGCGGCAGATGGGGGTATCGGAGCGGTTGGCCAGATCGCACATCACCTGCGACTGCTCCTGAAACGACATCTGGCGAATTTCATTGAGGGTGTTTTCGGCTAACACCATGCTGGCTGCTCCCAGGGCCGCTACCGTAATGGTCTTGCCCATCTCCAAGTAGGCAAACCAGATCAGGGCCAGTTGGTCTTCGACACTGAGTTGATTGAAGCGTGCAACGGTCGCCGGCACTGCGCCGGCAGCCAGAGTCTCTGGAAAAATTTTGCGGGCAGAGTCGATGGTATAAGTCACAGTCTGACCTCACGTAGTCGTTGGTTACGCAATTTGCAAGCTTGACGGGATTATGAGATCCCTTTACACATTTTAATAGAGAAAGCCGCTTGTGATGGCGGGAGATAGTCGCGTCAGATACTCCAGCTGCGGGCTTGGGTCTGCTCCTGAGCAGTTGTGGATCCGGCGGCAGCAGTTTGATCTCTGTGGATCCAGCGCCAGGATCCCCAATTCAACCTATCCCCCCCGCTGCCTTTAGCTTTGTGGTGCAGATTGGCAGCAGCTACGGGGATCCCGTGGTGGTAGATGTATCAGAATCCCCTGCTGGTGACTGTCCGGCTCGATTGACTAGGGATCCCGTCAGATCCCCTCATGGCCAATGACACTATCTGAAAAGCCTCAGTTGATGTGTTTCTACCGCATCCTCAACTATTTTGCTTAGCCAACATCTCTGCCACAAGCTGGGCAGGCAGATCGAGGCGTTGCGCAATATCTGATACAGATAATCCCAGCTCCGCCAAAATAGGCACCGTTTCTAACTTGCCAATCTGGATCCCTTCCTGTTTACCCAGTTGGATCCCTTCTTGCTTACCCAGCTGGATCCCTTCTTCTTTACCCTCGTTGAGGGTCTCTTCTTTCCACTTCAGATAAGCAGGTGACAAGTTCATCATCAGCTCCCTTTCTTCCTCACGCTCAGCTTCTGTCTTTTCATCCAGCATAATCTTCCAGTTGCCCAATAGCTCTAACACCCGCCTCCGGCTTGGATCCCCTGTCGGCAACCCAATCACCTCTTCAATCGCTCGCTTCTGAAAGCCCTCTCGTCCCAAAAGTCGGATCCACAAGGTCTCACGAGTCCTGGGCAACTGATGAATCACCACAATCGCCGCATTCAAACCAGCAGGCAAGTGATACATTCCCTGCTCACCCACCGCCCCAAATAAAGCCAGGATCCGCTCTGATGCTGTCGGCGTCAGGATCCAGAGGTATGGATCCGTTTGGGATCCCTGTCGTTGTTGTTTAGCCCGTATCATCAAGGCTTTAAGCAAGCAGGATTGGATACTCTTCTCATCGACTGGATTGCGAAATGGCTCAATCAAACAGGAGATCCGGGCCATCTGTCCCAGTAAGCCCAACTCACGGGGATGGGACAAGTCGCCGCTAGCCCGTTCGCTTGCGTGGGCATAGCCTGTAACCTGGGTCGGTTCAAAGTAGAGGTCAACAAAGCGGGGTTCATTGCTGACTTCCAGATTGGTCACTGCCCTGCCATAGGGCTCCAAAAACTCACTCAGGAGACTTTTGGCAAACTGATCATGGATGGTCACAAAGGCTCCTATGTAAGCAAAGGATCCTCAGAGTTGCGGGATTCGCTTCAGAGTCAGTCCAGTGACAGCGGCAACTTGAGCCGGATCCATGCCTGTGGCTGCAAGATTGCGGGCTACTTGTGGGATGGCTTCTTGCTGACCCAGTTGGATCCCTGTATTCAAACTTTACCGCCAGCTTGCTCCCGACGGGGGATCCCTTGCCCCCATATCCCCGATTGCGCCCGTCCCCCCTGCTGCCTTTAGCTTTGTGGTGCAGATTGGCGGCAGCTACGGGGATCCCGTGGTGGTGGATGTATCGGATCCCCTGCTGGTGACTGTCCGGCTGGATTAAAGTTTTAGACACAATGCATTACAGGGCTAAATTTACAGGGCCACACAAGACTCCCAGCCCCGAAAAACCCTTATTAAGTGCGAGTCAAATAGGGCAGCAGGGCTTGTTGGGTTTCCAGCAATCGCTCCGCCAAAGTGATCTGGTCTTGCAGCAAAAAGCCGATCACCACCCCCGGATCCTGACGACTGACCACCGGCAACTGTCGCAGATCCCGAAGCGCCATCCGTTCTGCGGCGGTGGACAAAGGCTCATCGGCCCACGCCGTTACCACAGGCGAAATCGCCAGCTCCTGCACCCGCATTGTCTCGGATCCCTGCTCCAGGGCGATCTCGATATCCTGCAAAGTCAGGATCCCGGCCAGATGCCCCTGCTCATCCTCAATAATGGCCCCATAGCAGCGGTGCTTTAACATCTGTAGAGCTGAGTCCAGCACAGTTGCCTGGGGATCCAATACCAAGGGCATCCCCCCCATCGCATCGGCTACCGTTGGGGATCCCTCTTGGGACGAGATCGGATTATGTCCTGCCGGATAGATCCCCGGCGATTGCCAGTATTGGGTGGCCCAGCTACAGACCCCCACCGCCGCCATCAGGGGCAGCACCAGACGATACTCACGGGTGACCTCAAACAGCAACAGGATCGCCGTCAAAGGTGCCCGCACCGTGCCCGTCCACACCGCCGCCATACCCACCAAGGCATAGGCCGATTGAGGAGCCAATTGCAGGCCCGTCGGCAGACCAATAGTGATCAAAGCCTCGTGATAGGCGGATCCCAGCACCGCTCCGACAAACAAAGCTGGCCCTAGCGAGTTGCCAATGAGGCCGCAGCCCAGACTGATCGCCGTTAGCAGAATCTTGCCCACCAGCAAAACCAGGAGGATCCCGAGGGAAAAAGGGATATTTTGCAGCAGGGATTCGGTGGTTTCATAGCCCACCCCCAAAGCCAGCGGCAAGGCCAACCCCCCCAGCCCAATCAAAGCGCCCCCCAAGACAGGCTTGCCCCAAGTCGGGATCCTCCGCATCCATCTCCAGCCCGGTAGGGTGCCGGCAAATAACTGTTGCCCCCACTGCAAGCCATAGCCCATGCCCGCCGAGACCAGACTGGCGGTTAAACCGAGGCCGAGATAAAAAGGCAATTCCAAAAAGCTGCGCCACTCATAATCCGGCACCACCATCGCCAACCGCGTCACACTGGAGACCGTAAAGATGGGCTGGGATCCCAGGCTGATCTGAGTCACCATTGCCGCCACCACCGCCGCCAGCACCACCACACTGATGGCCACCGTTGACATCGCGCGGGTCAAGACCAGTTCCAACGCCATAAACACCCCGGCAATCGGGGCATTGAAGCCCGCCGCCAAGCCCGCCGCCACCCCTGCCCCCATCAGCAGCGTGATCCGTTCCCGCGAAAAGCGCAGCCGTTGCCCCAAAGCCGATCCCAGGATCCCGCCGATCTCTAAGGTTGGCCCCTCTGGCCCCAGCGATGCCCCCGCCCCCAACGACAGGCTGGTAGCCAACACTTTGTAAGGGATCCGAGCCAATGGGATCCGTTCTCCCTGCCGAGTTGCTGCCCTTAACACCGCCGCAATACCGCGTTTTTCGATGGGATGAATCCGCAGCAAGAGAGCCACCAACAATCCTCCCACCACGGGCAAGAGAAACAAGGCTCCCGAGGATCCCAGAGGTAACAGCAGCGTATATAAATCCGCCTGAAACAGATGGCGGATCCAGCCCAACAGCAACCCAAACACAACCACCGTCAGCGCGATCACCACCCCAATCAGGGCAGCCAACGCCAAAAGAATATTCTCGGGGGGGAGCGAGATCGACCGGATCCCCCAGCGGGCTTTGGGAGCAGCCGGCCAGTCGGGCTGAGGATCGGCAGGGTCGGGGAGGGGATCGTCTACGGGCGCGCGGAGCGAGGAGGTACTGAGATTGGGCACGGATCCCTACTTGCGATGGCAAAGCGCAACTGTGGTGTTGCACCATTCCCCCAGCTCATAAAGCTCATCAAGTTGAGTGAGCCTGTTGTCAACCTCCCTCGGTCAGGGAAAATCGTGCAGTTCAAACACTCTGCTAAGCACTTGGCCCCAAGAACTCTGGAGGAATGGCACTAGTACCTCTAGCCTACTCCTCCAGAGGAGAATTTCATCCCTGTCTAACCTACGTTTTGAGACCTAGATTGTGAGAGTCTTAGGATTGTTAGAGTTCTGGCTCAAATACCTCCAAATCCACTACCGTGCCCCCGCTAAATGTCCAGCGGGCAAAAGTGCCGGACACGTCGCCATTGTCATCAAAGTTAATCCCTCCTGATGCGCCGGTGTACTGAATATCTTCGCCAGCGGCAATCAGCTCCACTGCCTTCTCCCATTCCCCCGGCAAGATCTCGGTGCCAGGAGCATTGGCCACCTGCCGCAGAGCATCCCGAATCGCCGCGCCATCGGTACTGCTGCCTGCTTTTTGGATAGCCAGCGCCAACACAAAGGCAGCGTCATAGGATGTGTCGATATAGGGGGTGGGGGGCAGCTCCCCAAACGATTCTTCATACGATGAGGCGAAGAACTCGTAGCTGTTGCTATCGGTGAGGGCTTGGGGCGAAACCCCCAGGGATCCCTCCAGAATGTCGGCCCCAATCTGCTCAGCCACTTCAGGGGAGCGCATGCCATCGGTAAAGATAAACTCTTCAAAGAAGCCTTCTTCGAGAGCTTGCCGCAGGATGGTGGTGCCATTTTCGGGATAGCCGATCAACACCAAGGCTTCGGGATCCCCACTGTTGGCCAACTGTTGTAATTCGCCCCGATAGGAGGCTTGACCGGGCTCGTAGGCTGAGCTGGCGGTGATGGTGCCCCCCTGCGCTTCAAAGGCAGCGGTGAAGCTGTCATTCAGACCTTGGCCGTAGTCATTATTGATGTAGATAATCGCCAGATTCTCCAGCCCTTCGGCGCGGGTGACATCCGCCAAAGCTATGCCCTGAAAAGCATCGGAAGGCACGGTACGGAACAGGAAGTCGTCGTCCTCTAGGGGGGATATGGCGGGAGCGGTGGAGGCCGGTGAAACCAACGGAATGCTGTTGGGGGCGGCAACGCTGGTGGCGACGGGAATGGTATTGCCGCTAGCCAGTGCTCCCACGATGGCGGATACTCCTTCTAACGAAACCAAGCGATTGGCGGCATCAATGGCGGGCTGAGCAGCGGTTTGGGTATCTCCCACCACGATCTCAGCCTCTTGACCCAGGATCCCTCCGGCAGCATTGATCTGCTCGATGGCCAACCGCACCCCATTGAGGCAGTTTTCCCCAAAGGCTTGCAAATCTCCGGTCATGGGCATAAGTGCCCCTAATTTGACAGGGCTATCTTGAGCTAAAGAGGGCAGGGTGACAGCGGTGAGGGCTGCTGCCGTCAAGCTAGCCGCTATGCCAAAGGCCCGCCGAGAAAAGTTAGGCATGGTGTTTGCTCCGATTAAGGGATGGTGAGAATAATGGACATTTTCTCTATGTTTAGATCACTTTCGCCCCTTTGCCTATCTGTTGGTCTGTTGGGCTGTTAAGCAGAGAGGCAGAAATAGCTTTAGGACAGGAGAAGCATTTGCACGGAACAGTAAGCCCGCCCACCCGTACAAATGGTTTTAACCACTGAAGAAGACTAGATATGGCAAGAGCTGCGAGTCGCAACCAGCCTTCCTCAACGCACTTGTGACCGTAGTCACTGGGATCCTCACCCCAGGGATCCTCTAATCTCAATTCTGGGGGTTATCTCCCCATCCTTAATAGTCGAGACATAGATGCCATCGATACCCAGCATCTTTAGCAAGAGTCAGAACCTGCTCGTACTGATCGAGATCAGTAGCAAAAACAATTGGATTGTGAGGTATTTTCCCTGTAAAGTTTTGTCAGAAGACCATCTTGCTCATACTGCTTCTCATATATCAATCTGGATTGCTGTAGTGGTGATAACTAAGGTACTTCTCTCTTCAAAGTAGTGGAAGATCCTCCGCTGCGGTTGATTCTGACGCAGATGATGGCAATACAGAGGGATCCTGAGATTTAGGAGGTAAAGTAGGTGAGAGAGCCTGAATCTGAAAACTCTCAAAGTCCACAGAATCCAACAATCCCTCAACCAGAGATCTTAGGGTGATTAGCGGGAGGGCACAACTATGGTACCAACTGCCGGAAGGGGATCCTTGACTTTGAGATTGCATCCTCCTTCTAGGTTAGGGCCACCGTCTGTAATCCCAACTAGGTTGGCTGAGCCTAGTCCAAGGCGACAATCAAGTGCATCCCCACTGACATTTTTGTAGGCACCGGCGATTTCAGTGTTGGCAACGACGCTCCAAATGATGCCCGAAAAGCTGTCGGCACTGAGCACTGCTTTGACTTGGGTATTGACTACGCTGGGGCCAGAAGAATAGTTGGGGGCTTTTTCTTGGAAGGGATCATACATATAGATTCGCAAATACTGGTCAGAGGTGGAATCGCCACCTTCAATACATTCAAGATGAGTAGTACAGGTGAAAATTTGGGCGGCGGCAGATCGATCTGCTGGATTCACTCGCCAGGTGCGCGGAAAGGGGTAAACGCCTTGATCAAGACGAAATTCCTCAGAGGCGCGGCTGACGTTGTAGAGGGCATTTTGAGCTTCGGCGGTGCGGGCACGGCGGACTTGGTTTAGAAAGATTGGAATAGCTACAGCGGAGAGGATCCCGACAATGACAATCACCACTAGTAGTTCGATAAGGGTAAAACCCTGGGACTTATTTAGTATAGTTTGAACTAGCTTAGCCTGAAGTGATGATAGGCGGTGACTTGTGACGGTGTAGGTAGGAGGCATTACGACTGTGGGAAAGTGTTATCTGCTCATAATTTACCCGTCTGAGTAGATTATTTAACTCTTGAGCTAGAGGCTACCTGGATAACGTCTTTGCTCAAGAGGTAAAACCTGAATCATCTCTTCCATCGCTTTTAGGTCTACTTCGAGACCATGCCACATTAGCCTGTTCATTCCCCCTAACCTAATAGTGCCATCGTAAAGCTGGAAGGCAAACGTCCAAAATCCATAGTTTTGATTCATTTTCCATATCAGGTTATCCTCGATTTCAAATAAGTCGAAGTATTGAGAATCTACAAAAATTCCATTCCACTCAGTTGAACAAATCAACTCATATCCTTTTTGGCGTCCCAACTCTTGTAGAGCCAATAGTGAGCAACCATGATTAACTGTCGGATCCTTCGCTTGGACAAATACGAGGTAGTGGGGCACCGTAGGATTAAACTCAACCACCACCACTTTAGGACGATAGACCTGAAGAGAGTCCCAAATGTGATAGTCAGTGCCATCTACGTCGATGGAGATTAGATCAAAATCAATAGGAAGCTTGGTTGTAGCTAAAATCTTGTCTAGGCTATCTTCCCCCTCAAAGGCGACAATTTTGTTGATACACTCCACCTCCCCCTGCTTATTTTTATACCTATCCGCGAGGGCTTGATAGGAGCGAGGGTTAGCTTCGATTTGGATGGACGACCAGCCAAAGTTGTTGATGAGGTTGTAGGTGTTGCTGAGGGTCATGCCATCCCCCGCGCCAAACTCGACGCACCACTTGTCTGAATTAGGGAGAATCTCGAAGATTTTTTGTAGGATCCCATCTTCACCCAGTTGAGAGGTAACGCTATGGCGATGCTGAAGTAGCCAGTTGCTGGGTTTGGACATGGGATCCTCAACAGTAGGTTGCATATTGAATATACCTGATGGTGATAGAGTGAGCGGGATCCTTCTGCTGCCTGTGCGATGCACACAGACTCCCCTTTCTATCAGCTCTTTTTGCTCTTGCGAGAGTCTATCTTTTATCTGATCAGTTGGGATCCTGCTTTAGCAGAGTTTTATGATTTCACCTCGGTGGAGATCAAAGAACTCAAACGACGAATTGATGGGGTGTATTGTCCCCAGCGGGTTAAGGATCCCTATATTTTTGTGGAGGTGCAGTTTCAACCGGATCCTACCCTGTATCAACGATTGGTAATGGAAGGGCTGACCTACCTGTCACAGCAAGATCCCGCTAATGAGGACTGGTTGATGGTGGCGATCTGGCCTAGTCAAAGCCTGGATCCTGGGATCCCTGGATATTACAAGACGTTTCAGCATCAGATCATGCGGGTGTATTTGGATCAGTTGCCACTGGATGTGCAGCCGTTGGGGTTGGTGCTAATGCGAATGATGGCGACAGAACGGGATCCTGAGATTCGGGAGTTGGCAGAACGGGCACTGGAGCTGGCTAGAGAAAGCCGGAATGTAGACAGCCTAAAATTGGTACAGATGTTGTTGTCGTATCGGTATCCCAATTTGGGTGCAGAGGAGCTAGCGAAGATGTTTACATTCAGTCAAGAAGACATGAAAAAGTTGAAGCTTTATCAGGAGGGAACCCAAGAAGGAAGTCGAGAGACTGCCGAAAGAGTCATTCGTAAACTGGCTCAACAGGGATCCTCTCTTACGGCGATTGCTGAGATTGTGGAATGGGATCCGCTGGAAGTCCAAAAAGTCTTGGATCAAACCTCTAATCACTAAACCCTCAACTTGGCCAACACAAAGCGCCAACACAAAGCCTGGATCCTGGGATCCCTGGTTTTTACAAGTCTATCCAGCATCAGATCATCCGGGTGTATCTGGATCAGTTGCCGCTGGATGTGCAGCCTTTGGGGTTGGTGCTGATGCGGATGATGGCGACAGAACGGGATCCTGAGATTCAGGAGTTGGGGCAACGGGCAGTGCAGCAAGCCCGAGAGAGCCAGAATGTGGAAACGCTAAAATTGGTAGAGATGTTGTTGGCGTATCGATATCCCCAGTTAGGGGCAGAGGAGTTGGCAAGGATGTTTACGTTTAGCAAAGAAGAGATGAAACAAACCAAAGTCTACCAGGAAGCAAAACTAGAAGGAAAACTAGAAGGAAAACAGGAAGGAAAGCTAGAGTCCGCTGTCCGCCTCGTCAAAGCCGGGATCCCTCTCTCACAAGTCGCCCAAATCCTAGAATTGGATCTCGTCCAAATCCAACAAGCCCTTGACCAGGGATCCTGCTAGTGGCGAGTGGTCAAGACTCCCAGAATATCTGACAATCATAGTGAACAAACATTGAATCTTGAGTGATAATTGGGATCCTTTCAACGATGCTTTGAGAGATAAGCAAGCGATCAAACGGATCTTTGTGGTGATTGGGTAAATGGTCAAGGTTTAGAATATGCTCAACCGTGATGGGCAGAAGATGGATCCCATTGCCTTTGTGATGTCTGATCAACTCATTCAGAGGCATCCCAAGATTGAGCTTGCCAAGATGAGTTTTAATTTGTATCTCCCAAAGAGAAACAAGACTCAAAATAAGTTCTGACTCTTGCATCATGAGGAGGGTTGAAAGAGGGATCCTATTTGGCTCTCGATCCCACCAGATGAAAGCATGAGTATCTAACAAAACTCTCATTCTTGACCCAACCAAAATTGATTAGGTAAAGGCTCATCAAAGTCATCGGCGATCCAATAAGGGATCCTTTGGTGGAGTCCAGGCTTATTTAAGATTGACGGAGATTGAGCAGTTAGGTTTTGTGCATATTCCAGGACGGCTACCTGTTGATCTGGAGATAGGCGACGCAGTTGTTCGAGTAGGGCTGCCTCAATACTCATGGGTAGAAAGTCTGGAGATAATCATAGCCTAACCCAGGGATCCCTCTATCTCAAGTCGCCCAAATCCTAGAACTGGATCCCGCCCTCATCCAACAAGCCCTGGGATCCCCCTAGCCCTGATTGGCCGCATCTCCCCAAAAGGCACAAAAAAAGAGCAGGATCCAACTGAACCCTGCCCTCAAAAATTATACTAAGACTATCTTAGATTTAGCGGTCATCAACGGTGATACCAGCGACAGCAGGCAAGGTTTGAGACTGCTTCAGGTGCACCA
>JAAUUM010000121.1 GCA_012031565.1 Synechococcaceae cyanobacterium SM2_3_2
GATCAAAAAACTGATTGATTGCAGCTTGCTCGAGAGTGACACCAGGAATTAACAAGGTGTTAACAATATAGTCCTGGATGACAGTTACATCGAAGGATCCGGTAGCAATAATAGCTAATAAAACAGCTCCGTCGCGGAAGTCAACGATCCCATCGACAGTGAAGTCTGAAAGCTGGGTACTCAGGATCCCAAAGCCAGTATCGTTAGACAAAGTATTTACATCAGCCAATGTAATAGGAGTGTTAACTCCAAAGAGGCTTAAGTTGCTGTTAATGAAATTGAGGATGACGACAGGATCCTCAGTATTGAGGATTGTTGCAACAAATAGAACAGCAGCATCCTTAAAGTTGATGTCACTTCGGACGCCATCGTAGTACAAAGAAATGCTATTGGCGTTGTCACCAAAGCTATTAAAACTAGATGAGGCCAAAGGTTCCAATGTTGATGATGAAACGGTACTGGTTGGAGTGCCAGAACCGCAACCAATTACAGCGGCAGAAACAGTAGCAAGTCCTGCTGCAACAGCAAAGCAACGTAGGTTGAGAGACATTATCAGCTCCTTTTATGTTGAAACACCAGAAAAAAACAGCGAGAAAAATTCTTCAGGATAACTCCAAAAAGAATCTCTCTCGCCGAAAATTAATCAAAACTACGGTTGAACAATGGCTATATTACACGGAGAATTACCACCATCAATTACTGAAGCATTTGGATTTTGAGGAATCACTCCTTGTTCTGCTAATTGAGTCAAAAATGTGTTGGCTGGAACCACAATTGGAAGGATTGCTTGGTTAACAAATTGAGTTGTACCTGCAACTTGTACAGGAGTCAGTTCGGATCCAGGGATTACAAAAAAGCTTGAGGATTGACAAGTGCAGGGGTAACTGTGAAGAACTGACCTGGAGCAATACTACATGCATTGACGACTTGGAAGAAAGGTGCCTGCTCGGCTGCCAAGAAGTTTTGAGCCAAGAAATTAGGAGCAACAGGGAAGTTATTACTTCCAGCCAATGGCCCAAGTCCACCCTGAGACAAGGCTCCATTACGAACCCCAACACCCCGCAGATTTTGAGAAGCAATAAAGTTGTTCCTCAGACCAGGGTTTTGGCCGCCAATGCCCACAAAGTTGCCACCACCTGAATTGATAAGCACACCTGTGCTATTGAGGTTTGCACCCACTGTCAAGTTATTGCCGATAATTCGCAGCTCATCTAGAGGACTAAGACTTTCAGCCTCAATCAAGATAGAGGTGGGAGAATCTATACCCTCAAAAATGTTACGGGTAGCTCCACTGGGATCCCCAATCACACCGTTGCCAGAAACCTCAACCAAAGTCCCACCGACATTGCTAGCCTCAGAGATTGTGTTATCACTAAAGACAGCGGATCCCACATTGGTGCCAAGGATTGCAACACAAGTTTCTTCAGCAGCGGCAAAGTTGCAATTGATCACGTTACCAATCAGCTCAGCCCGACCAGCCGTTTGGATCAACACCGTCCGCCGAGTCGGATCAGCATTGTTGGTGTTGGATTGAGTACCGTTACCAATGGTGCTGTTGGTGATGGCAGCCCGATCCAGAAGGGCAATCACAGCATTTCGACCAGGATCAATGTTGCCTGATAGTTGGATATTGAAGTTATCAAGCCTCACTCCTCGTGACAGGAACAGTGCACCACCCGTTCCTGGAACGGCACCTGTCAAGGTTAGAGTGTTGCCATTACCTTGAACGGTCAAGGATCCTGAACCACTAGATACCTCTAGCAGATCAAGTGAAGCTGTAAAGTCAGGCACAACGATAGGCCCTACTCCTACAACTTGGATCACCACGTCATTGCCTTGGTTAGCCAAATCAAATGGCCTAAATCCAGCGTTGCCAGCCTGCCCCTCCAGCACCCCACGAATAGTACGAAATGCATTCGCCTCAGAAGTTCCAGGGTTGGTATCATCACCATTGAGTGGATCCAGGAAAAACACAAACTGGTTTTGTCCGGGTGGATTTGTCAGAGCATTAAAAAAGGCTTGATTGACATTGACGGATCCTGGAATTCCCAACAGTTGCGAAGCCACAGGGTTCAAAACAGTGACATCGGTGACAGGGGCCAAGAGTGCTGCCGCAAACAAAAAGGCAGCGTCCGTAAAGTTAACAACTCCGTCTTGGTCAAAGTCTGACAAAAGAGGATTACTAGGACTGAGATTACCTAAGCCCGTCACATCAGCAACTGTAATAGCTGGGACTGGGTTACCGAGCAATCCGTTGGCTGCGGCTGCAATCTGTGTAGCATTAGCAGCCGGAATCGGTGCTCCGCTATCAGCAGGAAACAGAATTAGAGAGGCAAACAGAATAGCAGCATCTTTGAGCTGTATGCTTGTGCGGTTTCCGTCGTAATACAAACTGATCGACTGAGACTCAACATTTGTGCCCGTTGGAACCTGAGAAGCCACAATTGTTCCCTGATTAGGAACTTCAGATAATGTGGGTGACTCACCTCCACAAGATGCCAAAATGCTAGCAACTGCAACCACAGCCGCTAAACTCCCCACCTTAAAAAAATTAGACATTAGATCCTCCAAAGTTGATCACGATTCGCTGTTAATCAGAGATAAGGCAAAAGTTACTCAAACAAAATCAAATAACTTTTGCCAAATGTCGACAGAAAGACTTATCAGTTGGTCTTAAAGACAACACAATTAGTATTGCCACCCGCTTTAACTTGAGACCCAACGACCAATCCTGGAATAACCAAAGGAGCATTAGCTCCAAGTTGGACAGGAGCAGGAGGCTGAAGCAATCCAAATGGACTGAGAACAAAGATAGTAGATGCAGGGTTTCCTCCAGCAGCTGGAACTTGCAGAGGAGTCAATGTTTGCCCACCAATTACAAAGTTCTGAGCAGCCGGAATGGGAGGAGTCACCGTCAATGATCCACCAATATTAATGGTGCAAGCGGCAGCAACTGCAAAGGTTGGAACAGGAACTGGAGGAACTGGAGGGGTGACAATCACGTCTTGGGCATTAACGGCCAAGTTGTTGAATGTGTTGTTGGGTGGCAAGACATTATTGACAGCATTAAGTCCACCCTTGATGCCCGTACCGTTACCCACATTTTGACCACCCACCTGAGTCGTTACCAACCCATTGAAAGTATTACCGGTGACGGAAGCTGGAGGAGTAGTCAACCCTAAATCTAAACCGGTGCCAACAACAGACTGAGTCCCAGGTGCAGGATCAGAACCAATGTTGATAGTGTTGCCAGTGACGTTGAGACCACCTGCACCACCATTAACCTTGACCAAGGTAATAGGAAGGTTGTTGGTCGTCGGGCTAATATCGTTGCTTATGACATTGGCTGTAGACCCTGCAGGATTGTTCACCAAAACGCAAGGATCACTGTTAGGCCCACAAGACACAGAGCTTTCTTTGACACTGCCACCATTCAGGATCAACTGGGATCCCAGGACGTTAATGCTAGAACGTACCCCCTTAAAATTCACCAGGCTAGATCCTGGAGCGACAGTCAAAGGAGCAGCATTAACCAAGAGTGCATAATTAGGAGCACCCTTGAAAGTTACGCCCTTTGACTGAATGACTCCAGCAACAGGTTCCGCAATTCCAGCCCCAGGCACATTGGTTACTGCAACCGTACTACCATTGGGCAGGAAGTTGGCATTAAATGCTTGCTGGAACGTTTTGAAGGGATTAACAGGGGTTCCATCGCCAGTAGCAGTTCCACGACCGGGATCCACAGAGAAGTTACGAACATCAGCAAAAGCACGTGGGGTAACAATGAAATCCACACGAGCTTCAGGACGCTGGGTCAGGAACAGTTGGCTTGTTGTTCCTTGGGGCTGCACTGTCAGATCCAGTACTGCAGCACCTTGACTTGTAATAACAGCACCAGCCTGCACGACCTGCTCCTTGTTAAAGTTATCAGGAGTAAAGGTCAGCACTTGAACAGTGTTCAGGGGTGAGAGAAAAGGAGCAGCACCTTTGGTTGCTACCAACAAAGTTGCATTATTGATTGGATCAGGGAGCTGTTCAGTAGTGATGCGGATTGTTACTGTCGAACCTACTTCAGGTCTTGCCGACAGCTTCACACCAAATTCAGCAATGTCCCCAGCTGCAACTGTAATCGTTGGGTTACTGACATCAATCAATGCTCCAGGTGAGACAACTGTCAGTTCAACAGTTCCCGATGGTCCAGAGATGAAGTTAGTAGCGGTTGTACTCCCACCAATTTGGGTCTGGATAGTTGTTGTTCCAGCACCACCAGGATTGGAATTGGGCACCACAACAACTTTGGCAGCAGTCGTGACACCTGTACCAAAGGTGATGTTTGGATTTGAGGTGTTATTACCTGTAACAGTGATACCAGGAGCACTAATGACCCGGAATGTAGGCTCGTTATCAGGCAGAATTGTTCCCAACTTGTTGCTGACACCAACCACCAAAATGCCATTCTCAGGAGCAACAGGTGGCTGAACAATAAAGCTATTGTCTTCAGTAGGAACAAACAACTCGCTGTCATTAGGATCAGAGGGTTGAGTGATGGTCAAAGTCGACGGAGTAACCAGTAAACCTGCTGAAAAGAAGGGATCTAGACCAGCCTGTGTAACACTGATTCCAGGCACCTTCAATACATTGGCAACAAAGGTGTTGATTCTAGTTGCATCAGTACCAACTTGAGCAGCCGCAAACAACACTGCTGCATCATCAGCATTCACCTGACCATCGCCAGTGAAATCAGAAATCTTGATCGAAGATGGAGATCCTAATGTTTCAACCTGAGCAGCCGTCAGCTCAACCCCCAATACATTGGAGGAGAAGTCGATGATTTGCTGAGTGTTGTCGGTTCCCAAAGAAATCGTTGAGAAGATTACTGCTGCATCTTCAGGGGTAACGACACTCTTAACACCATCGTAGTAAAGCGAAACCCCAGTCCCGCTACCCAAAGCAACGTTGGATGCTTCAATTGTCGAGGGTACTTGGCTCACTGTTGGCACATCGCTCGAACAGGCAACCATGAAGCTCGCTAAAGCGGCGGATAATGCCGCAAACCCTAGTGATGGGTGCAGACCTTTTTTCATTTGACGCATATTCATTCAAACTCCTCCAAAAAATTCAGACAGCGAACAGCGTGTACATCAACAAAATCATAGACGTCGTCAGGTGAAGCGCTCGAAGCTAACTGATCGCAAACTAAAGTTAGATTACACCAGATAAGGCCAAAAAGCTCGATTGATTCCAAAATCTAGACTTTGGTATCAATTGCCTCCCCTCACAGACTATTCACAAAGGCGAGGGATCCTAATTCAAAACCACCAAAGGGCCAAAATTGAAGTAGGCGGTAGTGCCCGCAAAAACATCATTAGAGGGATTAAAAGTCGTCCCCCCAATGGTCAATACTGGCGGATTCTGTACCGCAGGTGTCACCCGAATCTGCCCTCCAAACGGGATCGTAACCGAGGTGGCCCCGAAGCGAACCTGTTCCCCCGTAATACCAGTGGAAACTGCCAACACAGGGCCGTTAGGACCAGCGGTGATGCTCACTTGAGCATTGGCCGCGATTCCCGGCACACGCAACACAGCACCCATGCCAGGGAGCCCGGTTGGCTGAGCCGTGGGGCCAGCGGTTGGAGCCATGGTGGGTTGCGGCGTGGTCGGGCTGCCTGTCGGAGCCGTAGTAGGTTGTGGCGTAACCGGTTGGGGCACAGATGTTGGTGATGTTGTGGGCAAGAGGTAGGTGAAACAGATGGCACCGTAGGATTAGGAACTACTTGAACCGGAGGACCTTCAGTCAACATCATCGGTGAATCACTGGATCCACACGCTACTGCTGCCATCAGCCCGAATCCTACTAGCGCAACCTTAGCCCAATGGTCTTTACGGTTCATCTTTTCCTCATTTCCCTTATCAACACACACTTTTGGGCAAAGGGTGACTTAATCCAGAGGATCCCGAACTAGGCCACCCCAAATGATGCACCTAGTTCAAGTTGATCAGGGGACCAAAGTTGAAATAGGCCGTGGATCCAGGCACCACATCATTGGATGGGTTCAAAGTCACCCCACCCACCGAGATCACAGGAGGGTTAGCAATGGCCGGGGTGATCCGAATCTGTCCACCAAACGGGATCTGAACCGAACCATCGAAACCAACCTCATCACCATCAATGACGGTCGAAGTTGCCAAGACCGGCTGACCGCCTCCACCTGTGATTGTGACCGTTGCGTCTGCCGCAATGCCAGGTACCGTCAAATTGGATCCTGTTCCCGGAATCGGAGAGGACTCTCCCACCACAATGGCCGGCCCAAAGTTGGGGAAGAAAGTGATCCCAGCTAAGTCATTGGATGGATTCAAAGTTGCACCACCCACTGTGATAGCCACAGGGTTAGCAATTTGAGGAACCACCCGCACCTGTCCCGCAAATGGGATGGTGAAGCCCTCATCAAAGGCCACTACTCCAGGAGCGATAACAGTACCAGTGGCAATCAGGTCAGCCCCACCAGCAGTGGTCACCGTCACTGTGGATCCAACCTCTACCCCAGGGATCGAGAGGGTCACCGCCGGAGCCGCCACTGTATCAAACGAGATGTCAACACCCGCAAAGTGGTTGCCATTCAAGTCTTCTACCGCACCATCTGGTACAGATACCGTGTAGCTAGTGCCTGACAAAAGCTCTTCGGTAAGGTTCAGGGTCACGACCCCACCCGCGAAGCTGACTTGAGCATCAGAAATATCAATCGCCCGGACATCGTTGCCACCAGAGACAATGATGGATCCCAAGCCAGCTTGAACTGGCTCACTGAAGCTCAGCACAATCGGTGCATCCACTTCCACATTTGTGGCGCCATCTTCTGGACTGCTGGAAACCAACGTCGGAGCCAAAGCATCCAACACTTCGTCAATCACAAACACAATGCCATTGGAGGCTTCGATATCTGCCGCCAAAACCAGTGAATCGTTGATGAAGAGGTTGGTACCATCGGTGGTCACGGTCACATCCACTGGCCCGGATCCGCTGGGCACCCGCAGGGTGGTTGCTCCACCAGCTGCTAGCAGAGCCTCTGCATCCAATTGACCTGCTACCACGTGATAGAGCAAGATCTCGGTCAACACGTCGACCGGCACATCTTCAACTGGGGTATCTTCCAGCAAAGCAGCAAAGGCATCGTTATTGGGGGCAAAAACTGTGAAGGGCCCTTCGCCAGATAAGGTGTCTACTAACCCAGCAGCAATCAATGCTTCCACTAAGGTGCTCAAGTCGGGCGTGGCCAGAGCCAATTCCACAATGCTAGGCAAAGGAACCGGAGTGGGGAAGGGAGTTGCTCTAGGCCCAGGGATTTCAACGCCTGGAGCAATGTTGAGGGTGATACCTAAGTCAATCCCAATCTGCTCTGCCTCTTCGCGGGTGGTAGCGCCCAAAAATGCAGCAATTGCAACCCCAAGATCCTGAATTGTTCCCTGGATCCCATCGCCATTTAGATCAAAATTGGCCAGAGGGTTTGGCCCTGCTCCAGTAATCTGAGCTTCAGTCAGACCCACACCAAAGATATCCAGGCCAACCTGTTGAATATCAGTGATGCTTGCATCAGGATTTAGGAATAGAGCAACTGCAACCGCAAGATCTGCGATTAGGAAGGTTTGAGCCTCTCCATCAAAAAAAAGCGTAATGGTTTCAGGTTGAGTGGAGTTGGGAGCCTGCGCAACAGGGAGGGTAAGAGGGCTATCTGAAGCTGTTGGTACACCAGTAGAGCAGCCGATCAAAGCCAACCCAGACACTGATAAGGCAGTGGCCAGCATCATCAACTGGTTACGGGGCTTGAGTTTTTGAAAAAACATCTGTGGATCACTCCTCATTAAACAGAACATGGACTAATCGAACTAACAAGCTGACAGGATCTTAAGCCACCTTACCGCAAGGATCCTGTTTGAAATAACTATCCCAACAATTGAGACTTGTTTTATCTACCAAAACCGATCCAAGGTTTCTGCTAGATACCTAGGAGTTTAGTTCTTCTTCAGAAAAGCCGCAATCGACGTAGGGATAGTTTTGCGATTGAGCGAAGCTCTAAAAAAGGAGCCGAACTTTCCAATCAAGCTGGCAAGGACAGCCCATTTGGATATGTTCAGCTCCTAAGGGTTTGAGAAGAAGCTATAAGTTCAGCTCGTCAGTGACTTAGTCCAAGGTTTGGATTACAGTCGAACCATCTTGGCCAACCAAAGTCACCGTGGATCCCGCAGGAATCTCAGTGGAGAAGGTTGCAACAGTACCAGCAGTGATGGCTGGGAAAGGAGGCAGGATGAACGGGAACTGGCTCGCGCCACCGATGTTGGTACCGTTAACAGTAACACCAGCAATGGTCACGGATCCAGCCGGGGTCAGAGCCGGGGTAACTACGATCCGCTGTCCACCCAAGATAGTTGCAGCAGCCCCAAAGGTAGCAGTGTTAATGGGTGCTGGTGTTGGGGTCGGAGCTGGGCCACCACCAGGACCTGTCGGGCCAGTTGGACCTGTCGGGCCAGTTGGACCTGTCGGGCCAGTTGGACCAGTTAGATCTAAGTCAGCCTGCAAGCCTTGCAGGAAGGTAATCAACTCAGCAGGAACCAATGCTCTCTGCTCAGGGGTCAGAGCATCAAGAGCGGTCAAAGCAGACAAAATAGCAGGAGCATTAGCAGGGGTGGCATTGGCAGGCAGTGCCTCAATCAATGCAATCACTTGCTGAACCTCAGTTAGGAACTGAAGTCTTGCTTCAAACTCAACTAAAATGGCTAAGTTCGTAACCAGTGCTTGCTCATCAAAGGACAAAGAATCAAAAGCGATTCGAAGATTTATGATTTCCTGACGGAATTCATCTATATTTGCCAATGTCAAGGTTGTAACATTTGGCAAACTGTTGATTCCTGCAATGACGCCTGCAGCAGTTGCCTGTGTGAGCACAGTACTTGGGGTGAACCGGAGACCAGAATTAAACCCAATGACAGTACAAAGTGGATCCACAGGTGAATCAAACGCCGTCAGATCAGCAAAGAGAGCAGTACGAGGTTGGAAATTGAATGGGATCCCAGTGTTGAATGCGGCATTTGGTGTTGACGGATCAACAGAACCTGCATCACCATCATTGAAAATTGAAGTGATAGTGCCGACCCCAGGCACGACAGTCGTAATGACGGTGTTTGGATTACCGCCAGAGCGTCTTAGTCCCACGTTCGTCGAAAGGTTAAAGGGAGTGACAGACTCGCTGACACCACAGATTGGGTTAGCAAGTGGCTGAGGGTTGATGGTGTTATTGAAGAATGCCGCCAGCACTGTACCTTCACCGTTGATTGATGAGCCTGTAGCTGGTAGCAAAATCGCAAATGAACCATAGATAATTGGGCCCTGAATCGCAAATCCAGAGAAGACATTTAGCTCAATTGAGCCGGGGCCAAAGGGAGAAGCAGTTCCATTTGGAGCAATCTGCGCATCTACGATGGCTGGGCCAGTTGTGCCGCTTGCTCTGGTAAATCTGTTCTCAACGATTTCAACAGAGTTAGCACCGCCTCCGGCTCCTTGAGGTGGGATAAAGACTGCAGAGCGGTTGCCCACAAAGAAATCATTCTTATAGATGAGGGTGGCAACAGAGTCGTCACAGATTTGAATCGGAGCCTGACCACCACCAACGGTTGAAACCACAGGAATGTAGTTCAAATACTGGATGGTTGTGTTGCGAACTCCTAAAAATAGCTGATCGCATTCACCCACAGACACACTGTATGGAACGCCACTCACGGTCAAGAAAGCAGCTTGTCTGCGAGTCTGGTCAGAAATATTGGATCCTGGTGCTCCAGTCAGCGGGTTGCCAACACTGAAGCTTCTGTCGGCATTACCGATAGTTACATCATTTTCTAGCACCTTGAAGGCGTTGACAAATGTGACTCCAGAACCCGAAGAGGACTCAACCGTCACACCAGTTTGGTTGATAACAACAACACCCTCTGCGATGTAGCTACCAGGGCCAGCAATGATGCGGTCTCCATTGGTAGCGTTCTTAATCGCTAGTTGAAGACCTGCATAGACGCTTCCAGTACCTTCGGTAATGGTTGCACCTGTTCTGATAGTGGCAGTGTTGTCGATAACGCCATCGTTGTCACTATCGAGGCCATTAGCAGGATCCAACTCCACTGATAGAATGTTGCCTTCTTGGCCGGACACGTTGCCCAAATCAGCCAAGAACTGCAAACGCTGCGGGAATGGGAAAGCTGTTCCACTTCTGCTCAAGACGATGTTCTCCACACCACCTGTCAAAACAAAGCTGTTGAAGCGGAATCCACTGATAGCCACACCCGGAGAGTTGGCTGGGATGAAGATTGGGGCAGCCACAGGAGTCGGGGAGGTCACAGATTGGGTGGCAGTATACGCTACGCCATCGCTGCGCAAAGACCCAGAGAAAATGTGGATGCCGTAAGACTGTTCATTCAGATCAGCGTCAGCATCGACTGTGACTTGGCTACCCAGTGTGCCATCCAAAGTCAGGCTGGTGTTGTCCACCACGTTGATGCCATACTCGAAATTTTGAGCAGCAGGTAAAGGAGCAGCAGCGGCGCGGATGTCTACTGAAGCTGAACCAGTAGTCCGAATCCGAACTGGCACATTGCTACTTAAAGTAGTTGCTTCAATAGTGAATGCATCGTCATCGCCATCTGGCGTGAACTCAAGAACGATTTCACTTACTGAAGCAGAGGTGCTGATCGCAGCCGTATCATTTGCAGGAGTATCTATTGATGGGGTAATACTGCCGGTCACACTAACCAACAAGACCCCATCACGGTTACCATCATCTAGGCTGTTCAGAAAACTAGCTAACTCTGCTGGAGTGCCACCCGAAAAGATGCCATCTGGCTCACCAGTCACCGTTGGAGTTGGAGTGGGAGTTGGAGTGGGAGTTGGAGTGGGAGTGGGAGTTGGAGGAGCCTGTGTCGGCTCTGGTGTCGGCACTGGAGTTGGGGTAACAGCGGTCGTAGTTTCATCGTCGCCACAAGCTACCAGCAAAGCAGGGATCAAGATCACTGCTGATGCTAAAGTTAGGGAGCTAAGTGACTTTTGCAGCCACTTCAAAGATTTTCCGTTCATTTTTTCTCCTCATTAACCAAACAGATTCGGGCACTTGGGACACCGATCACACATAACGTT